>JAZTXZ010000045.1:0-11224 GCA_045636685.1 Candidatus Avispirillum sp. | reverse complement strand
CTAACATTTACCTATATTGTTGCGTTTGCAGCGGGTCGATCGTAGGAATGGAACATTCCTACAGACGTCGACCCCTACAAAATATCAATATCGTTTCCTCGATAATCCAGAATTTTTCCTTTCCCCTTATTAAAGTTTTTTAAAGGTGTGGAAACTTTTTTATAAAAAAGTTTCCACGAAATCTCCCCGATAAACCCGAATTTATACAATGCTTTATTTTGTTAACTAAAAAATGGCTACAGGCAAAACCCATAGCCATTCTTTTTAGTTTTCTCGTGGCATGAAGCCACACCTCATCCAACAAAATCTACGCCTTCGCCGCCGATTACGGTCACTGTGACCTTATTGGGGAGGCATACAAGGCTTTCGCCTGACTCATCGATCTTTCTTTGCTTTTCGCAAAGTCCGTCAGGGCAGGTGGCTTCTGTTATATCGGCATATCCGTCCTTTATCGTTAGAACGTTTTTGCCCTTATCTGTTTCGATGACCACTTCCCCATCCTCATCAATAGAGTATCTTCCAAATTCCTCTCCCCCCACGGTGACCACTACGGTGTCACCGGGCTTTTTGGTCAGGGTTATCACCGCCCAGAGGGTGAGGGATACGAAAAGGCACACCGCAACAAGGATAATGTCGTATCTCAGTTTCTTTTTATCCATTACAGTGTGCCTCCATATTATATAATGAGATATTCGCGCTCGGGGAATTTATGCTTTCCGGAATAGTCCGCAGTTCTTATACATCCTACGGGACAAGCCTTTGCACATTCACCGCAAGAAGTGCACTTATCGTAGTTGATAGTTGCACAGTTATTATTAAGTCTGATCGCCTCCGCAGTGCATACCTTTACGCACTTACCGCAGGCAATACAAGCATTGGAGCAAAGCTTTCTTGCAACAGCGCCCTTCTGCTTATTATGGCAGGCGACTACCTGACGCTTAATATCGGGCATCATATGAATGAGATGATTGGGACAGCTCTTCATACACACGCCGCAACCGATACACTTACGGAAATCCACTCTGGCAATGCCGTTATCCATACAGATAGCATCGTGGGGACAAGCCTTTGCACAGTCTCCTCTGCCGAGGCAGCCGTAATTACACATTCCGTCTCCACCATGGAGCATTTTTGCCGCAGCGCAGGTATCCACGCCTGCGTATACCGCCTTTTTATCAGTTGAATTACAATCTCCGCAGCAACGTACAGTTGCAACCATTTCAACTGTTGCCACATGCTCAACTCCGAGAAGCCCGGAAAGTGTTTCAGAAACCTTATGTCCTCCGGGAGTACAAAGATTAGGCTTTACGTCCTTATTCTCCGCCAGAGCCTTTGCATATCCATCGCAGCCGGAATATCCGCATGCGCCGCAGTTCGCTCCGGGAAGGCACTCTCTGATTCTCTTCTCCTGCTCATTTTCACGTACAGACATAAATATGGACGCAATAACAAGTCCCACAGCGCAAACAAGGCCGATTGCAGTTACCGCAACAGCGGCAGTAATTATAGCTTCAAACATTTGCTGCCACCTCCATTATGCAAACAGAGTTTCAACGATACCGGCAAAGCCCGAAAAAGACAACGCAACGATAGCCGCAGAAATAAGAGTTATGGGCACACCTCTGAAGCACTTGGGAGGATTTGCATCCTCTACCTTTTGACGAACGCCCGCAAAGAGGAGCA
Organism: Candidatus Avispirillum sp.; assembly: GCA_045636685.1. Lineage (GTDB taxonomy): Bacteria > Bacillota > Clostridia > Oscillospirales > CAG-272 > Avispirillum. The sequence goes on along the minus strand of JAZTXZ010000045.1, from coordinate 9,541 downwards.
TTGCGAAAAGGAATCCGAGACCGCATCCGAAGGAAGATGCCATAGATTCAACAAAGCTGTATCCGTCTGTGATATTATTTGCACAAACACCGAGAACAGCGCAGTTTGTTGTGATAAGAGGGAGATATATTCCAAGGGATTTATGAAGCGCAGGAATATACTTCTTGAGAATTATCTCAACAAGCTGAACGAGAGATGCAATAACAAGGATAAACACTATCGTCTGCAAATATTCAAGTTTAAAAACTTTAAGAAGCAGATAATATATAGGATGAGTTACCGCAGTTGCAAGGATCATAACGAAGGTTACTGCTATACCCATACCTGCCGCCTGACCTACCTTTTTGGAAACTCCGAGGAAGGGGCAGATACCGAGAAACTTCGTCAGCACATAGTTATTGACGAGAACAGAGGTGAGGATAATATATATGAGACTTTTGATCATTTTTCTTCACTCTCCTTTTTTTCATCAGACTGAGAAGGACAGCCATTATTCTGAGCAGAACAAAAAGCCGCAGATGGACAGCCCTTGCAGGAGAACTCTTTTTTGGGTTCTCTCTTGAAAAGCTTATTAACAAGAGCAATAAGGCAACCGAATACGAAAAATCCTCCGGGAGAATTCTGAAGTATCGGCACCTTGAAATCAGAAATCACGGGGATCTCAATACCCATAAATGTGCCTGCACCAAACACCTCACGGATAAGGGCCATACAGAACAGCGCAAGGGTAAATCCAAGGCCCATTCCGACAGCATCGATAACAGAATCAAACACTTTATTTTTGGACGCATACATCTCCGCGCGGCCAAGAATGATACAGTTTACAACGATAAGCGAAAGGAACACACCGAGAGCATTATAAAGAGAAGGAATGAACGCATGCATTACCATTTCAACCACAGTTACAAAGCCTGCGATAATAACTATATAGCTGGGGATTCTTACTTTATCGGGGATAATGTTACGAAGAAGGGATATTACCAGGTTTGAACCGATGAGGACTGCCATAGCAGCAAGGCCCATACCAAATGCATTCTTAACATTTGTTGTTACAGCAAGAGTAGGACAAGTTCCAAGAAGAAGCACAAGAACGGGATTCTCGCGTATTATTCCTTTAAAAAGGTTTTTCCAGACTTTCATCATTTCGCTGCCACCTCCTCTATTGCCGCAAAGGCATCCTTGACAGCTGCCTTGAACGCCTCTGAGCTGTATGTTACTCCGGCAGTTATATCTACGCCCTCAAGGGCTGAATCCTTGCCTATGAATGTATCGGGATAGGAACCGAAATCCTTGGTTTCAGAATAATTTGTGATCTCGATACCTGAAATCTTTCCATCGCTGTCGATACCCACGGTAAAGGTCATGGGATTCTGAGAATAGTCAGACGTTGTTTCAACAGTTACAGCATAGCCTTTATTATTTGTTTCCTCATAAATTCCCGTTACTGTTGCGGGGATGTTTTCAGAAAGCTCAAGCTCTTCAAAAACCTCACTTCCGGGAAGAACCACTCTCAGAGACTCCTGCTCTGCTATCATTGCGTTCCTTTCAATAATAGGAGCAGTTATATAATTAACCGTCGCAAGAAGCACTGCAACTATAAGGCAGATGGAGCCAAGGACAATAATGCTTTTAATATTATTCTTCATATAGCTCCTCCTTTACGCACTTTTCTTCACAGACTTACCGGCACCGAAGACACGGTGAGCGCAAAGCCTTGATATATAGGGGGTAAGTATATTCATAAAGAGAATCGCAAATGTAACTCCCTCGGGATTTGAGCCCCAGAGGCGAACAGCAACTGTGATAACACCGCAGCCGACGGCAAATATCACCTTGCCCCACGCTGTGGGAGGGCTTGTTGTATAGTCGGTAGCCATGAAAACAGCACCGAATATAAGTCCGCCGGAAAGTATCTGATATACAGCAGCAGTTGCATCAAGTCCCATAGCAAAATATGAGAACACAAATGCAGTTCCGATATAGATAACGGGAATATGCCATGTTATTACCTTACGGCAAAGAAGATAAACAAATCCGAAAACGAGAGCTATTGAGCAGGTCTCACCGATAGAGCCGGCACGGTCTCCTATTATCATACTGAAAACAGAGGGCAGCTCTTCAAGCTCACCTTCCTTCAGGTATGAAAGAGGAGTTGCTGTAGATACGAGATCTGTGTGATGAGGAACTGTCCAGTTTGTCATTGTTCCGGAAAATGCAACAAGCATCATAACGCGTGCTGTTCCCGCAGGATTTGCAAAATTAAAGCCGATTCCTCCGAAAAGCTGTTTCACAACAACGATAGCAACAAGAGAACCGATTATTGCCTGCCACTCAGGAATGGTAACAGGGAGGTTGAATGCAAGTATCATGCCTGTTACAACTGCGGAAAGGTCGCCTATTGTCACAGTGCGCTTCGTTATGAGCTGGAAAGCCATCTCACCGATAACGCAGGAAAGAATACAAACAGCCGTTATATAAAGAGCCCTGAAGCCAAAATAATATATAGCGGCGATAAGAGCAGGAACCATTGCTATAACAACATCAAGCATTATGCCCGCAGTTGTATTTCCGCTTCTTATATGGGGAGAAACATTGATATTCAGCTTGTTCATTTTTTCTCCTCCTTTTCCTTATTAGCTTTTATCCATTCATTAAGCGCCGCCTTCGCAAGCTTATTCTGCTGAACGAGAGGACGGTGAGCGGGGCAAACATAACTGCAGCAGCCGCATTCCATACAAAGGTTAACTTTAAGCGCGGCAAGTCCTTCCATATCGCCCTTCTCATTTGCCGTTACTATAGCAACGGGAGCAAGTCCGAAGGGGCAGGTGTTTGTACAGCCACCGCAACGGATACAGTTGGACATCTTCTTGGGCGCCGCATCCTTCTTGTTGATTGCAAGAAGAGCATTTGTCTGCTTGAGGACGGGGGCATCGAGAGAATCGAGGCAGACACCCATCATGGGGCCGCCGTAGATGACCTTACCGGGCTCATCCTTGAGACCGCCGCATGCCTCAAATACGTCAGCGGCAGTAGCACCGATAGGAACGATGATGTTCCCCGGCTCCTTTACACAAGAGCCGTCAACTGTGATGCACTTTTCAATGAGGGGCATACCTGTGCGGACGTATCTTGCAATTTCTGCAAGAGTTGTGCAGTTGATAACGATAACGCCCACGTCAATGGGGAGCATACCCTCCATAACGACCTTTTTCGTTGTGTGATAGATAAGCACCTTTTCGCCGCCCTGAGGGTAGATAGCAGGAAGAGAGGCGATCTTTACGCCCTCCAGCTTGCCCGCAGTTTTTGCCATGTTCTTGATACACTCGGGCTTGTTCTTCTCAATACCTATGATAAAGCTTTTTACACCGAGATATTTTCTGAGAAGCTCGATGCCCTCGCAAATATCTCCGTCGCGCTCAAGCATGGTTCTTGAATCGCTTGTGATATAGGGCTCGCACTCTGCACCGTTGATGATAACGTGCTCGATTTTTTCGGGGTCCGCCGAAAGCTTTACAGCTGTGGGGAATCCTGCACCGCCAAGACCGACGATGCCGCTAGCCTTAACAGCATCGAGGAAACTCTCTCTGTCGCTGACTGCGGGAGGAGCGATAGATGGGTCAGGAGTCTGAAGTCCGTCGGACTCAATAATGACGGTAGGAGAGAATGTGCCGCTTGTCTGCACGATCTCCTCAATCTTTTTAACCTTGCCTGAAACGGAGGAATATACAGGGGAGCTGACAAAGCCGCCGGCGGAGCCGATCATAGTTCCCACAAAAACCTCGTCTCCAACCTTGACTGAGGGCACGGCGGGAGCACCGAGATTCTGGTGCATGGGGAAATAAAGAGTTTTGGGCACGTCCATTTTTACGGGAGACATACCCTTTGTTTTCTTGAGATGCGGAAGTGTTATTCCGTTAAGTCGAAATCGCATATCTGACAGTTCCTTTCTGCGCGACGGAGAATATTTCACAAAAGGAGGCGGGGAACAATCATTTTCCCGCCTCTTTATTAAAATCTATCCGCTTTTGCATTTAAACCTTTACAATTATTATATATAAACCATATCCAAAAGTCAATTGAAATATATTGGATAAAACATTTAATAAAAATGAAAATAAATTACCTATATCAACACCGCTAGGGAGGATATTACCCACCCAATATCTGCATGCGAGCCGAAACGATATTTTCAGCTAAGCATTATGTCTGTATCAGGACAGTCGATAACGTTTGCGGTTGCTTCTGCATCAAATTATCGTCTGCTTCGTGTGCTGATGGCGTGAGTATACCTATCCGCCCCTTGCGAGGGGCGTGGGACCACTGTTCGAGATACAGTTAGTCTAAACTTGCAGTTTAGTTGCTCTCACAACCTCGCACAAAGTGCGAGGCAGAGCTAATCTTAAATATAAAGGTGGTGGTGGGGTAGTAGGTTTGATTAAAGCCAACGCCACTTCTATAGACGGAACGTTCGCCTAAATCGTTCGCTACTACCCTTCCACCGCTAGCGAGGACCCCCAAAAGCTCGCAAGCTCCCTTTCGGGGTCCCCCGCCGCGGTCCCCGTCCCCTCGCAAGGGGAGGCTTTGTGTTTGTGTAGCTTTTGCGTATGTTGGTGCATCACGTTTTCGTTTGCATCGTGTGCAGATGGCGGGAGAGGGGCACCTCCACTATGATAATATGAAATTTCCGCTTTTGCGGAAATTTTCCTTAATTTTTCATTCTTCATTTTTCATTATTCATTATTCATTGACATCCCCACTTAATGGTGATATAATATTATTTGTAAAAATAGGGGTAGTATGGTTTTACGCCTATTTGGTAACGTAATTAATTAAATTATACATACACGAAAGGAATGATCAGTATGGCAAATCCCGTCATTATGCCCCGTCAGGGTCAGAGTGTTGAATCCTGCATTATCACTACGTGGCATAAGAAAAAAGGCGACTCCGTAGCGGAGGGCGATATCCTCTTCTCCTACGAGACTGACAAGTCTGCCTTTGATGAAAAATCTCTTTTCTCCGGCACTATGCTTGCTGTTCTCTGCGAAGAAGGAGACGTTGTTCCCTGCCTTGATACAGTTTGTATCATCGGTAATGAGGGCGAGGATATTTCCGCTCTCGTAGGAAGCGCTCCCGCAGCAGAGGAAGCTAAGGAGGAGGCTAAGGAGGAAAAGGCTGAGATCATCGCTCCCGTTTCCACAGCTACCGAGGCTGTTGCCGGTGAGAGAATCAAGATCTCCCCCAGAGCAAAGGCTCTCGCTCTCAAGTCAGGCGTTGACATGACAGCAGTAGTTCCCACAGGCCCCCACGGCAGAATCATCGAGCGCGACATCAATGCAGCTCTCGATGCAGGCAAGACTGCAACGATCGCAGCAGTTGAGGACTTCCTTAGCGGCAAGGCACCCGTAGTAGTTCCCGCAACAGAGGCAGATGCTCCTGCAGTAGCTATAGCTCCCGCAGTTGTTGAGGCTGAATACGAAGAGGTTCCCATGTCCGGTATCCGCCGTGCAATTGCAAGAAGCATGCACGCTTCCCTCTCCGAAATGGCTCAGCTCACTCTCAATGCTTCCTTTGATGCTACCGCTCTTATGGAGTGGAGAAAGACTCTCAAGGCAGGCGGCGAGGCTATGGGTCTCGGCAAGATCTCCATCAACGATATGGTTATGTACGCAGTTTCCCGTACACTTCTTAACCACCCCACTCTCAATGCTACTCTCGTTGACAACACAATGCGTCTCTACAAGCACGCAAACGTTGGCATGGCAGTAGATACCGACCGCGGTCTTCTCGTTCCCACAATCTTCAAGGCAGACACACTCTCTCTTGCTGATTTCGCAAAGGCAACAAAGGCTGCTGCAGCTAAGGCTCGCGAGGGCGCTCTCACTCCCGACGAAATGTCCGGCGGCTCCTTCACAGTTACAAACCTCGGCTCCCTCGGCATCGAGAGCTTTACTCCCGTTATCAATCCTCCTCAGACTGCTATTCTCGGCGTTTGCGCCGTTACTAACAGACTGAAGGCTGACGGTACTGTATACCCCGCAATGGGTCTCTCCCTTACATTCGACCACAGAGCAGTTGACGGCGCTCCCGCTGCAAAGTTCCTTAAGGACCTCTGCACAGCGCTTGAAAACTTCTCCCTCCTTCTCGCTAAGTAATCGGAGGTCAGAATGGTATACGATCTTATAGTTATCGGTGGAGGTCCCGGCGGCTACAATGCGGCTGAAAGAGCGGCTCACGCAGGCATGTCCGTTGCTCTCTTCGAGGAGAGAGCTCTCGGCGGTGTTTGCCTCAACGAGGGCTGCATCCCCACAAAGACACTTCTCAATTCTGCAAAGATATATGAAACAGCACTCCACGGCGATGCATTCGGCGTAACCGTTTCCGGTGCTGCTATCGACCACGCAAAGGTGGTTGACAGAAAGGACAAGGTCGTTAAGACTCTTGTTTCAGGCGTTGGCGCAAAGATGCGCGGCGCAAAGGTTAAAGTCGTTACTGCAACCGCTAAGATCACAGGTAAAGGCCCCGAGGGCTTTACAGTAGAGGGCGGCGAGGAAAAGCTTACAGCGAAAAAGCTTCTCATCTGCACAGGCAGTGAGGCTGCTGTTCCCCCCATCCCCGGTCTTCGCGAGGCAGTAGCAGAGGGTCTTGCAACAACAAACCGTGAGATCCTTGATCTCAGAACTGTACCGAAGAAGCTCTGCGTTATCGGCGGCGGCGTTATCGGTCTTGAGATGGCTTCCTATTTTGCAACAATCGGCACTGAGGTTACAGTTGTTGAAATGCTCGATAAGATCGCAGGTCCCACAGACCGTGAGATTTCCGCAATTCTTCAGAAGAACCTGGAAAAGAAGGGTATCAAGTTCCTTCTCGGTGCAGGCGTTTGCAAGGTAAGCGGCAAGAGCGGCGCAGGTGTTGTTGAATGCAAGAAGGGCGACGAGACAATCAAGCTCGACTGCGATACGATCCTCGTTTCCACAGGCAGACGTGCAAGAACTGCAAATCTCGGCCTTGAGGCTATGGGCGTAATGCTCGAGCGCGGCGCAATCGTTACAAGCGAGTGCGGCAGAACCAGCGTTCCCGGAATCTGGGCTGCAGGCGACGTTAACGGAAAGAGCATGCTTGCTCACACAGCTTACCGCGAGGGTGAGGCTGCTGTTAACGATATGCTCGGCATTAAGGACTCAGTTGACTACCGCGCTATCCCCGCAGTTATCTACACAAAGCCCGAGATCGGAACTGTTGGTGAAACTCTCGAGTCTGCAAAGAAGCTCGGCATCAACGCAAAGGAAGAAACTGTTTCCCTTCGCTACAGCGGCAGATATATCGCTGAGGTCGAGGGCGGCGACGGTATCGTTAAGATCGTTACCGATGCAGACCACGGCACAATCCTCGGCGTTCACATGATCGGCTCCTATGCATCCGAGATCATCTACGGTGCGGCTATCATGGTAGCTGAACAGCGCCGCTTCAAGGACGTTCAGAAAATCGTATTCCCTCATCCCACGGTTTGCGAGGTCATCCGTGAGGGTATGTTCATGATTAAATAATTATAACGAAAGGTAAAAAATACAATGCCTAAGAGTCAGTACATAAGCCCCGAAAAAGCTTTTGAAAAGGGCTTCCTTAACATCGACGCAATTCCCCTCTGTCAGTACAGCGCATCTCTCGATGACGAGAAGAAGATCTACACTAAGGAAGACTTCCTCCGCATCTATCGCGACATGAGAATCATCCGCGAGTTCGAGACAATGCTCAACGAGATCAAGACAAAGTCTGTTTACAACGGCGTTGAGTACAACAACCCCGGCCCTGCTCACCTCTCCATCGGTCAGGAGGCATCTGCAGTAGGTCAGGCATACTGCCTCGATATCAACGACTTTACATTCGGCTCCCACCGTTCTCACGGTGAGATCCTCGCTAAGGGTCTTTCCTCTATCTACAAGCTTACAGAGGAAGAACTTTACGACATCATGAAGGAGTTCCTCGGCGGAAACATCCTTTCCGTTGTTGAGCCCAGACAGGACGCAGATAAGAAGGGTAACGTAAAGGACCTCGCTATCGACTTCCTTCTCTACGGTGCTCTTGCAGAGATCTTCGCTCGTACCACAAGCTTCAACCGTGGTCTCGGCGGCTCCATGCAAGCATACTTCTTCCCCTTCGGTATTTTCCCCAACAACGCAATCGTTGGTGGCGCTGCTCCCGTTGCTCTCGGTGCAGCTCTCTATAAGAGATCTAACCACAAGAAGGGTATCGTAATCGCAAATAGCGGTGACGGCGCTCTCGGCCGTGGCCCCGTTCTCGAGGCACTCAACATGTCCACAATGGACCAGATCACAAAGCTCTGGGGCATGGACGGCAAGTACTCCGACGGCGGTATGCCCATCCTCTTCAACGTATTCAATAACTTCTACGGCATGGGCGGCCAGACAAAGGGCGAGACCATGGGCTGGGATATCGCAGCTCGTCTCGGTGCAGGCTTCAACCCCGAAAACCTCCACGCAGAGAAGGTTAACGGCTACGATCCTCTCGCAGTAATTGATGCTACAACACGTAAGAAGCAGCTTCTCGTTGAGGGCAAGGGTCCCGCACTTCTCGAGGTTGCAACATACCGTGTATCCGGTCACTCCCCCTCTGACTCCTCCACATACAGAAGCGTTGAGGAGATCGAAGAGTGGACAGCTAACTGCCCCATCGCTGCATACCGCAGAAAGATGGTAGAGGGCGGCATCGCTACAGACGATGAGTTTGCAGCAATCGAAGAGGATATCATCAGAAGAACAACTAAGATCTGCAAGATGGCAGTAGATCTCGAGATCTCTCCCAGAATGGATCTTGACAAGACTCCCGATATGATCTCCTCCATTATGTTCTCCAACGAGCATAAGCCTTCCATGGATCCCGAGCGCGAGCCCGACGTTCTCGCTCCCAAGGAAGAGAACCCCAGAGTTAAGCAGCTTGCTACAAAGGCAAGATACGCATTCGACGAAAACGGCAAGGCTATCCCCAAGATCAAGCAGTACGGCGTTCGTGACGGTATCTTCGAGGCTATCTACGACAAGTTCTACGAGGATCCCACTCTCATCGCATACGGTGAGGACAACCGTGACTGGGGCGGCGCATTCGCAGTTTACCGCGGTCTTACAGAGGCTCTTCCCTACCACCGCTTCTTCAACTCTCCCATTTCCGAGGCTGCTATCGTAGGTTCCTCCGTTGGTTATGCAATGGCAGGCGGCCGCGCTATCGTTGAGCTTATGTACGCTGACTTTATCGGCTGTGCAGGCGACGAGATCTTCAACCAGCTCTCCAAGTGGCAGTCCATGTCTGCAGGTATCCTCAAGATGCCCGTAGTAGTTCGTGTATCCGTTGGTTCCAAGTACGGTGCTCAGCACTCTCAGGACTGGACAGCACTCTGTGCTCACATCCCCGGTCTTAAGGTATGCTTCCCCTCCACTCCTTACGATGCTAAGGGTCTTATGGCAGCAGCTCTTAACGGTACTGACCCCGTTATCTTCTTCGAGAGCCAGAGAATCTACGACAAGGG
>JAZTXZ010000044.1:0-10583 GCA_045636685.1 Candidatus Avispirillum sp. | reverse complement strand
GGCTTTCGGCGGTTGCAGGGAGTTTTTAATATATTATACTTTTCAGGTTTGTTTGCCTTTGATTTTAACTTATCCGATTTTGAAAAGCCAGCATCACTCAAACATAGGAGTAGACAGATATCTTTCTCCCGTATCGGGGAGAAGAGCTACTATCTTTTTGCCATTATATTCTTCACGGGAAGCAAGAATGCTTGCAGCGTATACTGCGGCACCCGATGTTATTCCCACAAGAATACCCTCCTTCGTAGCAAGAACCTTTTCTGCAAGATATGCCTCTTTTTCGCTTACAGTGATTATTTCATCAACTACAGTAAGATCAAGTATTTCAGGTTTGAATCCGGCTCCTATACCCTGAAGGCCGTGAGAACCTGATTCTCCCTTGGAAAGAAAGGGGGAGCCTGAGGGTTCTACTCCGATTATCTTTATATCGGGATTCTTTTCCTTTAAATATCTGCCCACGCCGGTGATAGTTCCGCCGGTTCCGATACCTGCAACGAAAACATCGACACTGCCCTCAGTATCTTCCCATATTTCAGGGCCCGTTGTTTTATAATGAGCAAGAGGGTTAGCGGGGTTCACAAACTGACCTGCCACTACAGCACCTTCGATATCCCTTGCCAGCTCCTCCGCCTTCTCGATTGCGCCCTTCATTCCCAGAGAGCCGTCAGTCAATACTATCTCCGCTCCGTATGCGCCGATAAGCTTTCTGCGCTCCACAGACATTGTATCGGGCATAACGATAATAACTCTATATCCCTTAGATGCCGCAACAGCAGCAATACCGATACCGGTGTTACCGCTTGTGGGCTCGATTATAACGCTTCCCTCACCGATCTTTCCCTCGCGCTCAGCCTCCGATATCATAAAGGCGCCAACTCTGTCCTTTACGCTTCCCGCGGGATTAAAATACTCAAGCTTTGCAAGGATCGGCTCATCTATGCCCAGCTCTGAGGAATAATTTGAAAGCTCCATCAGAGGAGTTTTACCGATAAGCTCAGTTACGTTTTTATATATCATAATAGTATACCGTCCTTTTTATATACATTAATTTTATCACCCCTTCACAGCGCTGTCAATGCTTACTTTCTTCCAGAGAGACAGTGCAAAACTAAAAAAATGCAGAACCTTTTTAGAAGGCTCTGCACTCCAAAAACTTTATAAATCGTCAGTTCAAATATTGCCGGAAAATTTCCCCGGGCCATGTCCTGCGGGATTTTTGTTTTTTGTCTTCTTTTTCAGTTTGAAGCTGCTTTGGTACTTCCCTTTTAAATAAAGCAAAGAAATTCCTGCGCTGATTTATTCCAGATTTGAAAGAATCTCGCAAACAAGATCGTACATACGGCACGTCGAGGGAATGTTCAGTCTTTCACGGGTGGAATGGACGTCTCTCAGGTCGGGGCCGAAGGAAATGCAATCAAGCCCGGGGATCTTCTCGATAAAGAGACCGCACTCAAGGCCTGCATGGATTGCGATAACCTGACCTTCTTCTCCGGAAAGCTTTTTATATGATGCAAGTACCGTATCTCGAAGTGCAGACTCCTTAGCATACTGCCAGCCGGGATAATCTCCGTGAACGGATACACTGCCTCCCGCAAATTCCACAAGAGCGCGGACTCTCCTTATAAGCTCATCCTTCTGAGTTGCAACAGAAGAACGAACCGCAAAGCTGAAGTTAAGCTCATTTTCACAAAGCTTCAGAACACCCATGTTAAGTGATGTCTGCACAAGTCCCTCAACATCGGCACTCATCTCCTGAACATGATAAGGCACTGTGAAAAGAACTGTAAGAAGTCTTTTTGTTCCGGACTGATTAACGCATAATGTGCAATCATCGGATCTCTTAACAGAAACTGTTACATCGGGATCTGTAGAAGAAAGCTCGTTTTTATAGATTTTTGCATAATCGTTCACAACAGACACAAACTCCAGCGCATCATCGCTTCTGACAGCAACGACAGCCACGGTTTCGCCGGGTATAACGTTATCAAGTTTTCCACCCTCAAGGGATACAAGATAAAGAGGCATTCTTTCGGAAATATCATAAAGCATTCTGCTCATAAGTCTGTTTGAGCTTCCTCTGCCCTTATGGATCTCAACACCTGAGTGTCCGCCCACAAGTCCGTTTATTGTAACAGCAAAACGGCTATAGCCCTCTGCGGGAAGGGGAAGACGCTCAAAATCAAGAGAGCAGTTAACTCTTGCTCCGCCGGCACACCCTGCTGTGAATATGCCTTCCTCCTCGGAGTCAAGATTTATAAGTCTCTTTGCTTTAAGAATTGACGTATCAAGAGCTGTTGCGCCGTCCATGCCTGTTTCCTCATCAACGGTAAATACAGCCTCAATGGGCGGATGTGAAAGGTTCTTATCGGAAAGTATTGCCATAGTTGCGGCAACTGCGATAGCATTATCGCCTCCAAGAGAGGTGCCGCGGGCCCAAAGCCACTCACCGTCGTTTTCAAGGATAAGTCCTTCCTTTTCCATATCAAGCGTGCAGTCGGGATCCTTTGCGCAAACCATATCAAGATGGCCCTGAAGGATAACGGGAGCCTTGTCCTTGCAATCCTCACTGGCATCCTTGTAGATAACCACGTTATTAAGGTCATCTCTATAATAACGAAGTCCGTTCTCAATTGCAAAGTTGACACAAATATCGCTGATCTGCTTTGTGTTTCCCGAGCCGTGAGGCACGGAGGAAAGAAGATAAAAATACTCAAAGATCTTTTCGTATTTCGTATTATTCATTATATTCATAGTATACCTCTAAAATCAAATTACCCTTTGATTATACTATTCATTCCCTGCTTTGTCAAGAAACCGACATAAGGAATAAATCTCTCTCTTTTTTCAAATTCGGGTTTGTCGAGAAGGGATGTTACTTATTTGAATAAAAGCCCCGTGGGGCTTTTAATTATTCAGTAAAGAGAGCTTTAGCGCTCTTTACTGAATAATGTTTAAAGTTTTTTGCGGAGCTTTTTTCCAAAAAGGCGACCGTACTCTCCCCGACAAACCCGAATTTATATAACTCCTTTTTAAAGTTTTTTGGGATGAGGAAGAAAAAACGATTGAATATCGTTTTTTCTACGAAGTAACTAAAACAAGGAGAGTATCGAGGTGAGTGTATCGAACCGTCCTTATAGTTTAGTCTATACTTGGGACTTTGCTTTTGCAAAGTCTGAACGAGCGGGATATCCTATAATTATTGGTTTCTTTATGCCCGCGTATCGACTATGTTTTAGGAAGGACGTGCAGAGGACTTTTTTACAAAAAAGTCCTTTGCATCCCCCCTACAACCACGATTTGAATGTGCGACGCAAAAAAAGAGCCACCTGCGTTGCAGGTGGCTCTGAGTATCACTTGAGCTTTTTATTAGTCAGCGATCTCACAGTACATGAAGTACTTGTATCCAAGGGGGTTAGAGAAGAAGCCCTCAACGGACTCATCTACCATGTAGATGTCTGTGTAGTAGTAGAGAGGTGTGATAGCACCTGTTGCCATGAGCATATCCTCAGCGATGTGCATGAGAGCATAACGTGTGTCGTTATCTGTGCAAGCCTTGATCTCAGCGATGAGAACATCATATGTCTGTGCCCATGTGCCGTTTTCAACCTTAACGTCGATACCATACTCTGTAAGGTCGAGGTTGTACATAGCAAGATCCTTGTGAGCGCCCTTACCATACTGAACGTCGTTGTTACCGGAAACTGTTGTCCACATATCGAGGAAGCAGATAGGATCGTTGTAGTCTGCGAGCCAGCCGTTACGTGCTACAGAGTAGTCGCCTTCCTTACGTGTGTTAAGGAATGTTGCCCACTCCTGGTTCTCAAGCTGCATGTTGATACCAACTGCTGCGAGAGCGGACTGGAGGTACTCACCGATGAGCTTGTGAGCGTCGGATGTGTTGTAGAGGTATGTGATGGTGGGGAAGTCTGTGAACTTCTCGCCGTCCCATGTGTAGTACTTCTTAAGTGTTTCGATAGCGGAATCGAAGTTGGACTTGATAGCGTCCTTGGATACGTCGTAGTAACCGTCGTAATCCTTGCTGTCGCCGGAGTTCTTGTAGAATTCGGAACCGTCAGCGTCTGTCATACCCATTGCTACGAAGCCGGGAGCAGGAACCTGACCAGCCTGACCGATCTCTTCTACGATATAGTTACGGTCGTAGAGAAGGCCGATAGCGCTTCTGATCTCAGCCATTGCCTTTTCAGCTTCAACGCCTGTGAGCTTGGAGGATGCGGGAAGAATGTTCTCGTTTACGTTCCAGTTAACGTAGTATGTACCGATCTGACCTGCTACTACGAACTCTTCAGGATATGCATCCTTGAGGTTTGCGATCTCGTTTGTAGGAACGTCATCGATAAGGAGCCATGCGCCGTTCTCGAAGTTAGCGAGCATGTTGTTGGAGTCGTCGGAGAGGTAGAACTCAATAACGTCCATCTTAACTGCGTCAGCATCGTGATAGTTCTCGTTCTTTGCGAGCACGATTACAGAGTTGTGCTCCCACTCAGAGATCTTGTATGCACCGTTACATACGTATGTGGAGGGATCTGTTGCCCAGTTCTCGTTCTTAACTACGTCCTCACGTACGGGGAAGTAGGTGGGGAATGCGAGAAGCTCGTTCCAGTATGCTACTGCGTTTGCAAGAGTGATCTCGATTGTCTTGTCGTCAACTGCCTTACAGTTGAGCTTTGCATCGGGATTTACGTAGTTGCCTTCGTCATCTGTAGCCCAGATATCAGCATAGCCGTCAACAACCTCGAACATGTAGCCATAGTCAGCTACGAGGTCTGTGGAAGCAGCACGGTTCCATGCGAATACGAAGTCAGCAGCTGTTACAGCCTTACCGTCGGACCACTTAAGATCGTCCTTAAGTGTGTAGGTGTAAGTAACTGTGCCGTCATCGTTTACTACGCCTTCAGTCAGCTCTTTAGCTGCATCAGCTACGATAACGAGGTTACCATCCTTATCCTGAGCCCACTTAGCGAGGCCGGAGAAGAGGTGGGAAACCATTGTTGCGCCATCAACTGCGGAGTTGAGGGCAGGGTCGATTGTGTCAGGCTCAGAAGCAAGGCATACTGCCATAGATGTTGCTTCAGCTTTGTCTCCCTTGTCACCCTTATCGGTCTTGCCTGCATCGCCGCAAGCAACAAGACAAAGAAGCATAGCGCCTGCAAGGAGGATTGCTAAAAACTTTTTCATGAGATTTTTTCCTTTCTCAAAATATTTTTTTCGTTTTTATTTAAGCCTTTCGGCTTGCAAACATTAGTTGATCTTGTCAATATTATGACAAGCTACGAAGTGGCCCTTGGAAACTTCCTTAAACTCGGGAACCTCCTCGGCGCACTGGGCTGTTGCATAGCGGCAACGTGTGCGGAAGGGGCAGCCTGAGGGAGCGTTGAGAGGGCTGGGGATATCGCCTGTAAGGGCGATACGCTGGTTTGCTCTTGCGATCTTGGGATCGGGAACAGGTACTGCGGAAAGGAGAGACTGAGAATAGGGATGAAGAGGTCTGTTATAGATCTCATCCGCATCTGCAAGCTCTACCATCTTACCGAGGTACATAACCGCGATTCTGTCACTGATATGACGGACAACAAGAAGGTCGTGAGCGATGAAGAGATAAGTGAGGTCCTTTTTCTCCTGAAGCTCATCGAACATGTTGATAACCTGTGCCTGAATGGAAACGTCCAGAGCGGAAACAGGCTCATCACATACGATAAAGTCGGGATTGAGGGCAAGAGAGCGGGCGATACCGATACGCTGACGCTGACCGCCGGAGAACTCATGGGCATATCTGGAAGCATGCTCGGAGTTAAGGCCAACCTCGCTCATGAGCTGGAGGATTCTCTCTTCTCTTTCCTTTTTATCCTTATACATCTTATGAACGTCAAGGGGTTCACCGATGATATCGGATACTGTCATTCTGGGGTTAAGAGAGGAATAGGGATCCTGGAAAACCATTGTTGCCTTTTTACGGAATTCCTTGATCTGTGCCTTTGTCTTAATGGGGGTGCCGTTATAGAACACCTCACCTGCTGTGGGCTTATAAAGGTGAAGGATAGTTCTGCCTACGGTAGTCTTACCGCAACCGGACTCACCTACAAGACCGAGAGTTTCACCCTTATTGATAGTGAATGAAACGTCGTCAACAGCCTTTAAGGGCTTAGTCTTGAACGCACCAACATTGATATTAAAATACTGCTTTAAGTTTTTGACTTCGATAAGCGGAGTGTTATTCTTTTCAGACATTATTCATTACCGCCTTTCTCAGCTTCGAAAACAGGCTCGATCTCGCCTGCCTCAAGCGCATCCTTTACGTTCATCCAGCATCTTGCTGCATGGTCCTCATTGATCTGCATGAAGGGACCGGGATGATGGATACAAACCTTCATAGCCGCATCGCATCTGGGAGCGAAGGGGCATCCCTTAGGCATATTGAGAAGGTCGATGGGAGTACCTGTGATGGGCTGCAGCTTCTGTCCCGCTGTGTTCTGGGTGGGAATGGAGCGCATAAGTCCCTTTGTATATTCGTGCTTGGGATTATAGAAGATCTCGTCTGCTGTTCCCTGCTCACAAATGGAACCTGCATACATTACGATTACCTCATCACACATCTGAGCAACTACGCCAAGGTCATGAGTGATCATGATGATAGCCATGCCGAGCTCTTCCTGAAGAGACTTCATAAGCTCAAGGATCTGAGCCTGGATAGTAACGTCAAGAGCTGTTGTAGGCTCATCTGCAATAAGGATATCGGGCTCGCAGGCAAGGGCCATAGCGATCATAACTCTCTGGCGCATACCGCCGGAAAGCTCGTAGGGATACTGCTTCATACGCTTGAGAGGCTCGTTTACGTTAACGAGCTCAAGCATTTCAATAGCTCTTGCTCTTGCTTCTTTTCTGTTTCTGTTTGTATGGAGAGTGATAGCCTCCATGAGCTGGTGACCGATGGTATATGTGGGGTTAAGGCTGGTCATAGGGTCCTGGAAAATGATGGACACCTTATTGCCTCGAACTGTTTTCATTACCTTTTCACCTGCGCCTACAAGCTCCTCGCCGTTGAGCTTTATGGAGCCGCCGACGATCTTACCTGTGCTTGCAAGGATCTGCATAATAGAATATGCTGTTACGGATTTACCGGATCCGGACTCACCAACGATTCCGAGTACCTTTCCGTGGTCAAGGAAGAATGAAACACCGTTTACCGCTTTAACTTCACCTGCGGGGGTAAAAAAGGAGGTTCTGAGATCTTTTACTTCAAGAAGTGACATTTTCTTTTCTCCTCCTTAGTTCTTAAGCTTGGGGTCAAATGCATCGCGCAGACCGTCACCGAAAAGGTTGAGGGAAAGAACGATAAGCGAAATGACGATTGCGGGAATCAAAAGAAGATGGGGGTAGGATCTGATACCGTTAAGGGCATCGGATGCAAGAGAGCCAAGGGAAGGCATAGGTGCGTTTACACCGAGGCCAAGGAAGGAAAGATAGCTCTCTGTAAAGATAGCGCTGGGGATCTGGAGCGCTGTGGAAATTACGATTACGCTGATACAGTTGGGAAGCAGGTGCTTCTTGATGATCCAGCCACCCTTAGCGCCTGTAGCACGGGCAGAAAGCACGTACTCCTGCTCTCGGAGAGAGAGGATCTGTCCGCGGATAAGACGGGACATGGATACCCAATAAAGAAGAGCAAATACGATGAAAAGGCTGATAATATTTGTACCGAGCTTTTCAAAGACTGTACCCTCAATAACTGCGGTAAGGGCTGTATTAAGCACTGCCGCAAGAAGGATTACCATAAGCATATCGGGCAAGGAATAGATAATATCTACTATTCTCATTATAACAAGGTCAACCTTGCCGCCGCAGTAGCCTGCAATAGAACCGATGGTTACACCAATGATAAGAACGATGATACTTGCGAAAAATCCTACTGCAAGGGAGATTCTTGTTCCGTATACTACACGGATAAAGTAGTCTCGGCCTGCAGAGTCTGTTCCGAAGATATGGGGGAATACCTTTTCGCCGGCCTCTATCTTTTCCTGCTCTGTTTCACCGTATTCGAAAGGAGCAAGGTTCTTATAAGAACCGTCAACAGGCTGACCGGGAGTGATACCGAGCTGCTGCTCATAGGAATAGGGCCATACCATAGGAATGATAATGGAAGCAAGTGCGATTATAACTACAACGAAAAAGCTGATAGTTGCGATTTTATTTTTAAGAAGACGCTTGATACCATCCTTAAGGAATGTGGAGGAGGGACGCATCTTCACCATATATTCTTTTTCTTCTGCCGTTGCGGGAATGAAGGATTCCAGATCAACGTGGAAATTAAAAGGCATTTTCTTCTTCATATATATGTTCCTCCTTCTTTATTATTCGAAGGTGATTCTGGGGTCTACCACCTTATAGAGTATGTCACTTACAAGGTTCATTATAACGATGAGAGCCGCAAGAACGATTGTTGTACCCATGATAAGGGGGTAGTCACGGCCTGTGATACTGTTTACAAACGCACGGCCGATGCCGGGAACCGCAAAGATCTTCTCAACTACGAGAGAACCTGTTACGATATATGCAAGCATAGGTCCGAAATATGTAATTACAGGGATAAGAGAATTCTTGAGAGCATGACCGAAGATTATCTTAGCCTGAGAAACGCCCTTTGCCTTAGCTGTTCTGATATAGTCCTGACCGAGAACCTCAAGCATGGAGGATCTGGTAAGACGGGTGATATATGCCATAGGATAAAGAGCAAGAGTTATAATGGGAAGAATAAGTCCCTCAGGGGTGGATCCGTTTGCCGGGAACCATTGAAGCTTTACTGCAAAATACAAAAGCAGCAATGTTCCCATAATAAATGATGGCATAGATACGAACGCCGTTGTTATTACCATTATTACTCTGTCAATAAACTTGTTTCTGTTGAGAGCCGCTACAGCACCAAGGACTACACCGGCTGCAAGGGCAGAAAATGCCGCAGTGAGACCGAGCTTTGCAGAAACCTGCATACCGTCTGAAATTACATCTATAACTTCACGGCCTCTCTGCTTAAGAGAAGGTCCAAAATCAAATTCGGTGACTATATCCTTAAGGTATGTAACATACTGCTCAAAAACAGGCTTATCAAGGCCGTATTTCGCTTCGAGGGCATCCATTGCAGCCTGAGAGATAGCCTTCTCTCCCATAAAGGGTCCGCCGGGAACAAGTCGTGTTACGAAAAATGTGATCGTAATAACTACCCATACGGTGAGAAGTGCCAGCAATATTCTCTTCAATATATAAAACAATGTTTTTGTATTCATTATACTACCGCCTGATCTTTATTTGCCGGATAAAATCTATCAGCTTCAGTATTATTGGCACAAGTGTAACACAGCGCGACAATAATGAAGATATTATAATACATTAATTTTCAAAATGCAATGTTAATTTGCAACAAAAATATACCCAAAATTGCAAAACATTGCCCAAATCTTTTGGTTTTTACCGAAAAACGGAGCTTTTACCTGTTAAAACTGCATTATGAACGAAGAATGAACAAAAAGGCGCACTTCTTGCGAAGTGCGCCTGTCTAACTGTTTTAAATTAGTGAATGATAAAGCGCTCAGTATCCTTATCGAAGAGGTGGATCTTGGATGCATCGAGAGCAACCTTGATAACGTCACCTGCTCTTGCCTTGGAGCGGTTAGATACCTTAGCAACAAACTTGTTTTCTTCGCTGGTGAGGTAAAGGAAGATCTCAGAACCCATAAGCTCTGTTACTTCTACGTCTGCCTCGATTACGCCGCCGGGCATAGCTGCGAGGGACTCCTCATCGTCATGGATACACTCAGGACGGATACCCATGATAACTTCCTTGCCGATGTAGTCGCGAACAAGAGGATTGTTTGCCTTCTCGGGGGGAAGCTTTACGGAAGATGTGCCGAAGTTGAGGAAGAGGTCGTTGCCGTCTGCCTCGATCTCGCACTCTACGAAGTTCATCTGAGGTGTGCCGATAAAGCCTGCAACGAAGAGGTTGATAGGCTCATCATAAAGCATCTGAGGTGTATCTACCTGCTGGATAAGACCGTCCTTCATAACTACGATTCTGGTAGCCATTGTCATACCCTCAGTCTGGTCGTGTGTTACGTAGATAAATGTTGTACCGATTCTCTGGTGGATCTTTGTAAGCTCGGTTCTCATGGTTGCACGAAGCTTCGCGTCAAGGTTTGAGAGAGGCTCGTCAAGAAGGAATACCATGGGCTTACGAACGATTGCACGGCCGAGAGCAACACGCTGCTTCTGACCACCGGACAGAGCCTTGGGCTTTCTGTCGAGAAGGTGAGTGATGTCGAGGATTCTTGCAGCCTCTTCAACGCGGCGCTTGATCTCCTCCTTGGGAGTCTTGCGGAGCTTAAGACCGAATGCCATGTTATCAAACACAGTCATGTGGGGGTACAGAGCGTAGTTCTGGAATACCATCGCGATACCTCTGTCCTTAGGAGCAACGTCGTTAACCAGCTTGTCGCCGATGAAGAGTTCGCCTTCGGAAATTTCATCAAGACCTGCGATCATACGAAGTGTTGTTGTCTTACCGCATCCGGAAGGAC
>JAZTXZ010000043.1:0-4463 GCA_045636685.1 Candidatus Avispirillum sp. | reverse complement strand
CGGGAGAACCGGAAAGGAATGCAACGAGCTCAGGAGCATTGCCGAAGTCAGCAGTGCAGCCCTTGAGTGTGAACTCTGCGATGTAGGATGTCATGCCCTTCATAGCAGCGTTCTTAACGTAATCGTTCTCGCCTGCGAAGTCAGAGTCGTTCATGGCAGCCTTAATAGCCTTGTAAGAAACGTTGTTGTTGGTGATAGTTGTTTCACCGGGAATCTCGAATTTTGTAACTACGTCAGCAGCAAAGATATCGTCTGTGCCATCTTCGTAGTCATCGCCCCATACGTAGTTACCGTCGAGGTCGTAGTATGCGATCTCGTCTACATAGGAGTTGTACATTGTACCGTAAATCTGAGCTGCGGGAACGCCGGAAAGTGTACCAGCCTCTTCGCCGTTTACGTATACAGTTGCGTTGCCGCCATCTACTACGTACTTGATTGTGTACCAAGTCTCGTCAGCAAATGCGTACTTTGCGGAACCGGATGCACCGTTAATACCGATTGTACCGTTACCGAAGTGGAATACGGGAGAACCGGAAAGGAATGCAACGAGCTCAGGAGCATTGCCGAAGTCAGCAGTGCAGCCCTTGAGTGTGAACTCTGCGATGTAGGATGTCATGCCCTTCATAGCAGCGTTCTTAACGTAGTCGTTCTCACCTGCGAAGTCAGAGTCGTTCATGGCAGCATTAAAGCTTGTGCCTTCTCCAACCTCAACTGCATACTCTCTAACCGCAGAAATTCCAACGATCATGCAGGAGAGAAGCATAGCAGCTGTGAGAATAAGTGCTAAAACTTTTTTCATAGGGTAAATACCTCCATTAAATTTGGTAATACAATTCTATCATCGATATGTCAAATTGTCAATAGCTTTATGGGAATTTTTTGTACAAACTATAAACGGGAAAAGGCTGAAATCCCTTGATATAGTTGACTTTTCACAGTTTTCACAAAGGAATTGGGGTTTGAACAAACGGCGGCATCTACATATTGTGTATGCCTATTTTCTCTTTAATCTAAATGCACAAAACCTACTTTCCCATTTTGGCACATTATTACAGGCAAATTCTGAAATTTGTTGATTTATCACAAAAATACCCCGAAAAGTTTTACTACAGTTTTTTTGCTTTTATTTTCATTCCTTTCCCATTTCCTTTTCTGTTTAACAAATGAAAATAATTTTTTCCTTATTTATATTGACAAAGCTTATTTATTTTGTTATAATAATCAGGCTGTGGTGCTGATATAGCTCAGTTGGCAGAGCACGTCATTGGTAATGACGAGGTCATGAGTTCGAATCTCATTATCAGCTCCAAAACCTCCGAGGAAACTCGGAGGTTTTTGTTTTTTCATATGCCAACGGCATATATCATCTTTATAATTGTGCCGTCAAGGCATATTTATAAAGATATCATATCGAAGATATATCATCCGCTCCCTCAGGAGCGGATATCATTTATTACGACATTTTACATATTCTATTTAGATGTTCTGCAGGACGCTATCAGCAGCCTTCTTATGTTACCGCACAGCTTCTCCGTTCTTTTGTATGTTTCTTCATCGATCCTTCCCGTTGAACACATCAATTTGAGCCAATAACTCGCCTCGTTGGATTCTTTAAGAGCGATCTCAAGCTTTGCCACAAAGTCTTTCCTGCTTTGTGCGTACTGAGCTTCAAATATATTCGCACCCACAGACGTTCCGGATCTTGCAAGCTGATCTGTCATATATGAGCTTTTTGGAACTTTTACGTTATCTACAAGATCTACTATCGCTACTGCAAATTCGTATGATAAATCCAATAATTTGTTCTCTGACATAGAATTTAAAATAAATCCCTTCATTTTAATGATATATTGCTTCGCAATATGATATACGGAGACCGTATGATATATTTTCTTATGGAAAATATGATATATTATCTGCCCTCGGGCAGATAATATTGAGGCACTCTTATAAAAGAGTGCCTCATTGCGTTTTTATTAAGCTTTTAGATTACAGCGAAGTCTGCGCCGTTCCATGTATCGGAATTCTTGCCGATGTAGAGACGGAAGTCGCCGGGCTCGAGAACTCTTTCAAGCTTACGGGTCATAAGCTCGAAACGCTCTGTGGGGATGGAAAAGGATACCTTCTTCTCCTCGCCTGCCCCCAGAGCTACCTTTTCGAAGTCGCAAAGGAGCTTATCGGGAGTTTCAAGAGAGGAAACGAGGTCGCAGTAGTAAACCTGAACTACTTCCTCGATATCTGTATCGCTTACGTTCTTTACAGTTATGGAAGCACGAAGCTCGTCGCCGTCGCGAAGAGTGGGATTCTCGATCTCAACTGCGCCGTATTCAACCTCGCCGTATGTAAGACCGTAGCCGAAGCAGTAGAGAGGTGTATCCTCGATAAAGCGATGGCGGGAGATGCCGTCGCTTCCGCGGGGACGTCCGCCGGGAAGGCTTGCGTAGTAGAGGGGGATCTGGCCTGTTGCGCGGGGGAATGTTACGGGGAGGCGTCCGGAGGGGGATACCTTACCGAAGAGAACGTCTGCGATCGCGTTACCTGCCTCGATACCTGCGTGCCAGCCGAGAAGGAGGGCATCGGAAAGGCTATCGAGAGTTACGCAAGCGAGAGGACGTGCTGTGAGAAGCACGGAAATGACAGGCTTGCCTGTTCCCTTGAGCGCCTTGAGGTAATCGTTCTGAGGATAGGGGAGATCGATGTCAGCGCGGCCGCCGTGCTCGCCTGCCCAGTGAACGGGCTCACCGCAAGCATAGATGATAGCATCGCAATCAGCAGCAAGCGCTACGCCCTCTGCAAAGCCTTCGCCGTTATCGTCCTCGAACTCGCAGCCCTTGCAGTAAACGATCTCAACGTTTTCCATAGCCTCGAGAGCGTTCTTGATAGTAACGATGGTATTAACGTCACCGCGGCCGCCCCAGAGACCGATAGCTTCGAATCTCTCGTCTGCCATAGGACCTGTGAGAAGATACTTTTTCTTTGTATTATTATTTAAAGGAAGGATATTGTTCTCATTCTTGAGAAGAACAGCGGAATGTGCGCCCATATCGCGAGCTGCCTCTCTTGTTTCTTCCTTGAGGAAGTACTTCATTGCATCCTCATCACGATAAGGATTATCAAAGAGACCGATAGCAAGCTTTGTTATGAGAACGCGAAGAACGCTCTTATCGATAGCCTCGAGAACTGCGGGATCCTCCTCGCAAAGCTCCTCGAGGTAGTTGAGATATACGTCGGAGTGCATATCCATATCGTTACCCGCAAGGATAGCCATATGAGCTGCGTCCTTACCGTCCTTAGCAACTCTGTGCTTAACAAGCTCAAAGATAGATGTCCAGTCGGAAACTACCATACCCTCAAAGCCCCAGTCGTCGCGGAGAAGCTCGGTGAGGTAGTAGTGGGAGCCGGAAACGGGATCGCCGTTCATGGAGTTGAAGGAGGACATACAGGTGATACTTCCTGCATCAACGGATGCCTTATATACGGGGAGATACTCGGAATGGAGTGTTCTGTCGCTGATATCGCAAGCCTCGTAGTCGCGTCCTGCCTCGGAAAGGCCGTAGCCGCAGAAATGCTTGAAGCAAGCGGCAGTATAGGGATAGCCTGTTTCGGGATTGATAGTCTGGAAGCCGCGAACTCTCGCCTGAGCAACGCAGGAGCCGAAGAACTTGTCCTCGCCCGCACCCTCAGCGATTCGACCCCAACGGGGCTCGCGGGTGATATCGATCATGGGAGAATAGATCCAGTTGATACCCTCGTGGTATGCTTCCTTTGCAGCAAGCATCTCGCACTTTTCGATTCTTTCCATATCCCAGCTTGCAGCGGTCGCAAGGGGGATGGGGAAGAGAGTTCTGTCGCCGTGAACAACGTCGTGACCGATAAGAAGAGGAATACCCATTCTCGTTTCCTCAACAGCGATCTTCTGACGGCGGTTTGCGGTAGCAACATCGGGAACGTTAAGGAAGTTACCGATCTTGCCTTCTCTTATCATGTTTTCATCAAGACTGCGAACTGTTCCCGTAAGATTGAGCTGGCCGATCTTTTCGGTCAGGGTCATCTTGGAGAGTATTTCCTTTGCGCGCTCCATATAGGGAGCCGCAGAAAAGGGAGTCTTTTGAAGCTTCATAACCGTACCTCACTTAAATTATAGTTACAATCATTATACACTACTTTTTTATAAAAATAAATAGCTTTTCGTTCCTTTTTCGCACATCTTCTTTTGATTTTTTACATTATAATTTTGCGATGAGGGAGTTATGCTACTTTCTTTTAAAAGAAAGTAGCAAAGAAACTTTAAAAAGGTGGTTATATAAATTCTGGTTTATCTGGGAGTTAGCAAAATAGGCTCCCTCCGATGGAAGGACCCGCTTGCGGGGGGATCCATCTGGGGAGCTGTCACCGAAGGTGACTGAGGGAGAATTGCGTAACATAAAGCAATTGCAAACTTCACGTTACGCGGGCTCCTTCCG
>JAZTXZ010000042.1:0-2174 GCA_045636685.1 Candidatus Avispirillum sp. | reverse complement strand
CCCACGCCTTCGCGAATACCGCAAGTCCGCCGATTCCCGCAGAAGGCTCAAGAACAAAATCATTCGCACTGATGTTTGCCGCCCATGCCGCGAGATATGCAATATTGGGAGGCGTGGAAAATTGCTGAAAATCCTCCATTTCTTGAGTGCGGACATTCTGCGTGGGAAGCAGTTCAAGCATATCTTGCATAAATTCCACAGTGCTGACCGCGCTTTCAGCTGTACCGTTAAAGCTCTTTTGCGCTCGTCCTGCATACTCAAGCAGAAATTTATTTACCGCCAACTCCATAGCATCATAGGCATCTTTGCGGTTATATGCTCCCTCCGCTTGTGTACCGTCAAATGCTTCATCGGCAAGAGCATACAGTTCCTTAGAAGTAAGTGCTTTGCCTATGCGGTTTATGTTTTCTTCATTAATGTACCCTTCAAGCAACTTTACTGCGAGTTTTTCCGAGGGTGTTCCGTTTTCGGATTCTTTTACTTTTTGGGATTTTCCTTTTTGATCGGAAGAAAGGGTTCCGGACTCGTGAACCTCCACTTCGCCGCTTCTGCTGATGCTTTCCTCGCTTCCTCCGATACGCTCCACTCGTCGTGTGTCATTCCTATGTCCTTCAGATACTGTTTCATTGCCCCTATGTAGTCCGGTGCTTTCAGTACCTCCTGATAGTTCTTGTACTTCATTTGTAACTATCTCCTCTCCGTATATCAATGGATGACCGTCGTTTGCCGTTGTCACCTTTGTAACTTTGTATTTTGTTCCGGGTAGATATATGACCTCTTCTTGCCCGATGCCAAAGGTTTCGGATATATCCCGAGCGCTTACACCGTCTATGACCAAATGAATAATCTTATCTCCGACAACGGGATATCCGTTGGGATTCTTAGATGCAGAAGTGAAAGCCTTGAGCGTTACTTCATTTCCTACCGCATTTTCACGAATATAATCCTCATAATCGGTTTCAGTATTGAACACGGAACCAAATTCAAGATTTCTGTATGTCCTTCCTGAATACGTAGGATGCTTGAAGAGTCCTGACTTAATGTTGTCCGCAAGATAGGTGTCAAGCTCGCTCCATTCCGCATTGTCGCCCGCTCTCTGCAGTCTACTCAGATCATAAGCTCTGCCCTTAACATAAGATTCAATACTGAAATACTCATCATCTGTAACCTTATATTCGTTTTTAGCTTTCGCAACGCCTGCTGCAATATCCTCAGCAGAGACCTTGTCCATCACACTGTCTAAGGTAGCATGAATGTCATATATCGGTGTGTCGCTGTTAGTGTTATCAGAAACTCTCGACTTTTTCGATGCATTGCTTTTAGTCGCAACTGTAGCCTGATAGGTTTCCACAGCCTCAACAGCCACCTTGTCAAAGAGCTTCACAATGTTATCCACATAATGCACAGCCTCACCGACCTGCTCCTTGAGGGCGTTTGCTTCTCTTGACGGGTTTTTCATAATAGCGTTAAAATACGCCTTAAGATCGCTTAAAAACTCCTTGAGCTTTGCAAGAAGCTTCTCAAATACATTCTTATGCTCGTTTGCAAGAGTTTCGATAAAATGAGAGTCAGGGAGAATGTCGGTCATAGCCTCGGCAACCACCTCACGGCTTGCCTTTTCATAGGTCATTCCCTCATTCTGCGCCATCTTTGTTTCGATCAGACCGTGAACGTTCTCGCCTCGCGCGGTAAGCTCTTCAAACACCGCTTTTCTGAACTCATTATACCATATCGGATTCCATTTTTCAATAAAATGTGTAAATTCATGGGAAAAAGTGCGAAGCATGGCGTATTTTGCAAGCTTATTTACATCCTTTATCTTTTTGAGTCCTGCATTTATATCAATGCGGAGTTTATCATCCGACCGATCAAAGCTACCCTGAGCACCCTCAAAATATCCCTTTTCGTTTGCCTCGGATTTATAAAGCACAATATCAACTCCCGTAGCCTCGGCAAAGGTGGAGAGTATCTTGTATGCTTTGTTCTGAGTGTCATTGAAGGTCTTTTTGAGGTCCGCTATAGTCACACCCTCACCCTTGACAGTACCTTTTTTGCGCCCGGTCTTGCCGTTTGCAAGGCTCTTATTCTTGGCAGCCTGATCATTCGCGGCGGTATTCGATGCCGCCACGCCTGCTTCATACGCAAGCTCTCTCTGCTTTTCGGAAAGATATGCG
>JAZTXZ010000041.1:0-19454 GCA_045636685.1 Candidatus Avispirillum sp. | reverse complement strand
GTTGAAGTATGCGTGGTTTGTGAGGTTGAAGATAGTTTTCTTATCTGTATATGCCTCGTAATTTACTGCGAGAGCGCCTTCCTTCTTGAGTGTATAGGTTACTGTTACAACAACTGTACCGGGATAATTCTCCTCAAGATCGGGGCTTACATAGGTAAGAACGAGCATAGGCTCATCACCGTCAATAGTCTTTGCGCCCCAAACGCGCTTATTATAACCGATCTTACCGCCATGAGCTGTGAATGTGCCGCAATTGGGATAAAGATCGTATTCCTTTCCGTCAAGGGTGAACTTAGAGTTGCTGATACGGTTTGTTACTCTGCCGATGATAGCGCCCTGATAGCCGCCTGATGTGAGGTATCCCTCAATGGAATCAAAGCCGCAAACAACGTCGTGCTTTACACCGTTCTTATCCTCAACCCAAAGGCTGATGATAGTGCCGCCAAAGTTTGTGATCTTTGCAGAAACGATGGAATCGTTTTCAAGTGTATATGCGTACACCTCGCTGCCGCAAGGTGACATTCCGAATGATTCTTTAATGATCATTATTTATCCTCCTATATTCAAAAACGGGCGAAGATTCGCCCGTTCTCTTATAATTATGCTTCGGGGAATCCGTCGGGATTCTGATCCTGCCATCTTGCGAGGTCTGTGCACATCTCTTCGATGCCGCGCTCTGCCTTCCAGCCGAGGACTGTGAGAGCCTTATCGGGGTTAGCATAGCACTCGCCGATATCGCCGGGACGGCGGGGTCCGATCTTGTAATTAACAGTCTTTCCGCTTGCCTTCTCGTATGCCTTGATTACCTCAAGTACGGAATAGCCGTTACCTGTACCAACGTTGAAGTAGTCGATACCCTCGTTCTTGCCTGTCCATTCAAGAGCCTTGAGGTGAGCAAGTGCAAGGTCAACTACGTGGATGTAGTCACGTACGCCTGTTCCGTCGGGTGTATCGTAGTCATCGCCGTGTACGCTGAGGCACTCGAGCTTTCCTGCGGCAACCTTGGAAACGTAAGGAAGGAGGTTATTGGGAATACCCTGAGGGTCTTCACCGATAAGTCCGGACTTATGTGCTCCGATGGGGTTGAAGTAACGAAGGATAGCAACAGACATCCAGGGCTCTGCAACGCAAAGGTCGGAGAGGATTCTCTCGATCATGAGCTTTGTTTCGCCGTAGGGGTTTGTTGTGGAAAGGGGGAAATCCTCTGTGATCGGAACGGACTTGGGAAGGCCGTATACTGTTGCGGAGGAGGAGAATACGATCTTACCTACCTTATACTTCTTCATCAGCTTGCAAAGGTTAAGTGTGCTGAGAAGATTGTTTGTATAATACTCAAGAGGCATGGAAACAGACTCGCCTACTGCCTTGAGACCTGCAAAGTGGATAACAGACTCGATCTCGTTTTCCTGGAAGATCTTCTCGGAAGCCTCCATATCGCAAAGGTCAGCCTTATAGAACTTGGGGCGGATACCTGTGATCTGCTCGATTCTGTCAAGAACTGTGATCTTGGAGTTGGAAAGGTTATCTACGATAACAACTTCCTTGTCGATGCCGATAAGCTCAACAACGGTATGGGAACCGATAAAGCCGGTTCCGCCTGTAATAAGAATAGCCATTTTAACTACCTCTCAGAATTACTTCCAGAGACCGTTGGGGTATACACCGGTCTGGATATATTCATTGATCTTTGCAACTACGCCGGGCTTATCGTCAGAATAAGTTACACCGTGCCACATAGCTGTTGTGGGAATAACCTTAACTGTGCAGAAGCCTTCCTGCTTAAGCTGACCTACCACGTTGGGAAGGAAGCACTCGGACTTGAGAGGCTCACGGTCGGGATCATCAAGGAACTTCTTGAATTCTGCCTTTGCACCCTCGAAAATGGATGCTGTGAAGCACCAGAAGTTCATGGAAACTACAGTTTCGGGAGGAACTGTGATCATAGCACCGTTCTCATCCTCAAACTGACCGCCCTCTGCTACCTTATAGATCTTTGTTCTCTCAACGATATCCTTGAGATAGCCGTCCTCAGTTACGCAAACACCGCGTGCTACGCTACCGCTGTCGGAAAGTGTGTTACCGAGGTGGTAACCGATCATTGCATACTGATTATCCTCTGCCTTTTCAGCCGCGCGGATGAACTCTGCAGCCTTCATATAGCCGTCTCTGCCGTAGAAGTCGTCAGCATTGATAACAGCGAAGCTGTCACCTGCGATAACGTCCTCTGCGCAAAGGATTGCCTGTGTTGTACCCCAAGGCTTAACTCTTTCTGCGGGAAGTTTATCTGCAGGAACAAGATAATCCATAGTCTGGAATGCATATTCAACCTTGATCTTACCCTCAAGACGGTAACCGATTGTCTCCTTGAAATCCTCAAGATTCTCTTCTTTGATAATGAATACTACTCGGTCAAAACCTGCCTGAATAGCATCATAAACGGAAAAGTCGATGATGAACTCGCCGTATTCGGTAAAGGGGTCGATCTGCTTAAGTCCGCCGTAACGGCTTCCCATGCCTGCTGCAAGTACAAGTAATGTCATAATTAACTCCATTCTGCCGCAAGAAGCGGCTAAATTGCATTTTTACTAAAGTATATTTTATTACATTATAACTGAAATTTCAAATATATTCACAGTTATTTACAATTTGTTAATAATTTTACTGCTGACCTTCAAGAACAAATTTCTCGAGAATCATAGTTGCAGACTCATTATACAGAGTCAGTTTATCACCTTCAAGTTTGAACTGAAGTTCAAGTCTCTCAGTATCATCGCCGTATTCAAATATAATCTTATCAAAAGATATTTTATAATATCCCGTATTATTTGACTCAATACTGTCGTTTTTTATATCATATACGACCCAGACTGCAACGTTTTTTCCCTCTGCATTTTCAGAAAACTGGATCACGTTTCTGGTGCCTCCTTCATCCACATACCATGTTCCGTAGAGTTCCTTGGGAGATGTGCAGGAAAAAAGCATAAGACAAAAGGAAAAAATAAGAAAAATGGCAAATACCCTTTTCATTTTAATTGAGCATAGTCTGTCCGCCTGTTACGGGAATGGCCTGTCCTGTTTCGTACTTCTGCTCAACGATATAGCATATAGCACGTGTTACGTCCTCAACACGGCAGCCGCGGCCAAGGGGTACCTTAGATTCATAGAATGCACGAACGTCAGCAATTGTCTTTGCGCCGGGAACCTTACCTGCATTGAGGTACTGTACGAAGAGGCCCTTCTCGGGGTCAGACCACAGAGGACCGTCGAGGAAGTTACCGGGGCAGATGGCATTAACCTTGATGCCAAAGGGAGCAAGCTCAAGAGCAAAGGACTGTGTGAGACCGATACCGCCGAACTTTGCGCCTGCATATGCGAAGTTCTTGTTGCTTCCCTCAAGACCGGACTTGGAGTTGATCTCTATTACGTCTGCCATATACTCGGGAGAAACCTCTCTCTGGAGCTTCATGGGCTGAACTGCATACTTTGTGCAAAGAAAGAAAGCTGTATAGTCAACGCTTGTTACAAGCTCAAAGTTAGCCTTTGTCATTTCCTCAAGGCTGCCTGCACGAACGATACCTGCGTTGTTTACGAAAATATCAAGACCACCGAAAGCGCATACTGTTTCGTCAACCATTGCCTTTACGGATGCCTCGTCTGTTACGTTAGCACCAACAGCGATAGTCTCAATGCCGTACTTTTCGGAAAGCTCGAGAGCCTTTGCCGCGGCACCGTCAGCGTTCATATCAGCAACGCAAACCTTGCAGCCATTTGCAGAAAGATATTCTGCAATACCTGCGCCAAAGCCCTGAGCACTACCTGTTACGATAGCGATCTTGCCTGCAAAGGAAGAGCCGGGATATACGGAATAAACCTTGAATGTACCGATGCCATCAACGTAGATCTCGGCATTTCCGCCCTGATAAACGGAAAATACTGTATCAACAGTTGCAGTAAGGTTTGCTGAGGTCTTCTCAAAATCAACCTTTACGCCTGCAAGTCCATCGGGACTGCACATCATTCTGAGCTTGGGAGCGATTGCAGCCGCTATGCTTTTTCTTTCACAAAGTTCCATAGTTAACCTCTTTCTCAGTTGTTTTTTCCTATATTTGCAAAATATTCGATTCTTTCGGAGAGACCGGGCATTTTTGCCATAGTCTTTTCTGTGAACATTCCGTCGCTTGTGTCCTTGGTTGCCGCCTTTTCGTGACCTATAAGGGCCCATGTTGCGCTGTAAAGGTGTGTATAGGGCTCCATTGCGGGGCAAACGAAGGACTGACGGGGAGAGTTTATATCCTCACCGCTGATCTGGAAGAATCCGTGCTTTTCGCAAAGACTCATAACGCGGTCAAGCTGCTCTTTTGTATTTCTGGAGGGCATATAAGTTACAGCCGCAAATCCGAGATCGTGAAGGGTATCAAAGAGAAGATCGAGATAATCGTCCTCAAACTTCTGTGCTGCCTTATCGCCTGTGGGACTCTCGCCAACATCTCCAAGATATGCATAAGCTGCAATTCCGCCTACTCTCTTTGCAAGAGAAGTAAATTCGCTGATATGCATCAGCTCCTCATCAGCATCGATATAAATCTTTGAAACAAGGGAGCTTTTGAGAACACCGAGAACGTCATAATGATAATATTCATCGGGTGCAGAAAGTAGCTTTTCCTTTACCTTATCAGCAATACCGCCGCAAAGCTTTGATACAAGCTCAACTGCATCGGCTCTTTCTCTGCCCTCGCAGAGCTTGAGAGTAAGACCGAAAAGAACGTGACGCTCGGTTACGCTGCCGCCCTCGGAATCAAGGGAGAGAGGAAGAACGTCCTTTTCAAAATCAACTGTCACGCCGTACTCGCCTGTCAGCGCATTGATCTTTTCGCACATCTTGCGGTTTCTTTCGTTTCTCTTCTCTCTGAGAGGCTTGAGAACTTTTTCGCACTCACCGATCATAGAATGAGGAATACCGTGGAGAGTTACGTATGCAACTGACTTCTGATCGGGGTTATTGAGTCTGCGACCCTCGAGAGCTGTTCCCTTAACGCTTGTTCTGCACTCAAAGCCAACAGTTACGGGCATACCGAGAATCTCGCCTGCCTTTACAAACTCATCGATTCCGCCAACGGAATCGTGATCCATGATGCCTGCTGTGGAAAGACCTGCCTTGCGGGCAAAATATACTGCCGCCGCAGGGGTATAGGGAGAGAATGAATAGGTTGTATGTATGTGGTTATTTACCCAGTTTCCGCCGTTTTCTGTGGGGTCGCCAAGAGCCTTGAGAGCCTCGAGTCTTGCCTCAGAGCTATCATTCTGGTCAAGAAGGATTTTAATATTATCCATTGGTTGCCTGCCTTTCTCCCGACAGGGGCGGTGCATCCTTCCCTGTCAAAAATTTATAAGCATTTTTATATTCTAAGGCCTTTGTGGTTTTATAAGTAAGATTTCTATTTTTATGGGCACGTATAAGAACGTTTTTAGGAGTATCCTCAGGATCTATCAGCTCAACAGCATCCGCATTGTATCCTTCAGCTTCAAGTCTGAGCACTCTGAGAGAATCAGTCAGAGCATCACACATTTTAGACTTCAAGACAGAATTTGCGCTGACAAACTTAAGGCTCTCGCAATTCAGTTCACGCGAAAGCTGTCTATGACAGCAAGGGGTTGAGAGAATTACCCAAGCACCGAGAGCGCACGCACGTTCGAGAACTATATCCGTTGCAACATCACAGGCATGAAGACTTATAACAAGATGAGGCTTATTTTCAGGCACATACTTTGTTACGTCCCCAACCGCAAAATGCATCCCCTCAAAGCCGCAAGCTTTGGCTATATCTGCACAGTATTCCATTACGCTGGTCTTCAGATCCATGCAATCCATAGAAACGTCTCTTCTGAGGATCTTCGTCAGATAGTAATACACAGCGAAACTAAGGTAGCTTTTTCCGCAGCAAAGATCTGCAACATAGATAGTTCCCTCACGGGGCAGATATTTCATCATATCTCCCACATACTCGAGAAATCTGTTTATCTGTCTGTACTTTGACTGCTTTTTATCGTGGACTCTTCCGTTTTTATCGGAAATACCAAGATGAAAAAGAAATTCTTCATTTCCGTCAAGAATATAGTTTTTCACCTTATCACCTTTAGGTTCAACTATCTGTCCTTTACCCAAGGTTCCTTTTTTCAAAAGAGTAAACTTTCCCTTCTTGGATCGCATCATGGATGCGGTTCCGCCGCTGTCATTAAGCTCAAATCTTGAAAAATCATCACTTTTTTGTTCAAGCACTGTTGCAATATCGGAAATCTCAACGTTCTCCTGGCGTACTCTTCCCTCAGTAAGAAAATACTCGAGCTGAACTACGTTCTTATCTGAAAACTTTTTGAGAGTTCCCTTTATTTTCTGTATTTCTCCGCTCAGAGGAGAAGCAAGAACAAAATTCTTAAGGGTACTGCTTTTAGCGCAAAGAGCGCAAAGCTCGGAAAATTCCCTTACTTTTTCATCGCTCATTTTTCAGTACCGTTTTCCTTCTTTTTCTTGAAAAAGCTAATTTTATTCTCCTGTCCTTTGCAAAGACGTACTATGTTGGTTCTATGTAAGAATACAACAAACAGCGCTGCGAATATTGCGTATAACTCGAAGGAATGGAGTCTGAGAATAGATTCAATTATCTCTTCATCCGTAACTCTGTTTGCAGCAATGTCAACAAATCTGTTAAAAAGAATGGGGTAAAGCAATGAGCAAACCACAGAACCCAGAGATACAAATTTAGTGAAAATTACAATGATTGCAAACATTACGAAGAGGATAACGAAAAGATACCACATCTTCATGGCAATGCTTGTAGTAAGAACGAGAATGGCAAAACATGCAACGCCCTTGCCACCCTTGAACTTAAAGAACACAGGGTATGTATGTCCTACCATGCAGGCGATTCCCGCAAGAAACATTCCGTGAAAATTGAAAATAAGAAAACCTATACCAATTGCAATTGCAGTTTTCAGGCAATCTCCACCAAAGGTCATAAATCCTGCTTTTTTTCCGTAAGTACGGAGCATATTTGTACTTCCCGCGTTACCGCTACCGGAAGTGCGGACATCCTGCTTATAGATAAGACGTGAAAAGATTATTCCAAAATTAAGGCTTCCCAAAAGATAAGAAACTGTAACACAAAGGAAAATACCAATTGCAGCAGCGGCAGATGCATTCAGCCCCAAATCGTTAATAAATTTAACAAACATCAGTCCTCATTATCTCCCTTCTGACGGATAATAAGCTTTATAGGTGTACCCTTAAATCCAAAAGTCTGTCTGAGACAGTTTTCGATATATCTCTGATAAGAGAAATGGAAAAGCTCAGCAGAGTTACAGAAAATAACAAAAGTAGGAGGAGCAACGGAAATCTGAGTCATGTAATAAATCTTCAGTCGCTTACCCTTATCAGAGGGGGGCTGAACACGGTTAATGGCATCTGCGAGAACATCATTAAGCATACCTGTTGATATTCTCATATTTGCCTGGTTGTGAACATAATTAATAAATTCAAAGAGCTTTGTAACTCTCTGTCCTGTCTGTGCAGAGATAAAGAGAAGAGGTGCATAGGTCATATATGAAAGCGCATCATAAACATCCTTTGTATAGCTGTTTGTGGTGCTGTTATCCTTCTCAATAAGGTCCCACTTATTAACGCAAATGATTACCGCCTTGCCTGCTTCGTGAGCAATACCCGCGATTCTCTCATCCTGCTCTGTAACGCCTTCATTTGCATCAACAACAAGGAGACATACCTGCGCTCTTTCAACAGCCATCTTAGCTCTGAGAACACTGAATTTCTCTACCCTGTCCTCAACCTTAGACTGACGGCGGATACCTGCAGTATCGATAAAGTTATACTTACCATGCTCGTTTTCGAATCGTGTATCAATAGCATCACGGGTTGTACCTGCGATATTGGAAACGATAAGTCTGTCGTCGCCGAGGATCTTATTTATAAGAGAAGACTTACCCGCATTGGGTTTACCAATAACGGCAACGTTGATAACGTCATCCTCCTCTTCCTCATTATCAAATTCGGGCATAGCAGCAAGGCAGGCATCAAGAAGATCGCCGCTTCCGCTACCATGGATAGAAGATATAGCGATAAGGTCCTGATCAAATCCGAGCTGATAGAACTCATAGAACTCAAAAGGAACGTCGCCCACCTTATCAACCTTGTTGATTACTGGGATAACGGGTTTACCTGACTTCTTGAGCATTACTGCGATATCAAG
Organism: Candidatus Avispirillum sp.; assembly: GCA_045636685.1. GTDB lineage: Bacteria > Bacillota > Clostridia > Oscillospirales > CAG-272 > Avispirillum. Next base: position 11,196 of record JAZTXZ010000041.1, on the reverse strand, counting down.
GTCATCAGCTACGAGACCTGTCTTTACATCGCACATGAAGATGATAACATCTGCTGTGTCGATAGCGATCTGAGCCTGCTCGCGCATTTTTTGAAGTATGATATCATCAGTCTTGGGCTCGATACCGCCTGTATCGATGACGATCATGGATTTTCCACACCATTCAGTCTCGCCATAAATACGGTCACGGGTTACACCGGGGGTATCCTCAATGATAGCACGGCGCTCGCCTATAAGCTTATTAAAAAGTGTTGATTTTCCTACGTTAGGTCTGCCTACGATAGCAATAACAGGTTTTGCCATATTTATATACACTCCTTATATCTCAATTTCAAGTATTTTATAAAGGAATTCGCCGCCGTCGTTTTCTGTGAAACAAAGATCGACTGAAAGCTTTTCTGAAAGCTCATCGGGAGTCATGCCGCAAAGGAAAAGGTCTCCCTCGCTGCGAAGAACATTTCTTGAAAGGTAAAGCTCACTTCCAAGATCCTTTCCCGAAAGCTGATCAGCAATATCCTTTCCTGTAAGAAGGCCCGTTACCGTAACCTCGCCGCCGAAAAAGTTATTTTTGATCTTTTCAACGTTGATCTTAAGGTTGGGACACTCCTCGCAGAGTCTTTTGCAAATATTATTTATCATGCTGTATGAAGCATACCCCGTTGCAACGGTTATATGCTTGTCTATCATTTTTTCCTCTTCATCAAGAGTTGAAAGAGCACACATAAATTCATAATCAAAGGATGTGAGCATTCCGACGCCGTTTTCGATCTGTGTGAAATCGCCGTAATGATCAAAATCGGGCAAGGGCGTGTCGCTCTTCACGTAAAATTCATCAGAGGCATAGAAGATACGCTCACCGAATTTTTCTATACATTTGTCACCGAATTCTGTGACCTGATCTATGACCGCCTTACATTCCTCGGCGCTGAAGGGCCGGAGAGGATAAAGTCCGTCGCGGTATCCCGTAAGTCCTGCGGGAACGATGGATACGCTGTCAAGGGCAGGATAATACTCGCAAAGGTCATTCATAGATCTTGTAAGCTCTTCCTTATCGTTCACATCCTTACAAAGAACTATCTGTCCGCGAAGCTTAATGCCCGCATCTGCCAGAGTTCTTATATAAGAAAGCACCTCTCCCGAATGCTTGTTTTTCATCATCTTTACACGCAGCTCGGGATTTGTTGTATGAACGGATATATTTACAGGGGAAATATGCATATTTATAATGCGCTGAATATCCGCAGGCTTTAAGTTTGTGAGAGTGATATAATTTCCGTGGAGGAATGAAAGACGGGAGTCATCATCCTTGAAATATATGCTTTCTCTCATGCCCTTCGGATTCTGATCAATAAAGCAGAAGATGCACTTATTTTCACAGGTATGTTTTTTATCCATAAGAGGCGTTGCGAACTCGAGACCGATATCGTCATACTCGCCTTTTTTTATTCTTACAGTATAATCTTCGCCATTTCTTTTAAGGAGAAGCAAAAGTTCTGTTTCCGCAAGATAAAAGCGGTAATCAAGAACGTCATTTATGTCATGTCCGTTAATTGAAACAAGGATATCATCTGCCAAAACTCCGGCCTTTGCCGCCCTTGATCGCGCGCGGACTTCAGTTATTTCTACCATTAGCCATACCTCCCCTTATACTTTTTTACTATCAAATAATTATACAATATATTATCAAAAAGGTCAAGCGATTACGGAAAATCAACATGGCATAATCACCGATTTTATACAATATTTTTCTATAAAAGCACCAAAAAAAGCGTAGGATGATGATTACAGATAATATAAAAAGCCCTCTAAATTGAGGGCTTTTACCAAATTCAGATATATATCTTAGATTTCAACTTATCCTTCAACAATTTTCATCTTTAAGGTAAGAGAATCTTTAGCAGTAATACTTCCGTCGCCATTCACATCAACTGCAAAGGGATCAACCTTGCAATTGTTTCCGACAATAAGATTTTTTATCATTTATGAGTCTACTGCATTTACAGTACTGTCGCCGTTAAGGTCGCCGACGTTAGAGTGGGCGAATGTGTCTATAGAATCAGAATCAAAGTTAAACGCATTACCGCCAATGAGATCAAAATAGGATTCATTCCAATTAAATGAAATACCTACAACGTCATCACTTAAAAGATTCATTAAAAAATCCATGATAAACACGTTACCGTCGAGACGGTCGAGAGTTTTTATATAACTGAAAAACTCATCGGTAAAATTAATCCAAAAGCGTTTAGTACCCTTTTCTCCTAACATAACGGTTCCGACCGGATCAGATGCTTCGGGAGTGGTGGGACGTGAATAATTCAAAATTATATACTTTGAATGCTCATCAGTAAGTCTTGAATAGAATGCATTCCATACCTCTGTATTCTTATAATCTCCCGACATATAAATTTGTATCTCGGGAAAAGCAAAAGGATCGTAGAAGTTCAAACCATGATTTCTGAAAAACTCGATAAAGCCGTAAACCTTCTGATTTTCGTTAATGTATTTGACCATCTCGGAAAGGGACTTTTCTTCATAGTTTACAAAAAGCTTTGAAAGATCGTAGCTTTCTGATGCTTCATCTGTTTCTGCCGCAAATATAGAGATGCTTCCCATAAAGATCATTGAGAATATAAGCAGGATAGAAATTAATTTTTTCATAATAAATCTCCTTTAAAATTAATTGGGACGGTTGACGGTTCCTACGAACAAGGGAAGGCCGGAATCGCTTGTAACTACGAAAATAAAGGGGCGGTCTAAGGTAAAGCCAAAGGTCTCTGACGTACCTGCATCGGGAATCGTTCCCGTGCTTGCAGATGCCGCCTCACAGCCGCTTTCATCAATACAGATTCTTGCGGACTGAACAAGGTCGCTTACGATGATCTTTGAAGAGGTCAAGGAGGAAAAGTCCGCTTTTTTAGTATTGAATACGTCGGTAACGCCGAGGCTTTCCATATTGCCTTTCAAATCAACTCGGGATGTGATATCAAACCTCGGTAAAAACAGCCACATATATGCAGAATGATCTTTTGCATTTAGTGTTTTCTGAGTTTTTCCCGTGATAAAGCCCATGGCTTCCCTATCATTGAAGAGGCTGCTTATGCTTACTCCCTCATCGGGAAGGATAAGCCACATTTTTCCACCCTCCTTGAGATCAAGGCAGGTCGTTTCAAAATTCTTGCCAACGTATCGGAAACCGATAAAGTCACGGTACATAAACTGAGCAGTTACGTCGCCGTTGGGGGAATGGAACACTCTGTTTCTCGTTGTTTCGGGGTCAAATTCAACATCCCACTCTGCCTTGAAATATACAGTGGACATTAGGGACAGTACACTTTCGGGGTCGAGTGATTCATTGGCTACCGTATCTTCAAGAACACCCTTTGTCTGTTCATTTATCCATGAGCGCATCATTTCGTTATATTCTTCGTCTCCCATATTGCCATAGAAGGATGAAGCATAATAGCTTTTAGCAAGTATATCAGTAACCGCTGTCTTGGGGCTGAGGGAGTTATCCAGCCAAAGAGAATTTGCGAGAATAGCAGTTACTATACCGTCGTCGCGGTAAGTGCTGTTCCAGAGGCTTTCTGCCCTTGATCTGACACCTGAGATATCGTCTGCTCCAAGTAAATCAAGAAGCTGTGCGCGGCTGTTTCCTCCCGAAGCCTCTGCAAGCATACCGAGGGACATATAGGCGTTAACTGGAGAATAAATAAGGTTTCTATTTTCCGAATTTGAGAAGAACTCGGAAAGTGTCACAGAAATAAAGCTGTCAATATTACCTACTCTCACGTTGTAATAATTGATCCTTTCGTTTTTCTCATTTCTCCATTGCACAAGATTTGATAAACTGTATTTGGTCTGCTGGGGATAAACTGATCTGGAAAGTACTGTAGGACGTGAAGGAACTGTCTGACCGTTGTCGGGCCTTTGCGGCTTATTGGGAACAACGGGACCTGTGGTCTCTTCTTTAACAGACGTAGTATCTTTAGGCAAAGTATCTTTATCTTTACTGTTAGGATTATAATTAGTACTTGGGCCTGTGGTACCGTGGGCCTGAGTGCTGTCAGAAGAGGGGCCTGTTGTGTTTTGGGATTGGGTGATGTTTTGAGAGTCTTCCTGTGTAGTATCTTCTATAATAATTTGCTGTGTGCTTTCGTCGGGATCAATTACAGGGGAGTCTACTTTTTGATTTGTTGTATCAGGGTTAGTGGTGTCTTTGTTCTGGAGAACACCGACAACAGTATCTGTATAAAGCGGGTCAGTAACCGAAGGTTCGTTGTCGGAAAACATTGTTCTCCAAGGGAGAAGCGCTACCGTTAGCAAAATACAGGCAGCAAGTGACGCCGCTGGCATCCATATTTTAAGGGGCAATATTCTGGCATTTGCGGCTTCTTCAATAAATGCGTCATCGATATTTCCAATTGCATTCTGCAAATGTTTTGAATTCATCAGCTCTCCTCCTTTCTGAGTCTTTCGCTGAGCTTTTCACGGCTTCTTAAAAGTATCATTTTGACTTTGCTCTCCGAATAACCGTATCTTTTAGCTATATCGGAAACCTTATCCATATACCAGTATCTGCGAACAAACACCTGTCTGTCTTTTTTGGGAAGTGATGAAAGAAATTCATTGAGGATACGGGTGAGGTCTTTTTCTTCTATCTCTGATTCAACAGTCTTTGATGCAGAGATACATTCGTTAAGCTCGTCAAGGCTGATATCTGCAACGGATCCTTTTCTTTTCTTTGCAGATATTGCGCGGTACCGTTTCAATGCGATATTTCTTGCTATCCTACCGATAAATGAAGAGAAAGAGTGAGGTTTTTCGGGAGGAATCGCGTTCCATACGGCGAGGTAAGTATCGTTTAGTACTTCTGCTACGTCCTCGTTGTTTCCAAGAACGTTATAGGCTATACTATAGCAATAATTTTCATATTTTTCCCGTGTCGCTGAAATTGCGTTTTCATCACGGTCATTATAAAGCTTTATAATATTGGGATCATTCATCGTCTTACCTCACCCCCTTCACTTATATAGTACCTATTTTTACATTTATGTCACATTATTTGGAAAAATAATATTTATTATTCTAATTATATCATAAAAATCTCTATAGAGATTTTTATGTGGCGTTTTAGCAAAATTTAGTGATAAGATCAAATAAAGCCTGCAGCTTTAAAATTCGTAAACGTTATTACTTAATGTTTTACAGAAAGACAAAAAAGGACAGAGAAATCTCTGTCCTTTGAAGTCACTATGTTGGAAATTAGTCAGCGTATACGCTAACCTGCTTTCTGCCACCGTGGATATGCTCAAACTTTACCTTACCGTTGATAAGAGCAAAGAGTGTGTCGTCGCTACCGCGGCCAACGTTGTTGCCGGGATGGATATGTGTACCTCTCTGGCGAACGATGATGTTACCAGCGAGTACTGCCTGACCGTCTGCCTTCTTTACGCCAAGGCGCTTGGACTCACTGTCACGGCCGTTCTTTGTAGAACCAACACCCTTCTTATGAGCAAAAAACTGAAGACCAATTCTAAGCATTGTTGTTTACCTCCGTTATTAGTGTGTTTTAGTAGTTAAGCTGACTTATTCGTCAACCTCTTCAACTTCGAGAAAATCGTAATATTCCTCACAAAGATCATTAAGCTGGAAGAAATATCCCTGAAAAAGTCCGGAAATTGCAAACTGGCAGTTAGCATCATCTGAAAACTCAGGAAGTGCCGCCATACATTTTACGGAAATTCTCGTAGCTCCCTCGTCAACCTCGTATTCAACTTCCTTAGCATAGGAGATTTCGATCGTATTAATGATAAGCATTGTCATCGCAGAAAGGGCTGCACAGAGAATATCGTCTCCGTTCTCACCGAATCCTGTATGACCTGTCTCTTCAAAGCCGTAGTAGTATCCACCGCGGCGGAAGAATTTAACGTGAGTCATATACCTAATTACGCCTCGATCTTAACGATCTCGAGCTTAGTGTAGGGCTGTCTGTGGCCCATCTTCTTCTTCTCGTTCTTCTTGGGCTTGTAGGTCATAACGTAGAGCTTCTTGCCCTTACCGTTCTTTGCAACCTTAGCAGTAACCTTAGCACCATCTACTGTGGGAGCGCCAACCTTAACGTCGCTGCCCTCACCGCAAACGAGAACCTTGTCGATAACTACTTCTGCACCTTCGTCAGCTGTGAGCTTCTCAACGAAGATAACGTCACCTTCAGTGACCTTGTACTGCTTTCCGCCTGTTTCGATAATTGCGTACATCGAAAAGCACCTCTCTTTCATTTATGACTCGCCGGATTAGGTTAGCCTGAGCTATTTTACGTACCCATACCGCGCGGCAGGATATAGTATATCACCAAACTCACAAAATGTCAAGCGATTTTTTAACTATTTTTTACAATATTTTTATTTTCTCAAAACCGCCATTTCAGCCGCTCTGAGAGTGTTTTCAAGGAGAGTTGTGATGGTCATGGGGCCTACACCGCCGGGGACGGGAGTAATAGCGCCTGCCACCTTCTCTGCACTTTCAAAATCAACATCACCGCAAAGCTTTCCGTTTTCACCACGGTTCATACCGACATCGATAACAACTGCGCCCGGTTTTATCATATCACCCGTTACAAACTTTGCTTTTCCGATTGCAACAACAAGTATATCAGCCTCTCTTGTTACATCTGCAAGATTCTTGGTTCGTGAATGACAGATCGTTACAGTTCCGTTTGCATGGAGGAGAAGCATTGCCATAGGCTTGCCTACGATATTACTTCTGCCGACAACCACACAATTCTTCCCTGCCACATCAATATTCTCATATTTGAGCATAGTCATAACGCCTGCGGGGGTACAGGGGAGGAACTGATAATCTCCTATCATTATATGCCCCGTATTTTCCGCATGGAAAGCATCTACGTCCTTCTCGGGAGGAATAAATCTGAGAACTTCACCCTCATCAAGGTGCGCGGGAAGAGGAAGCTGAACGAGAATTCCGTGGATTCTGTCGTCTGCTTTAAGCTCTGCCAGCTTTGACATAAGCTCTTCCTGAGTAGTTTCGTCAGGCATCTCACATACTACAGAATACATTCCTGCCTCTTCGGAAGCTTTCTTCTTATTTCTGACGTAAACCTTTGATGCAGGATTTTCGCCTACGATAACAACGGCAAGGCCGGGGAGAAATCCATTTTCTTCTTTAAAAGCCGCAACCCGTGCAGCAATATCAGCACGGGTCAGCTCTGCAATTTTCTTACCATCTATAATGTGAGCCATAGATAATTCCTTTGCAGTATAATCAATGTGTTCTTTTTTTAGGAAGTTTTGAGGTGATCATTCCCCAAACATCTATACCCTTATAAACCTTAAGCACTCCGAACACGGCAATCACCAAACCAATAATGCATGTGATTATTCCGACAGCCTGAGATACTCTGATAGTTCCCTCACCGAAGAGCCAGAGGCTATCTGTTCTGAGGGCCTCTATAACTGCTCTGCCTGCGCCATACCAGATAAGATAAAACGCAAAGTGCTGTCCATGGAACTTCTTTTTCTTATAGAAAATTGCCATAAGAAGAAATCCGATAAGGTTCCAAAGAGATTCATAAAGGAAAGTAGGGTGAACCTCCATATAGGAGTTATAAAGACCACCTGCAGAGATCTTATTGATTCCCATTCTCCAGAGAATATCGGTTTCATATCCGTACGCTTCGCCGTTCATGAAGTTACCCCAGCGGCCGATGATCTGGCCTATAAGGACGCCGCCGACAAGAACATCAAGCAAAATGGGAAAACGGATCTTTCTTTTCTTGGACATAATAAGTCCTGCAAAGAAGCCACCGAGAACTCCGCCGTAAATAGCAAGTCCGCCATCACGGATATTTATAATATTAAGGAGGGTCTGCCATATATTCTGCCACACAGAGCCGCCCGTTGCTACAAAATGCTCAAGCTCAAAAAGAACGTAATAAAGACGTGCTCCGGAGATAGACATTATTATTATAAGGATAGCGAGATCAATAATATCATCGGACTTGATCCCTTCATACTTTGCTTTGTGCATACAATAGACAAACGCAAGGATCATACCGATAGTTATAAGAACTCCGTACCAGGCAACTTCAAGGCCGAAAACCTTAAATGCTACGCTATTGACCTGAAAAGCATCAATACCAAGACCGGGAAAAGATATTTCAGTCATATTCTTTCACCCGAGATCAGTCGCAGTTTTCCCAGTTATGGAAAATATCCTGAACATCATCATTATCCTCAAGATGCTCAATAAGGAGGTTCATATTCTTGATATCATCATCTGATTCAAGAGTTACATAGCTTGAGGGGATCTTATCAAGATCTGCAGAAGCGATAGTATATCCTGCAGCCACAAGAGCCTCTTTAACAGCAGTAAGGTCTGCGGGCTCTGTATAGATCTCGTAAACCTCTTCATCAGAGCTGAAGTCCTCAGCACCGGACTCAAGAGATGCCTCCATAAGAGCATCCTCATCGATAGCATCGTCCTTTTCGATAATGATAACACCCTTATCAGCAAACATGAATGCAACGCATCCGCTGGTACCCATGTTTCCGCCGTACTTATCAAAGAAATGGCGAACCTCGCCTGCTGTACGGTTTCTGTTATCAGTAGCTGTAGTTACGATAACTGCAACTCCGGAAGGGCCATAGCCCTCATATGTGATCTCCTCGTATGCAACAGCGTCAGCACCGGAAGCCTTCTTGATTGCGCGATCGATATTATCGTTAGGAACGTTATTAGCCTTTGCCTTTTCGATAAGATCGCGGAGCTTGGAGTTTGCAGAGGGGTCGGGACCGCCGTCACGAACTGCGATTGCGATCTCCTTACCGATTTTAGTAAAGATCTTACCCTTCTGGGCATCGGTCTTTGCTTTCTTATTTTTGATGTTATTCCATTTGCTATGTCCGGACATTGTTAACTCCTAAATACTTATAAACTTAAATCTTTTCAGGTGCTCTCATACAAATAAGACCGAGAGCTGTTTTAAGAACTGTTCCTGCCGCCTCTGTAATGGCAAGACGTGTGTTTTTCACATTCTCGTCATCAGCAGAAAGGATGGGACAGTTATGATAGAATCTGTTGAACGCAGTTGCAAGCTCAATTGCATAACGTGCAATATAGGAAGGCTCGGAATCTTCGATTGCCGCGAGAACCTTCTCAGGGAATCTTGCAAGGACTTTAATAACATCTGCTTCTTCAGCAGCTGTGATCTGCGCGCTTTCAATATCTCTTATTGCATTATTGCAAGCCTTGGAAAGAATGCTGCAGGTTCTTGCATATGTGTACTGAACGTAAGGTCCTGTGCTGCCTTCAAAGCTAAGTGCATCCTCAAGAACAAAGGAAATATCCTTAATTCTTGTGTTGAAGAGGTAATGGAATACAACAGCACCAACGCCTACAGCTTCAGAAACCTCTTCCTTATTTGCAAGATCGGGGTTCTTTTCATTGATAACCGCAGAAACCTTTTCAATCGCCTGACTGAAGAGGTGCTTAAGAAGAACAACATTACCTGTTCTCGTAGCGAGCTTTTCGCCGCCGATGCTTACAGTTCCGTAAGGAACATGAATAAGCTGATCGACCCAATCATAACCCATAAGCTCCATAACCTTGAACCACTGTGCAAAGTGGAGGCTCTGACCTGCGCTTGTTACGTAGATACACTTATCAAAGTTAAAGTTATCTTTTCTGTAAACCGCCGCAGAAATATCACGGGAGGGATAGAGAGATGCCCCGGCACGCTTAAGAATAAGGCAAGGAGCCATATTATATTCGGAGAGATCGACGATAGAAGCACCGTCATCAAGCTTAAGAAGATCCTTATCGCGCATGATCTGGATCTGAGCATCCATCTTATCGGAGAAAAAGCTTTCGCCCATATAATGGTCAAATGTGATGCCGAGCTGATCGTATGTTACCTTATACTCCTTAAGGCTTATATCAAGGAACCACTTCCAGAGAGCAATATTCTCAGGATCGTGCATTTCCATCTTCTTGAACTCAGCTCTTGCCTCATCATTAAGAGAAGGATCCTTCTCTGCTTCCTCATGGAACTTAACGTAAAGCTCAACAAGTCCGTCGCAGCCCTTTTCTTCAACCTCTTCCTTATTACCCCAACGCTTGAAAGCAACGATCTGCTTACCGTTCTGAGTACCCCAGTCACCGAGATGGTTGATACCGATACACTTGTATCCGGCAAACTCGTGAAGGAGCTTAAGGCAGTGACCGATAACTGTTGTACCGAGGTGGCCTATGTGGAAAGGCTTTGATGTATTGGGAGAAGAATAGTCAAGAACTACAGTCTTTCCCTCTCCAAAATCAAAGGAGCCATACTTTTCCCCTTTTCCGAGAACCTCTCTGAAAAGGATATTATTAAGATAATCGTTGGAAATCTTGAAGTTCAGATAAGGTCCAACAGCCTGCGCTGTGCAAAGCTCTGCGGGAAACTCTGTTTCAGAAAGCTTTTTAGCAATCATAGGCGGAGCTGCACGAAGTGTTTTTGAAAGTTTGAAGCAAGGGAACGCAATGTCTCCCATGGAGCTATCAGGCGGATACTCGAGCATACCAACAAGCTCATCTGCAGAAATCGCCGCACCATTAAAAGAGTCGACAACAGCTTTTTTAAGTATCTCACCAAGCTGCTTTTTTAAAGCTATCATTTCGAAAAAACCGTTCCTTTGGAATTATTCTTCTATACTAAGCTGCTTGGCATTCTTTTCAGCCTGCTTATCAAGGAGCTTATGTATACGACCAACAGGGTTAAGAAGCTCGGAAATGGACTGGTCGTGATTAAGTGTATCAATGATATATGCAACGTACTTGCACATATTTACGGAAGAATACCAGGGGCGCTCAAGAACGTCAGGTCTTGTGTAGATAAGGTTTGTTGTGAATACCTTATCGAAGAGACCCTTCTCATAGCCCTTATCGAACACCTCGGGACCGTTTGTGAAGAGACCGAATGTTGCAAACATGAATACTCTTCTTGCACCGCGCTCCTTGAGCTGCTCGCAAACGTCGAGACAGGATTCACCGGATGCGATCATATCGTCAACAACGACAACGTCCTTACCCTCAACGCTCTTTCCGAGATACTCGTGAGCCTCGATGGGGTTCTTGCCGTCGATGATTACTGTATAGTTTCTTCTCTTATAGAACATACCAAGATCTACGCCGAGA
>JAZTXZ010000040.1:0-1648 GCA_045636685.1 Candidatus Avispirillum sp. | reverse complement strand
CCGTATATCGAAACCGAGCCTAATCAGATAGTATGTGATTATATGGCATCTATGACAGACGATTATTGCACCGAGCTTTATAAGTTCCTGTTCCCCAGCAGCAACGTTGATATTAAATATCACGGCTACTTTGAGGATCTTGAACCGCCTAAGCTTTAATGTATCAGCCACTCAGGAAAAAACAACTGAGTGGCTTATTTAAACGGAGAAAAATATGAGTGATTATGATGATCTTTTATTAAAATATGCTTTGAACAGCAAAAACTATAAGCAGTGGCGTAAAGAACATACTAAGATGTTCGGAGAAATGTTTTCGCACGCTTTTGAAGGAAATGATGAGGCACAAATACATCTTACTGCCGCATTGATCAATATTTCACAGCGTAATTTTGAGGCGGCATTTCCAAAGCTTAATGTTTTGGAAAGCATTTGCACGAGCAAGTATGATGAAGCCGTTGTTTCTTATTTTCTCGGACTGAATTATGAGCTCGTCGGTAATGAAGAGAAGATGGTGGAGTATTATGAAAAGCTGGAGTCGTCAACAGTTTCCTTTGAGTTTCCCATAGCATTTTATCCGTATTACAGAACCGCAAAATTCGCACAGAGGGATTCTGAATGCTCTAAGGCACTTTATTACTATCGCAGGGCACTGGAAATATACGACGGAAGAGAATTAAACGGTAAGATAAAATCAAGCACGAGTCAGATCATCTATGATATAGCAACGATCTGTCTATATATGCACGAGTATGATGAATGTGAGAAATATTTAAGAATATCAGAGGAATATGATCCTGCGGAAAATCAGCAGAGGAACTATGTTAAGGCTATACTGTATGCTGTGCAAAATAGAATTTCTGAGAGTAATTCCTTGGCAGAAGGGATGAACAGGTTCTTTAGAGAGTACCTTGATCCCATGCTTTCTGCTATTCGCGAGGGCAGAGATTTGCACTACTGTGTTTGCCCACAGGACAGATCGGAATATGACGCCTTTTGGACATGGATGACTGATAACAGGCTGCGTTTTGAGCAGCTTCTTGAAAGTGAATCTGACGAAGCCGAAAAGCTTATCTCGGATAAATTAACTGCTCTCATGCCCTTTATGAAACGTAGAATTGATTGTCGAATAGAGCATAATGATGACACGGTAACGCTTTACCTAAAAAACTATTCGGTTAAGACTTTAATGTATGAGTACGAAGCTTTGATTTCACTAAAGCCACAGTTGATGTCTAATTGGACTGTCAAGTCTGTGAAATGGCATGAAGAATACTGAATTATTAATAAAATAAAAATGCACTCTACCCAGAGTGCATTTTTTGTAAAAAAAGCCTTCCCCAAGATAGTGGGAGGGGGACCGCTCGGGATCCTAAAAACGAGCGTAGCAAGTTTTTGGGTGTCGCGAGGGCGGTGGAAGGAGTAGCGTATGTAATGCAAAGTAAAATAAAAAAGCTACACCCAAGCAAGTGTAGCTTTAATATTACATTATTAGTTAGAAATGTAAGGAAGAAGTGCCATCTGGCGAGCTCTCTTGATAGCTACGGTGAGCTGTCTCTGGTGGAGAGCACAGTTGCCGCTAACACGTCTGGGGAGAATCTTAGCTCTCTCAGAGGTGAACTTTCTAAGCTTAGCGATATCCTTGTAATCG
>JAZTXZ010000039.1:0-20514 GCA_045636685.1 Candidatus Avispirillum sp. | reverse complement strand
GTAAACTCAGCCGCCTCGGCGATCTCTGCAACGGAAAGAGTCTTTCTGTCCATATATCCCTTGGAACGCTGGATAAACACAACTTTAATTCGGCCCTTATACTTTTCAAACGCCGCCGCAACAGCCTCGTAGTCGATACCTCCGTCAGCTCCCAGAGGAACGTCTGCATATTCAACACCGAAATCAACAAGGCTTCCTGTGCCGTCAGCTCCGTCCATGCCGATAACAGAATGGAGAGTATCGTAGGGAGAGCCTGTGATGGAGAGCATTACGTCGCCGGGTCTCAGAAGTGCGAAAAGACCGATGGTGATTGCATGAGTTCCGCAAAGGATGGAGGGGCGCATAAAGCCTGCCTCCGCACCCATTACCTCAGCGCAGATCTTATCGATGGTATCACGTCCGCGGTCGCCGTAGCCGTAGCCTGTGCTTGCAGCAAAAAGGCCCTCGCTGACACGGTTTTCGCGGTAAATATCGAGAAGCTTCTCAGTTCTGTATCGGGAAACCTCATCTATTTTTGCAAAAATATCCTTAAGCTCTGCCTCCGCTTTTGCGGCAAGAGCTCTTGCATTTTCAGATATATTCATTTTTATTACCTTTCAAAGAGTAAATTCATATAATTCTGCATAGTATTTTATATAAAAACTGCATAAAAGTAAAGAGGTTTTGTTATTTAATCTTGATTTTTCGCGACTTTATGGTAGAATACTGTTATATATTTACAAATTTCACCTGAAAGAGAGGACGATAATTATGAAAGGTGTTATTACTATAGGACGAGAACTGGGAAGCGGAGGCCGTACAATCGGACGTGCGGTTGCCGAAAAAATGGGCGTTCCTTATTACGACCGTGAGCTGATCGATGCAGCAGCAAAGGAAAGCGGTCTTTCCCCTGATTTTATTGAGAAAAACGAGCAGGCAGTTACAGGAAGCTTTCTTTATAATATTGCCATGGGCAACAGCTATTCTTACGGTATGCTCGGCCTTGCAGGCACAAACACCCTCCCCCTCACCATGCAGGTATTCCTCGCACAGCAGAAGGTAATACTTGAGTATGCTAAGGGCCCCTGCGTAATCGTTGGTCGCTGTGCTGACTATATTCTTCGTGAGCGCGAAGACGTATTTAAGGTATTTATCTACTCAGATCTTGAAAGAAGAGCACAGAGAGCTATTGAGCGCTACGACTGCGACAGAAAGAAGGCTCTTGACCTTATCGCAAAGAGCGACAAGGGCCGTGCACGCCACTTTGCAACATTTACCGACTGGGATTGGGGCGACAGATCTAATTATGACCTTATGATCAACTCCGGATCTGTGGGCATTCAGAGTGCCATTGAGATCATCTGCGGTTGCGCAAACGGTCTTGAGCTGTAAGCATAATAAACATGTGACTAAAGGGCTGTTGCGCTTATGCAACAGCCCCTTCTTGTTATTTCTTATATTTTATATTGCTACATTTGAACAATGCGTTTGTATGCAAAAAACCAATTGTATTTTTAGCTGAGGATTCTCATAGACCTTTACAGAACTATGGAATTTTTTTATAATAAATATAAGCTAAGTTACTTTCACAAAGGCATAATCATTGAGGTGAATAATGTACGACTTCAGAATAACGGACGAACCATTTGCAATCGGTTACTTAAAATGCGAAAGCGACAGCAAATATGTACGCACAGGAAAAGGATATATTGAAGCCGCAATGGCTGTTTCAATATCCTTTAATGAAAAAACAGGATTGCCTATATATGATTTCGGCAATATGGCTTGCACTTCATCATGGTCAGCAGGACAGAGCCCTGCTCTCTGGCTACTGCATCAGAAGGCACAGGATTGCCCCGAGCTTTCCTGCGACTATCTGTTCATTGCAGAACAGATGAAGGATCTCGATCTTAGCAGCCATTGGTCTGAATTTTCCGAAAATGAATGGGATATAACAAAATCAGGCTCCGGCTGGGGCGGCACCTGGGGAGGACACGCGGTTCCCGATCTTTGCGATTTTGCCCGTATCGGTACAGACGGGATAAGAAAAAAGATTAAAAAGTATATGTCGAAAAACAAGGATAAAGGCGATTTTTACGAAGGTCTTCTTTTAACCCTTGATGCTATTGACATTCTTTGCGAAAAAATCTATGCTGCCGCAAAAGAAGAATATGATAAAGGCGGCAACCGAAAGCTTGAGAAAGTTATAAGAGCGTTTAAATCCTGCCCTAAAAAGCCTGCCGAAACCTTTTCCGATGCACTTTGCGTATATCATATGATCTTTACTCTCGACGGAGTTGACTCTCCGGGAAGATTTGATCAGTATATGATAGATTTCTGGCGCCGATCGGAGTACAGTTTTTCAAGGGAAGCTCTTGAGGATATCTGGATCTTCTTTCACGAAACAAGAACATGGAATCTTACTATATCGGGCTCTGATGAAAACTGGAATGATATGACAAATGAGCTCACTTACGAGATTCTCGATGTTGCAAGAAAATATAAATTTCAGACACCGAATATCACCATGCGATGCCACCGTAATACACCGGAAGAGCTTTATCTTGCCGCCGCAAAAACCATCGCAACAGGTATCGGTATGCCTGCACTGTACAACGACGAAGTAGTATGCCCTGCCCTCGAAAGCCTTGGCATTACGGCTGATCACTCTCATGACTACGTTATGAACGGATGCAACCAGATAGATATTCAAGGCAAATCACATATGGGTCTCGAAGATGGCGAGGTGAATCTGGGGCTTGCCCTTAAATATGCAATCTGCAACGGCTTTAACCCCGAATACGGTAAGCAAGTCGGAAAAATCACAGGCGATACCGTGCATTTGGATACTTATGAAAAGTTTTACAATGCCGTGAAAGAGCAGATGGCACACATCACCGATGCTATTTGCAGTATGGCAAACAAGGCTCAGAAAATCCATGCCGCTTACTCCTCAAACCCTATTCGCTCCTTAACCATAGAAGGATGCATCGAAAAAGGTCTTGACTATAAAAACCAAGGGCCCCTTTACGGTCACGGTCAGATCCTTGCAGAGGGCATTCCCGATATCATAGACTCCCTTGCCAACATTAAAAAATTTGTATATGATGATAAAAAATACAGCCTTACCGAAGTTCGAGCCGCCCTCGAAAAAAACTATGATGGTTATGAGGAAATGCTTTATAATTTCAGAAATTCTGGACTTAACTTCGGAAATGATATCGAATATGTTGATTCTATTGCCAAGGACGTGATAGATTTCTATAACAGCTATCTGCGTACAAAAAAGACAGAAAGAGGAGGATACTATTCAGGAGGTTGCTCCCCCTTCAACCGTGCTGCCTACAACGGGAGCTCAGCAGGTTCCCTTCCCAATGGCAAAAGAGCAGGCGAGCATCTGTACGGAGACAGCATCGGGGCCACCCCGGGAAAGGATATAAACGGACCTACGGCCCTTCTCAATTCCTGTCTTTCCTTTGATCATACCCTTCCCGCAAGCGGCTTTATTCTCAATCTCAAATTTTCCAAGGATATGTTCTGCTCGGAAAGCGGAATTAATGGATTTATCTCCTTATGGAAAACATATTTTGAAAAGGGAGGACAACAGCTTTCCGTCACTGTGATAAACCGTGATGAACTGATAAAAGCACAAAATGACCCGGATTCTCACAGAAATCTCATAGTACGTGTAGGAGGCTTCAGCGAATATTTTGTAAATCTCAGTCCTGAGCTGCAGGAAAATGTCATACAAAGGACTGTGTATTGATCAAAAAATATTCTCAGTTCTGCATACGGGAGAATTTTTCAGCTATCGTTAAATCGGGGCTGTTCAACCTACGGCTATTACTAAGCTTCCGTCCGTTTCATCAATATCCTACACAGACAAAAGGCTGTCGCAAATACATGCGACAGCCTTTTCTTATTACATAAGTTCACTTTCCATCTGGCCCATGAGCTTCTTATTAAACTCAAGAGCGGTATTATATCCCATTCTCTTCTGGCGGTTGTTCATTGCCGCGATCTCAAGAATAACGGCAAGGTTACGTCCGGGCTTGATGGGTACTGTGAGGGAGGGAATCTTGATACCCATAATATCCACGTAGTTCTCGTCCATACCGAGGCGCTCATACATCTTACCCTGTTCCCAAGGCTCAAACTCAACTACGAGATTGATCTTTTCAGTATCCTTAACGGCACCCATACCGAAGAGGCGGCGCACGTCAATAATTCCGATACCGCGAAGCTCGATATAGTGGCGTATAAGCTCGGGAGCGCTTCCTACGATAGTCTCTGCAGATACCTTGCGAAGCTCTACCGCATCGTCTGCAATAAGACGGTGACCGCGCTTAATAAGCTCGATAGCAGTTTCACTCTTACCTACGCCGGAATCACCGGTGATGAGAATACCCTCGCCGTATACCTCTACAAGTACGCCGTGACGGGTGATTGTCTGAGCAAGCTTTACATTAAGATATGCGATAAGCGCCGCTGTGAACTCACTTGTGTTGCCTTCCATGGAAAGAAGGGGCACCTGATATTCCTCAGCCGCCGCACGTACTACCGCATCCGCAGGCATTCCGTGAGTATAGATAAGAGCGGGAGACTTATGAGAGAAAAGGGCACGGATATGGGCCTTTCTAACCTCATCGTCAAGGCTCTCAAGATATTTGTACTCGGTTGATCCGATTATCTGAATACGCTCTGCCTCAAAGCACTCAAAAAATCCCGCAAGAGGAAGAGCAGGTCTGTTAATCAAATTTTTGCTGATAAGGATCTCCTTGGGATCACAAGGAGTATAAAGCACCTCAAGATGAAACTTATCAATAATAGACTGAAGCGTAACGGTTCCTGTTGCCATTTTCTAAATTCCTTTCAGAATCTGTATTCTTGTTTCAGTATACCACATAAGTTTTGTGATTGCAACAACAAAAAGTATTAAGACCCAAGGGATATGAACGACGATCTTCGACCCGCCTTTTGTAATGGTATTCCTTTGCTAAATAAAAAGCAAAAACATATTTACAACGGAATAAAAAAGTAGTATAATAGGGTGTATATTTTTATCTTTTACTCCATATTAAGAAGGAGCGGTGCTCTATGCTTTGCTGCGGAAGAACCGATATCGGCAAAAAGAGAAAGGTCAATCAGGATACCTTTTTCTGTGAATACTTCGACAACGGCATGATGCTCGCCGTCGTTTGCGACGGAATGGGCGGTGCTGTCGGCGGCGGTATTGCCTCCAGCCTTGCCTGCAAGGGCTTCGTTGACACGGTTTGCGATTTCGCTGAAACCTTCACCCCCACAGATAAGCTTTCCCGTACAGATGAGCGTATCATCCGCAAGGTACTTGCGGATGCGGTTGAGTGCGCAAACAAGACAATTCTCGATAAGACCGAGGAAGACCCAAAGCTCACAGGCATGGGAACTACCCTCGTTGCCACTCTCGTTTGCGGCAGAACACTGTTTACCGTTAACATAGGTGACTCGAGAATGTACCTCATCAAGGACGGAAACATCTCTCAGATAACAAAAGATCATTCATACGTGCAGTATCTTGTTGATACAGGAAGAATGACCTTGGAAGAGGCAAAATGCTCTGTTAACAGAAATATCATAACAAGAGCTGTCGGTACGGATTCTCTCGTTGAGGGTGATATTTTTCTCACCCGTCTTCCCGAGACAGCCCCCGGCGCATCTCAGGACCATGTCGGTCTTCTCTGCTCCGACGGACTTACAAATCACGTCTCCCCGGAGGAGATTGCCTCTGTATTAAAGCATGCCTGTGCAGTTGAATCTGACAGACAGCTTGGCCCTCTTGCAGATATACTTATCGATCTTGCAAACGACGGCGGCGGTACTGATAACATTACTGCGGTTATCATCACTGTCTGACAGTCAGAGAAAAAGGAGTTCAAATGGAACTTTACGATAAATATGTTGGTGCCGTTCTTGACGGCAGATATCAGATTGAGCAGATCATCGGCGTTGGCGGTATGGCTGTGGTATTCAAAGCTACGGATATGCTTATGCAAAAGCCTGTCGCTATCAAGCTGCTCAAGGAGGAGATCGCAAACGACGAGGAAAGCGTTAAGCGATTTGTTAATGAATCCAAGGCGGTTGCAATGATGTCTCACAGAAACGTTGTCAGCATTTACGACGTTAATGTACGCGAGGATATCAAGTATATCGTTATGGAATATATCGAGGGAATCACCCTTCGAAACTATATGTCAAAGCGAGGCAGACTTACTCTTCGCGAGATCATCAGCTATACGGAGCAGATACTTCTCGCCCTCAGCCACGCACATTCAAAGGGAGTTGTTCACCGTGATATCAAGCCTCAGAACATCATGCTTCTGAAAAACGGTATCATAAAGGTAACCGACTTCGGTATAGCAAAGCTTCCCAACGCGGAAACAGTTACCGTTACCGATAAAGCTATCGGTACAGTTTATTATATCAGCCCCGAGCAGGCAAGCGGAAAGACTATTGACCGTCGAAGCGATCTGTATTCTCTCGGCGTTATGATGTACGAAATGGCAACAGGAGAACTCCCGTTTACAGCAGACTCTCCCGTTTCCGTCGCCATGATGCAGATACACGATACTGCAGTTGCCCCCACTGAGCTTAACCAGGATATCCCCAAAGGTCTTGAGCAAATCATCGGCATCGCCATGGAAAAGGATCCTCAGTACCGCTATCAGTCTGCCGAGGATATGCTGCGTCAGATACGCAGACTTAAAGAAAACCCTCAGATAATCTTCAAAATACCTAAAAAGCACGAGGAAGGAGAGCCGAAAAGCATTCTTTCTCTTCTCTCAGGCGGAGCTCCCGCATTCCCGATCATCGCAGGAGTTGCCCTTGCTTTCTTCATTGTTTTTGCCATAGGCGCAGCATATGTTCTCGGGCAAGTCTCTGATGCCATGTCGCAGACGGTGGAAACTATCAAGGTCGATGAATTCGAGGGGCGTGTTTACGATGCTACCCTTGAGGAAGCTTTGAAAAATTCAGACAGATATACCGTTAATATTGAATACGAATATTCCGATGAGTATGAAGCCGGCGTTATTATGGAGCAGTTCCCTGAGGCGGGCGCATCCAAAAAGGTAAAGGTAGAGCTTACCCTCACCGTCTGCTCGGGAAACCGCGAGATCGAGCTTCCCTCTCTTTCTGATTATAACTACAAGGCAGCGATCAAAGAACTGAGAAATCTGGGCCTTAAATATACTATGGAATATAAGAATGATAATATCCGCTCCACAAATCAGGTAGTTGGCACGTCTCCCAAAGCCGGAGAAAAGGTAATCGTCGGCAGCACCGTTACACTCTATGTTTGCGACGGAGCTGAGGAAGGCGAGATTGAGGTGCCTGACTTCAAGGGAATGACCGAGAAAAAAGCCTTCAAAAAGCTCATAGAGCTTGGCCTTCGCTCAGGAGTTATAACCTACGTTAAGGATAAGGCGGAAAGAGGTACTGTTATCAGTCAGTCTATAGAAAAAGACCAGAAAGTGCTTGAAAACACACGTATCGGCCTTACTATCAGCGGCGGTCCCGATTATGACCCCAACAACCCCGACGGAACAACAGCACCTGAGGAAACTACATCCCCCGAAGAAACCACATCTCCTGACACTACTGTTATCGGGGATACTGTGGCGCCTGATGAAACGACAGCGTCAGGCGGTGAAGACACAACAGATGCAGCGGATTCTACGGGAGAAGATACAACAGCCCTTGCTCCCGAAGACACAACAGCCGTTCCCGCCGCAGGAGAAGGCACCACCGCAAATAACGGTTAATCAATTAATATGAACAATAAACAGTTTAAAGGCATAATAATCAAAGGTATCGGCGGACTCTACGGAGTCCGCCCGATTTCAAATGAAGATATTGTAACAGGCAGCGACGGTACTGTTCCCTGCAGAGCAAGAGGAGTTTTTCGCCACGACGGTATTACACCCCTCCCCGGAGACTCTGTCGTCTGCGAGATAACCGATGAAAGCGGCGAGGGAGTTATCAATGAGATCGAAAAACGAAAAAACAGTCTCATCCGCCCCGCCCTTGCAAACCTTTCCCATCTCTTCATCGTAATCCCCGCAACAAAGCCAAAACCTGACCTTCTTACGGCAGACAAGCTTATATCCGCCGCAGAGGATAAGGAGATAGAGCCTGTCATCGTTATCACAAAAGAAGATCTCGATGAGGAAGAGACAGGGCGTATAGCCGATATCTACCGCACCGGAGGCTTCTCTGTTTTCACGCTCTCAGGACATACGGGCGAGGGAGTGCCCACACTTCTCTCTTACATGGAAGAAAAAGCAAAGGGATGTCTTACCGCAGCATTTGCAGGCGTTTCCGGCGCCGGAAAATCCACTCTGATGGCAAAGCTCTTTCCTGAGCTTTCCTCGCTGAAAACAGGCGAGGTCAGCAGAAAAATCGAAAGAGGAAAACATACCACACGCCACGCAGAGCTCTATCCAGTAAAGGTTGGCGAAAGTATTTGCTTTATAGCCGATACCCCCGGATTTTCCATGATAGATTTTGCAAGATTTAATTTCACCGATAGAGAAAACCTGCCCTACACCTTCCGCGAATTTGCACCCTTGATGGGAGAATGCAGATATACAAAATGCACACATACAAAAGAAGAAGGTTGTGCCGTTCTTGAAAAGATCCGCGAGGGAAGCATTTCCAAAGCACGACATGAAAGCTATATAGCTATGCTTGAAGAAATAAACAAAAATCCCCCATGGAAAAAAAGATAATAGTAAAGCAGGCTGTAGCACCTATTTGCTACAGCCTGCTTTAATTTATATAAAGACAACGAAAATCAAAGATGCAATGATAAACGACTTTTTTCGCTCGATCTGTAGCATAAGAAATCTTTAAACTCAGTTTTTTACTAACAAAAAGCACTAAAGGGCTGTTGCAGATGCAACAGCCCTTTATATCAGCTTAGTTTAAAAAGTCTCGCAAGTATGGGTGCAAGAAATCTCGGAGAACGAACCAGTGTTATTTTCATATGTATAAAGCCTTTCCAAAGGCAGATATTCTGCCTTTACTTTATAATATGCAGAGCACTTATTTTAGTTACCGAGAGATCTGGTTGTCCTGACGGTAACATTCTCATCGAAGCATACGAACATCCTGTCGACCGTATCCTTCTTCATCTTAGGAGTAAGAAGGCTCACTACGGGGACGATTATAAGTCCGCCCACCATTGCGAATACGCCTGAGTAGAGAGAATTTGTGAATACAAAGCTCAGCACAGGAATCCCCTCAACGGAGAAAACACCAAGTGCGATGAACATCTGACAAATCATCAGCGCACTGCCATAAACAAAGCTTGCAGCAACGGCCGCCTTCGTGGTCTTCTTCCAGTACAGACCGTAGAGAAATGGAGCAAGGAAAGAACCTGCCAGAGCGCCCCAGGAAATGCCCATCATCTGAGCGATAGCCGAGAAATTAAAGGTATCTTTAAGGATAGCGATAACTGCGCTGATTGCAATAAACACCATAACGAATACTCTTAGGATAAAAAGCTTTTTCTTTTCGCCCAACTGCTTTTTCGTGGCAGGAACGATAAGGTCAAGGGTCAGCGTGGAGCTGGATGTGAGCACAAGGCTTGAAAGAGTTGACATTGATGCGCTGAGCACAAGGACCATAACCACAGCGATAACTGCACCCGGGAGAGTTGAGAGCATTGCGGGAACAATACTGTCGAAATCAAGCTTTCCGTTAATAAACTTAAGGGCAGGGCTGTCTTCATAAAGTCTTGCAAAGGCACCGAGGAAGTAGCATCCGCCGGAAACCACGATTGCAAACACAGTTGAAATAACCGTTCCCTTCTTGATGGCATCTTCATTTTTGACGGAATAGAA
This sequence comes from Candidatus Avispirillum sp., assembly GCA_045636685.1. GTDB lineage: Bacteria > Bacillota > Clostridia > Oscillospirales > CAG-272 > Avispirillum. The sequence continues at coordinate 10,654 of JAZTXZ010000039.1, read as the reverse complement.
TTTGCCAACCATCTGAGGAAGTCCCCATGTGCCGAGAGATGTTAGCATTACTACAAAGAAAAGAGCTTCCGGCCTCGGACCGAGGAAGGATGCAAATGCACCGCTCAGCTCGGTATTTGACTCTGCGGGGATCTTTGAAAGAGAAGCAATTGCTGCACCGAGGCCGCCATTATCGGAAAGAACTGCACCGACAACCACCACGATGCCCACAAGCATTATGATTCCCTGAATGAAATCATTTATCGCTGTTGCCATGTATCCGCCAAAAATAACGTAAAGTCCTGTAAGGAATGCCATTGCCACGATAACTACCCAATAGGGAATATCGAATGCAATATTGAAAAGGCTGGAAAGACCGTTGTAGAGAGAAGCTGTGTAGGGGATAAGAAATAAGAAAACTATGACACTGGCCGCAATTTTCAGACCGTCGGACTCAAATCTCTTTGCAAAAAAGTCCGGCATAGTCTTTGAAGAGATGTGCTGAGTCATAACTCGGGTACGTCTTCCCAGCACCACCCAGGCAAGTAGGGAGCCGATAAAGGCATTGCCGAGGCCTATCCACGTGGAAGCAAGGCCGAAATCCCATCCGAACTGACCTGCATAGCCTACAAAAACAACGGCGGAGAAATATGATGTTCCAAAGGCAAAGGCAGTAAGCCATGGCCCAACGCTTCGTCCGCCGAGAACGAATCCGTTCACATCAGTGGAATGCTTACGGCAATAGAGACCAATACCTATCATAACTGAAAAAAATATAACTAATAAAACTGCTGTCAAGACTTTGGTAAACATATCAAATTCTCCCTTCCTTTAAAATTTTTATTTTTGCTTTTTTACTTTGTTATCTGACTTTCAACCAAAGTCACGCCGCCGCAGTAGATTTCGCGAAGGCGAGGCTTTTCGATTTTACCCGTAGGATTACGGGGAACATCTGCAAATATAATCTTACGGGGACGCTTGTAACGGGGGAGCTCCTCGCAGAAGGCTGCGATCTCTTCCTCTGTGGCACTTCCCTCTTCCTTCAGCTCAATGATAGCTGCGGCAATCTCACCAAGGCGCTCGTGGGGAAGACCGATAACAGCAACGTCCTTGATCTTGTCATTTGCACGGAGGAAGTCCTCGATCTGAACGGGATAAAGGTTTTCACCGCCGGAGATGATAACGTCCTTCTTACGGTCAACGAGGTAGATAAATCCGTCATCGTCCTCCTTTGCCATATCTCCGGTCCAGAGCCAGCCATCGTGAATTATCTCGGCTGTAGCTTCGGGATTTTTATAATAGCACTTCATAACGCCGGGGCCCTTTACTGCAAGCTCACCAACCTCACCCTGAGCAACTCTGGAGCCATCGGGGCTGATGATCTTTGTCTCCCAATGATATCCTGCAATACCGATAGCGCCGACCTTATGGATATTATCAACACCAAGATGTACACAGCCGGGGCCGATGGACTCGGAAAGGCCGTAGTTTGTATCGTACTGATGATGGGGGAACTGCTCCTTCCAGCGCTTGATAAGGCTGGGGGGAACGGGCTGCGCGCCAATATGCATAAGGCGCCACTGAGAAAGTCTGTATTCTTTAGGATCAATATCTCCGCGATCAATGGCATCGAGGATATCCTGAGCCCACGGAACGAGAAGCCAAACGATGGTAGCCTTCTCTTCGCTGACTGCCTGCATTATCCATTCAGGGCTTACACCGCGAAGGATCACTGCCTTGCTGGCAGAAAGAAGACTTCCGAACCAGTGCATCTTTGCACCTGTATGATAAAGAGGAGGAATGCAGAGGAATACGTCATCGCGGTTCTGGGAGTGATGGTTCTGCTCAGTTTCGCAGGAGCAGATGAGTGCGCGGTGAGCATGAAGGATCGCCTTGGGGAATCCCGTTGTACCGGAGGAGAAATAGATTGCCGCATCGTCATCTTCAGTGATCGTCACAGGAGGAGGAGTGGACGTGCAATAGGTTGAGTAAACAGTGTAACTGTCAGCCCCTGCGGGAACCTCATCACCAACGAAGAAGAAGTTTTTAACACCTGTAAGCTGATCCTGAACCTGAGCCACACGTTCTGTGAATTCGGGTCCATAGATAAGCATTGTGGCATCGGAAAGCTCGAGACAGTATTTGATCTCGTCTGAAGTGTAGCGGTAGTTCATGGGAACTGCAAGAGCACCGCACTTGAGTATTCCGAAATAGATTGGAAGCCATTCAAGGCAGTTCATAAGCAGGATGGCGATCTTATCACCCTTTTTGATACCGCGGGTGAGAAGGAGATTTGCACAACGGTTTGCCTGACGGTCAAAATCCTTCCATGTCATAGTTCTGCGGTATTTGTCGCCTTCGGCAGTTTCGATAAGATTGTATTCTCTCCAGGTAGTCGTCTTGGAGGGCTGATTTGCGGGGTTTATCTCAACGAGAGCCTCGTCCCCCGGATAAAGCCTGGCATTTCTTTCAAGTACGTCAACGATAGTCATTTTTTGTTTCCTTTATGTAAATTATGATTTTTCAAATAAAAAAGCCTCTTGAAACACTTAGTTTCAAGAGGACGGATATATACTTCCGCGGTACCACCTCAATTGCCCGAAAACGGGCCTCTCAAAGCACGGCAATGATGCGATGCTGTCCTGCTGTAACGGGCAGTTCCCGTCAACCCCTACTTTGAAGACCTTTCGGGGCGCGACTCTCGGAATGTATTTGACAAAGCGCTCCTTACCGCCTTTCACCAACCGACGGCTCTCTGAAAGTGAGTTTTCTTTGTCTACTTGTTTCCGGTCATAGTCTTTCAACTTGTTTAGCAGTTTATCACAACAAACCTTCTTTGTCAAGTGGTTTTTTTGAAAAAATAGCCTAAAAACATATTTTTTTGCAGGATTCAAACCAAGATATTGCAAATGCGGATTTAAAAAAGCTCCCCGCAAAAACCTTCCGATCCTTGCCTGGGAGCATTTTATCAGTATTATATTTTTTCTATCATCATTTCGGCTTCGATGTTCACCTTGCCGCCATCCCGTACTGTTCGGAAATAGTAGGTGCCCTCTTCGCCCTTTGCCATGTATACCTTAAGGCTCTCTCCAAGAGGCGCTTCGGAAACGTAATTTATCTCAAACTGGATAACTCTCTGTCCGTCCATCTGGGGGAGATAGCCGCAGAGCACGTCGCCGTAGCGGGTATTGTTCATATGGCGGTTCATATCAACGTCCTGATATTCAACGCATCTTTCGCCCACAAGAGTAAAGTTTATATCTGCAGGCAGTCGAAATCTCTTTGCCATATCAAGCTCAACGGGGCTGTCCTCACCGTAATGTCCCTCAAAATCGGAAACGCGTACAAGGCGATGGGCATTAGTGTCAAGCAGAGCCCATACGCTTCTGGCTTCTGCCATAATCTGTCCGTTCTTCTTGATGGCATAGCAACGGTTGAAGGAAACACCGGAAGACTCGCAGGCCCATGTTTCAACCTCTATCTCATCATGAGTGTATATGGGGTGATAAATGCTGAGTTTGAGACGGGAAAGCACAAAGGCAAGACCACGCTCAAAAAGAGTGTTGTATGAAAGACCGTCATCCTCCATCTGGCAGTTGGCTGCATCCTGCATATAGCGAAGGATTCCCGTGAGGCTGACTATATTATTAAGATCTGTATCGTGAGCGTTTACCTTGTATTCGCCGGACCACTTCATAATATCTCCATTCTGCCCTATGGGCAGTATATAATACATAAAATCTACTATGTTATTTTATATATTTTGACAAGACTTTTCAAGAGTGAAAATGTTAATAAAAAAACTTTTTAGGTTGTGACAAAAAAATATTGTCTCTCCTTGAATTGTTGTGCAAATTGTGGTATCATTATTCTAACCAAATATGCATTTGAAAGGAATCAGATTATTATGGCAGAAAACAGACTTGTGGGCTCCTACCCCGTAATCGGTATCAGACCCACTATCGACGGCCGCCGCGGTGTTCTCAAGGTTCGTGAGTCCCTCGAAGTTCAGACAATGAACATGGCAAAGAGTGCGGCAAAGCTTCTTTCTGAAAATCTTAAATATTCCAACGGCGAGCCCGTAAAGGTAGTTATCGCTGATACTACTATCGGCCGTGTAGGCGAGGCTGCGGCTTGCGCTGAGAAGTTCAAGCGCGAGGGCGTTGATATCACCCTCACAGTAACACCCTGCTGGTGCTACGGCGCTGAGACCATGGATATGGACAGAAACACAATCAAGGCAGTATGGGGCTTCAACGGCACAGAGCGTCCCGGCGCTGTATATCTTGCATCCGTTCTTGCAACCCATGCTCAGAAGGGTCTTCCCGCATTCGGCATCTACGGCCATGAGGTTCAGGACCTTGACGATACAACTATCCCCGAGGACGTAAAGGAAAAGATCCTTCGCTTCGGTCGTGCTGCTGTTGCTTGTGCAACAATGCGCGGTAAGTCCTATCTCCAGATCGGTTCCATCTGTATGGGTATCGGCGGCTCCATCATCGACTCCAACTTCATCGTGGAGTATCTCGGCATGAGAGTTGAGTCTGTTGACGAGGTTGAGATCATCCGCCGTATGACAGAGGGCATCTACGATCACGCAGAGTACGAAAAGGCTCTTGCTTGGACAAAGGCTAAGTGCATCGAGGGCTTCGATAAGAACCCCGAGGAGCTTCAGAAGACAAGAGAAGAGAAGGACGCAGACTGGGAATTCGTTGTTAAGATGATGGTTATCATCAAGGACCTCATGAACGGCAACAAGAATCTTCCCGAGGGCTGCGAGGAGGAGATGGTTGGTCATAACGCCATCGCTGCAGGCTTCCAGGGTCAGAGACAGTGGACAGACTTCTATCCCAACTGTGACTATCCCGAGGCGCTCCTTAACACATCCTTCGACTGGAACGGCGCTCGCGAGCCCTACATCCTTGCAACAGAGAACGACGTTCTCAACGGTCTCGGCATGCTCTTCATGAAGCTCTTAACAAACCGTGCACAGATGTTTGCAGACGTTCGTACATACTGGAGCCCTGAGGCTGTAAAGCGTGTAACAGGCTACGATATGGAGGGCAAGGCTAAGGAGGCTGACGGTGTTATCCACCTTATCAACTCCGGTGCTTGCTGTCTCGATGCTTGTGCTGCAGTTAAGGACGAAAACGGCAACGGCACAATGAAGCCCTGGTATGAAATGACAGAGGCTGATTGCGATGCAGTTATGGAAAACTGCACATGGAACTATGCTGATATCGGCTACTTCAGAGGTGGCGGATACTCCAGCCGTTTCTATACAGGCGCTGAAATGCCCGTAACAATGATCCGTCTCAATCTCGTTCAGGGTCTCGGCCCCGTTCTTCAGATTGCAGAGGGTTGGACAGTTGATCTTCCCGCAGACGTAACAGATACTCTCTGGAAGAGAACAGACTACACATGGCCCTGCACATGGTTCGCTCCCAGACTTACTGGTAAGGGCGCGTTCAAGTCCGCATACGACGTAATGAACAACTGGGGCGCAAACCACGGCGCTATCAGCTACGGTCACATCGGTGCAGACCTTATCACAATGTGCTCCATGCTCCGTATCCCCGTATCCATGCACAACGTACCTGAAGAGGACATCTTCCGTCCCGCTTCCTTCAATGCCTTCGGCATGGATAAGGAAGGTCAGGATTACAGAGCATGTGCTGCTTACGGCCCCATGTATAAGAAATAAAAACATTCCCGGACCGTTTGCACAAGTCCGGTAAAAGCAGATAATAAAAAAGGCCTCCTATGGTAGAATTAAAACAACTGCCATAGGAGGCTTTTTTATATCTAAGGATACAGACACATACAAAGACCCGCGTATTCAATCTGAAAAAACGGCTCCGAATTTCCATCGGAGCCGTTTTAGCTTAAAATTTAATTCTTCCTACCTTGTATTGTCCGAACAATCAGGTGAAATTCACCTGCTCAACCTTTACAAAAGACTATGCTTTCCCCCTCCAGCCGTGATGTCACCTCATCGCCCACGGATATCCTTCCCGAAAGAAGCTCAAAAGAAAGGGGATCCTCTATTTTTCGGACTATCAATCTCTGCAAACCTCGCGCGCCGTAATGAGGCTCATACCCCTTTTGCGAAAGATAATCTATGACCTCATTTGAAAAAGTTATCCTGATCCCACTATCCGTCATTCTGCGTTCAACTTCTCGCAGCTTCTTCTCTGCTATCTCTTTAATGCCATCGAATGTCAGCTTTTCAAATACTATTATCTCATCTATCCTGTTAAGAAATTCGGGGCTGAATGCACATCGAAGTGACTCCTTGACAACCTCTCCCGCCTCTGCCTTTTCATCCGATATAGAAGCAAAGCCGGGGCGCCTTCTCTCCGTCAGACTTTTTGCCCCGACGTTTGAGGTCATTATTATTACCGTGTTTTTAAAGTCCACCCGTTTCCCCGATGTATCCGTCAGCATTCCATCGTCAAGTACCTGCAAAAGAATATTGAAAACATCGGGGTGAGCCTTTTCTATCTCGTCAAAAAGGATCACCGAATAAGGATGGCGACGAACCCTTTTTGTCAATTGCCCCCCTTCATCGTATCCTATATATCCAGGGGGCGATCCTATGAGCTTTGATACGGAATGAAGCTCCATATATTCCGACATATCTATTCGAATAAGCGCTTCCTCACTCCCGAAAAGCATCTCGGCAAGAACCTTTGCAAGATAAGTCTTTCCTACTCCCGTCGGGCCGAGAAACATAAAGGTTCCCACAGGTCTCCCTTCCTCGCCAAGCCCTGCTCTGCCTCGCCTTATTGCCCTTGCTACCGCACTGACTGCATCGTCCTGACCTACAACCTTCTCCTTGAGCCGCTCTTCAAGCAAAAGAAGCCCCTGTGTTTCTCCATCCTCAAGCTTTTTCACGGGGATTCCCGTACGGGACGTTACAATTTCCTCAATATCCTCCCATTCAACAGTCAGGCTCTCTGTATTTCTTTTCCGTTCACGTTCCTCTTCTGCCTTTATCTGTAGCTCATGCTCCCGATCTCTGTAACGTGCCGCCAACTCAAAATCCTCGCTGATTACTGCCTTCTCCTTTTCCTCACTTGCTTTTTTTCTTTCATTTTCAAAAAGCAAAAGTTCCCTTGAGGGAAGATATTCCGAAAGCTTTTTCTTTGCCGCCGCCTCATCCATCAGATCTATTGCTTTATCAGGAAGGTATCTGTCCTGTATATACCGTACGGAAAGCTTTACCGCAGCGTCTATTGCACTGTCTGATATTTTCAGTCTGTGATGTGCCTCGTACTTTTCACGAAGCCCCTTCAATATTTCCCTTGCCTGTTCAGGCGTAGGTTCTTGCACATCTATAGACTGAAAGCGCCTTTCGAGAGCAGCATCTTTTTCTATATACTTTACGTATTCTTCAGCTGTTGTTGCACCTATTATCTGTATCTGTCCCCGCGAAAGCGCGGGCTTCAGTATATTTGCGGCGTCTATCGCCCCCTCAGCACCGCCTGCACCGATTATTGTGTGTATTTCATCTACAAACAGTATGATACGTCGGTCCTTTTCCACCTCCTCCATAACATTTTTCATTCTCTCTTCAAATTCGCCGCGATATTTAGCCCCTGCCACCATTGAAGAAATATCAAGGGTGACTATCACCTTATCAGCAAGTGCATCAGGAACATTCTTTTTTGCGATGCGGGTCGCAAGGCCCTCCACCACCGCAGTTTTTCCCACACCAGGATCTCCGATAAGGCAGGGATTATTTTTTGTGCGGCGAGACAGTATTCTTATTAACCGCTCAGTTTCTTCATCTCTGCCTATTACAGGATCTATAAGACCTGCCGCAGCCCTTCTGCATAGATCCTGACCGTATTTTGAAAGAGTGGGACAGCCGTATATCCCTTCCTTTGCTTTTTTCGCTCCCTTGGTACGGCTTTCTGATTCTATTGCCGCCCCGAGAGACTGGGAAAGATCGTTTCTGATATCTGAGACCGATATATGCATCTCTCTGAGTATTTTGTTGGCATAACATTCGTTTTCGCTGATCAATGCGGCAAGAAGATGCTCACTTCCTATCTTTGAATACCCTAAACGAAGAGCAATGCCTGCGCTTTCTTCAATTATCCTCCTTGCCATAGGGGTCATATCAGATGCCGAAAGAGATGAGGGAGTGCCTATCCCCACCTTTTGTCCTATCAGTTCTTTCATTTGAGAAAGCTCAACACCGCGGCCTTTGAGTATTCTCTGCCCTACACTGTCATCACAGGAAAAAATTCCGAGAAGAATATGCTCGCTTCCAATATAAGTGTGTCCCATTTCCTTTGCAAGGTCCAGGGATCTTTCCAGCGCAAGACGCGCTTTTTCTGTAAATCTCGTTTCCATTCAAGCTCCGTTTTATTCATTTGCCAAATACGTATTTCCTCTTTATTTTCAAGGGTTATTCCGTATTTGCGCCTTTAAAATTTGCAACTTTTTCTGCATTTGCATAACAAATGTTTTATATATACGTATTCTATTATATTTCCTGTGTAAATTTTGCTCACAATATGGAGGATACATATATTAAAATTGTAAATTATACGGTCGTTCATATAATATTGTTGATTTATATATGACAATAATGTATAATAGATATATTAGGCAAAAACAGGAAAGGAGCGTATCATCATGTACAATATCCTTATTGCAGACGATGAAGAAATGATAAGACGGCTTATTGCCAAATATGCGGTTTTTGAAGGACATACCGTTGCCGAAGCCGCAGACGGAATGGAAGCTGTTAATATGTGCCGCGAAGGCGGCTATGATATCCTTATCTGCGATATTATGATGCCGGAACTTGACGGTTTTTCGGCTTGCAGAGAAATACGCAAATTTTCCGAGATCCCCATAATCATGCTTTCCGCAAGGGGAGAAGAATATGATAAGCTTAACGGATTTTCTCTCGGAATAGATGACTATGTTGTGAAGCCCTTTTCTCCAAAAGAGCTTATGATGAGAGTAGATGCCGTTATGAAGCGCTACCGCTCAGATAAAAAAGCAGATCCAATCCCGAAGAATGATATTTTCACAGCTGAAGGACTTTGCGTAGATCTTACTGCCCGTATCGTTTATATTGACGGAAAGCGTCGCGATCTTTCTCCAAAGGAATATGACCTGCTGTTTTACTTCATCAAGAACAGAAACATAGCGCTTTCAAGAGAACGACTTATCACTGAGGTATGGGGATACGACTATTTCGGTGATGACCGTACTCTCGATACCCACATAAAACTCCTTCGCAAAAGCCTTGGAAGCTATTCGAAATTTATAGTCACCCTTCGCGGCGTGGGTTACCGCTTTGATACAGATGGAAAATAAAAAAGCCCGCCGTCCCGCAGGCATGAAGTTGAAGATGTTCGGCTATATGTCAGCCTTTATTGCCATTGTTATCGCAATTCTCTGGATATTCCAGATCGTTTTGCTGGACGATATATACCGTTTCACTGTCAAAGCAGAAAGCAAAGGGGTTGCAAGCGCCATAACTGTTGCCTCAAAGCTGGATGGGGAAACTTTTCGCTCACGGGTCTATGATATTGCTGCAAACCACTCTGCCTGCGTTTCCGTATACGAAATAGAAAACGGAATGGGCAGAGAATTAGTAGCTGCCCATTCGCAAAATCTTTGTATCATCCATTCACAAATGCTGAGCGAAGGTCTTCTTGCCAATATCTACAGAAGCGCCTCTGAAAAAAACACATATATGGAAACTGTGGAAAATCACGACGGACGGGACGGAAGTATACTCACAGCTAAAGTAGCAAAGGAAAACGGCAAAGATATCCTCGTTATCGTAAATACCCCTCTCGCCTCAGTTGATGCCACAGTTCAGACTCTTAATTTCCAGTTTATTTTCATTACCTTGATCCTCCTTATAATCGCGGCTGTGATGGCATATATCATATCTGCCCGTGTTACCCGCCCCGTTGCGGCAATGAACAGCGAGGCCAAAAAGCTTGCTGTGGGAAATTACAACGTTAATTTCGAGGGCGGTGAATTTCTTGAAACCGCCGAGCTTGGTAAAACACTGAATTTTGCCGCTGAGGAGCTTTCAAAACTGGATACCATGCAAAAGGAGCTTATTTCCAATATATCCCACGATCTCCGTACTCCCCTGACTATGATATCAGGCTACAGCGAAGTGATGAGGGATATCCCCGGAGAAATGACCTCCGAAAACATGCAGATCATCATAGACGAAACGAAACGCCTTTCTACCCTTGTTAACGATCTCCTCGATCTTTCCCGACTTACGGGAGGAAAAAGAGAGCTGAAAAAGACAGTATTCTCCCTTACTGAATGCGTTAGCTCCACGATAGGCAGATATGCCCATCTTGCAGAAAAGGACGGATACTCCTTTATCTTTGAAGCCGAAGATAACGTCACAGTTGAGGCTGACGAGATACTTATCCTTCAGGTCGTCTACAACCTCATAAGCAATGCTATCAACTATACGGGCGATGATAAATCAGTAATAATAACCCAAACCGTCAAGGACGGAATATGCAAGATATCAGTTTCAGATACGGGAGATGGAATACCCGAGGAAAAGCTCCCTCACATATGGGACAGATATTACCGCACGGGAGATTACCATAAAAGATCCGTGTCCGGCACAGGACTCGGCCTCTCCATCGTAAAAAATGCACTGATA
>JAZTXZ010000038.1:0-5912 GCA_045636685.1 Candidatus Avispirillum sp. | reverse complement strand
ACACGGCAAAAACGCTCTCCACAATGCTTGTAAACGAATGCAACAAGCTTTACGGCAACAAACCGGGCGATGATGCCACCGCATGTGTTGTAAAAATCCGCAAGCGCGAGCCCATGAACCTGCTCTTTGGCCCGCCCTCCAGCCGCGATGACAACGATAGAATGATGTCTCTCTTCTTCTCTAAGGAAGGCAAGCACATCATATGCGGCGGAACCACTTCTTCCATCGCTGCAAAGTATCTGGGCAAGCCTCTGCGCGCAAGCCTCAACTTTGAAAAGAGCGATCTTCCGCCCATTGCGGAAATAGAAGGAGTGGATCTCGTTACCGAAGGCGTCATCACAGTAAACAGAGTTCTCGAATATGCGAAAGACTATCTGGGCGAAAACGTCCATTACGAACACTGGAGCATAAAGAGAGACGGCGCATCTCTGATAAGCAGGCTGCTCTTTGAAGAAGCTACCGACATCAATTTCTATGTCGGCAGGGCTGTAAATCCGGCTCATCAGAACCCCGATCTGCCCATCAATTTTAGTATTAAAATGAATTTGGTTGAGGAGCTTTCCGAATGCCTGAGAAAAATGGGTAAACGTATAAAAGTAAGTTATTTTTAAGGAGATTTCTGAATGAGAAAATTTGATACAAAAGTACAGCATTTGAAATATAAGGTGCTTCGTGAGGTGGCAAGACAGGCGTGGAGCGGAACTCTTCTTGAGAACGTTCTCGATATCCCCCATATAATCGTCCCCACCACAACACCTACAATGCGTTGCTGTGTATATAAGGAGAGAGCTATTCTTTCCGAAAGAGTTAAGCTTGCAATGGGAATCAGCACAGATGAAACAGATAACATCATTCAGGTTATCGATATCGCCTGCGATGGATGTCCTGCTGCAGGATATGAAGTTACAGACTCCTGCCGTGGCTGTCTTGCTCACCGTTGCGAGGATGTTTGTAAAAGAGGAGCTATCTCCTTCGATAATAACCACGTTGCTCATATCGATAAATCAAAATGTGTTGAGTGCGGCCAGTGTGCAAAGGTTTGCCCCTATTTCGCTATCATAAACCGTAGCCGTCCTTGCCAGAATGCCTGCAAGGTAAAGGCTATCTCCATTAAGGAAAATAACGCAGCGGCTATTGATAACTCCAAGTGCATCCAGTGCGGCGCCTGCGTATATCAGTGTCCCTTCGGCGCTATTACAGATAAGTCCTATATCCTGAATGTTATTGACCTCATAAAAAAGAGCGAGTATAATAGTAAGTATAGGGTTTATGCGATCGTTGCACCTTCTATCTCCAGCCAGTTCACATATGCAAAGCTGGGACAGGTTATCACAGGTCTTAAGGAGCTTGGATTCCATACCGTTATCGAGGCTGCTCTCGGTGCGGACATGGTAGCTCTCAGCGAGTCCAAGGAATTGGTTGAAAAGGGTATGCTCACAAGCTCATGCTGTCCTGCATTCGTAGCTTATATCAAGTCTGCATTCCCGAAGCTCGTTCCTCTCATTTCTCACAATCCTTCTCCTATGACAGCTCTTGCTAAGTACATCAAGGAGACGGATAAGAATGCAAAGGTAGTGTTCATCGGACCCTGCACAGCAAAGAAGGCAGAGGCTCAGCTTGAAGATGTAAGTCCCTTCGTTGATTCTGTTATGACATTCGAAGAGCTTCAGGCTCTCTTTGACAGCCGTGATTTTGATATCACATCTCTTTCTGAGGACGTTCTTGATAACGCGTCCTACTTCGGTAGAATCTTTGCCCGCAGCGGCGGTCTTTCCGATGCAGTAGCTCAGGCTATGAAGGAGCAGAACATTGACTTCGACCTTAAGGCTGTTCCTTGCGACGGTATCGAGGCTTGCCGTGTTGCACTTCTTAAGGCAAGCAAGAACCTTCTCGACGGTAACTTTATCGAGGGTATGGCATGTATCGGCGGATGTATCGGCGGTGCAGGATGTCTTACTCACGGTGAAAAGAATAAGGCAGAGGTTGATAAATACGGAAGAGAAGCTATGGAAAAGACCATCAGCGATGCAGTTTCCGTTCTTAAGTGAAATAAAAAATAATTAACATATAATAAGGGGATCTAAAAATGAGTAAGATTACAATCATCGGTACAGGTAGCGTTGGTTCAACAATCGCTTACTGTGCAACTGTAATGGGATTCACAGATGAGATCGTTTTGATCGACATCAATTCCGAAAAGGCAATGGGCGAGGCGCTCGATATCAGACAGGGCGTTTCCTTCTGCAAGCCTACAAAGATCTACGCAGGCTCCTATGCTGACGCAGCAGGAAGCGATATCGTTATCATCACATCCGGTATCGCAAGAAAGCCCGGCCAGACAAGACTTGAGCTCGCTCAGACAAACGTTAACATCATTAAGTCCATCGCTAAGGAGATCGTACAGCACGCTCCCGATGCAACATACGTTATTGTAAGTAACCCTGTTGACGTTCTTACATATGTATTCTGCAAGTGCTCCGGTATTCCCGAGGAGAGAGTTATCGGTTCCGGTACAATCCTCGATACAGCACGTCTCCGTGCAAGAATCGCTGAGTACTATAAGATCAGCCAGAACAACGTTCACGCGTATATCCTTGGTGAGCACGGCGATACAGCTTTTGTTCCTTGGTCTATCGCAAACATTTCCAACATTCCCGTAGAGGATTATGGCAAGTCCGTTGCTGATACCGGAGTTAAGTACCCCGATTTCGACAAGGAAGAGGTTGTTGAGTACGTTCGTAAGTCCGGCGGTAAGGTTATTCAGCGCAAGGGTGCAACATTCTATGCAGTTTCCGTTTCTGTTTGCCATCTTTGCAAGTGCCTCCTCAACAGATCTATAGATACAACTCTTACCGTTTCCACAATGCTTCACGGTGAGTATGGCGTTGATGACGTTTGCGTGAGCCTTCTCAACATCGTCGGTGACGGTCAGGTTAAGAGCAAGATCCTCCTTCCTCTCAATGATGAAGAGGTTGCAGCTCTCCATAAGAGCGCAGATGCACTCAAGGCAATTATCAAAGAAATTGAAATCTAATAGATATATAACAGATAGAAAGGAACGATAAAAATGGAGTATCGTATCGAACATGACTCTATGGGCGAGGTTAAGGTTCCCGCCGATAAGTATTGGGGCGCGCAGACAGAGCGTAGCCACGAGAACTTCAGAATCGGTGTTGACATCGAGACTATGCCCCGCGAGATCACTAAGGCTTTTGGTATCCTCAAGAAGGCTGCTGCAATGGCAAACAATGCCCTCAAGCCCGAAAAGATGACAGATGCAAAGCTTGCAGCTATTTCTAAGGCTTGTGACGAGGTTATTGCTGGAGCACTTAATGAACATTTTCCTCTCGTAGTATGGCAGACAGGTAGTGGTACACAGTCCAACATGAATGCCAACGAGGTTATCGCTAACCGTGCAAACGAGATCGCAGGCGAAAAGCTCTGCCATCCCAATGACGATATCAACATGAGCCAGTCCTCTAACGACACATTCCCCACAGCAATGCATATTGCTGCTGTTGTGGCTCTTGAGGACAAGCTTATCCCCGCTGCTGAGAAGCTTATCGCTACCTTCAAGCGCCTCGAAGAGGAGAACGAGGGTATCGTTAAGAGCGGTCGTACACACCTTCAGGATGCAACTCCCGTAACATTCAGCCAGGAGATCAGCGGCTGGAGATCCTCCCTCGAGAAGGATATCGAGCTTATCCAGAGATCCCTTCCCGCACTCAGATGTCTCGCTCTCGGCGGTACAGCCGTTGGTACAGGTCTTAACACACCTAAGGGCTTTGACGTAAAGGTTGCTGAGGCTGTAACTGAGCTCACAGGTAAGGATTTCGTTACTGCTGAGAACAAGTTCCACGCTCTCACCTCCAAGGATGAGATCGTATTCGCTCACGGTGCAGTTAAGGCTATGGCATGCGATATGATGAAGATCGCAAACGACGTTCGTTGGCTTGCATCCGGTCCCCGTCTCGGACTCGGTGAGATCACTATCCCCGAAAACGAGCCCGGCTCCTCCATCATGCCCGGTAAGGTTAACCCCACTCAGTGTGAGGCTGTTACAATGGTAGCAGTTCAGGTAATGGGTAACGACGTTGCGGTTGGTATGGCTGCATCTCAGGGTAACTTCGAGCTTAACGTATTTATGCCCGTTTGCATCTACAACTTCCTCCAGTCCTGCCGTCTCCTCGCAGAGGCTATCGTTTCCTTCAACGATAACTGTGCTATCGGTATCAAGGCAAACCGCGAGAAGATGCACGATAATCTCCATAACTCCCTCATGCTCGTTACTGCTCTCAACCCCTACATTGGCTACGAGAATGCGGCTAAGACAGCTAAGAAGGCTTATAAGGAGAACATCACTCTTAAGGAAGCTTGCGTTGAGCTTGGATTCCTTACAGCAGAAAGATTTGACGAAGTATTCCATCCCGAAGAAATGGTATAACATACTGGGAGGATAAATATGAAAGTTACTTATTTCCCCGGATGCACACTTAAAAACAAGGCAAAAGACCTTGATCGCTATGCAAGAGAGTGTGCAGAGATTCTTGGTGTTACCCTTGAAGAAGCTGAGAACTGGCAGTGCTGCGGCGGCGTTTTCACAAGTGCAAACGATGAGATCGCAACAAAGCTTTCTTCTGTAAGAGTTCTCAAGGCAGCAAAGGAAAAGGGCGAGGCACTTGTAACAGTTTGCTCCGCTTGCCACAACGTTGTTAAGCAGACAAACTATGCAATGCAGAACGATAAGACCTTTGCAGACAAGGTGAACAGATATATGGCGGACGAGGAGCCCTACAGCGGCGAAACTCAGATCTATCACTATCTTGAGCTTCTCCGTGATGTTGTAGGCTTTGAAAAGATCCGCGAAAAGGTAGTTAACCCTCTCAAGGGTAAGAAGATCGGCGCATATTACGGATGCCTCCTCCTCCGTCCCGGTAAGGTTATGGGTCTTGATGATCCCGAGAACCCCTCCGTTATGGAAGAGCTTATCCGTGCGCTTGGTGCGGATCCCGTTATCTTTGCAAACAGAAACGAGTGCTGCGGCGGCTACGTTGTAGCTGAGAGCCCCGATCTTGCAAAGAAGAAGAGCGCGGCTGTTCTCGATAACGCAAAGGCACAGGGCGCTGATATGGTTATCACCGCTTGCCCCCTCTGTAAGTATAATCTTCAGAAGAGTGGCAGTGACGTTCCCGTAGTATATTTCACAGAGCTTCTCGCTGAGGCTCTTGGAGTAAAGGAGAGCTGTGATGAATAAGAAAATGATTGCTGAAGAGATCATCCGCATCAGCGGAACCGATCCCAAAAAGTGTATGAAATGCGGTAAGTGCTCCGGCACTTGCCCCGCATACGACGAGATGGAGCTCCATCCCCATCAGTTCGTAAGCATGATCAATGACGGTAAGGTTGAGCGCCTTATGGCTACCGAGTCCGTTTACCGTTGCCTTACATGCTTTGCTTGTGCTGAAAGATGCCCCCGCGGCGTTGAGCCTGCAAAGCTTATCGAGGCAGTACGCCTTCTCCAGATCCGTGAGAAGGGCAAGAACAGAATGAATGCAGAAGACGTTGCCACAATTCTTGATGAGGATATTCCTCAGCAGGCTCTCGTTTCCGCGTTCAGAAAATACGCGAAGTAAGAGGTGTGACAATGCAGAGAATTGGCGTATTTGTATGTTGGTGCGGCAGTAATATTGCAGGCACCGTAGACGTAAAGCAGGTTGCAAAGGCTATTGAAAATGAGCCCGGCGTAGTTTTCTCTACAGATTATCAGTATATGTGCTCTCAGGCAGGTCAGGATATGATCATCAATGCCGTAAAGGAGCACCGTCTTACAGGTATCGTAGTTTGCTCCTGCTCTCCCAGAATGCACGAGCAGACATTCAGAAAGACTGCTGCAAAGGCAGGCCTCAACCCCT
>JAZTXZ010000037.1:0-49060 GCA_045636685.1 Candidatus Avispirillum sp. | reverse complement strand
GTTGTCTTCCTAAGACCGCTTGGCCTCCGACTTGCAGCCGTACTCGCCCAAACACTCGTTAAGAACGGATTCAATCTCGTTTCCGGCGGCACAGACAATCATCTTATGCTTGTAGACCTTCGCCCCATGGGCATCACAGGCAAGGAAATGGAAAAGCGCCTTGATGAGGTTTATATCACGGTCAATAAGAACGCTATCCCCAATGACCCCGAAAAGCCCTTCGTTACAAGCGGTATCCGTATCGGTACTCCCGCTGTAACCTCCAGAGGTCTCGGTGTTGAGGATATGAAGGTTCTTGCTGATCTTATCACTCTCACAGCTACCGACTTTGAAACAAAGGCAGATTATATCCGCGAGAAGGTAACAGAGATCTGCGAAAAGTACCCCATTTACGATAACTAAGAAAAGGAGATCGCCGTGGCAGCAAAAGAAACAAAGCACCTTATAATGGTCAAGGTTGATAACCGTCCCGGCGTTCTTTCCCGTATAACGGGTCTGTTTACAAGGCGCGGCTACAACATCGAAAGCCTTGTTACGGGTATGACTCAGGATGAGGGCATATATCATATAACAGTTACAGTCATCGGAACGGATGATGACGTTGAGCTTCTTGCCCGCCAGCTTGAGCGATGCATGGAGGTTATCGATGTCAAGTGTGACGGCGGAGAGGACTGGGAGTTCGTATCCCGAGAGATGCTCCTTATCCGTGTGCCGTGCTCGAATCCCGAGAAAAGAGTGGAGATACTTAATGTCTGCGCCCTTACAGGATGTAAGAGTGCGGGCGTCGGCAAAAAAAGCGTTATCGTTGAGGTGGCAGGGGATCCCGCTACAGTTAATGCGGCCCTGAGATCTTTCGAGCTTTTTGGGGATATCGAGGTCATCCATTCCGGAACCGTCGGAATTCATATGAACTGATTTGAATTGATTTGAATTGATTTTTAGGAGAATAAAATGAAAAAAATTGTTGCTCTTGCTATGGCACTTGTCATGTGTCTTTGCGTATTCGCAGGATGCAAAAATAATAACGAAAGCTCAGCCCCTAAGGGAATGAAGCTTGCTTCAGGTGAGAATGTTGACTACTATATGTATGTTCCCGAGTCCTGGAGGGTTGATAAATCCGATCTTTATACTGCCGCATATTTTTCATCCGGCGATGCTACAAGCATTTCCGCAACTGCTTACGGCGTAGGAAGCGAAGAGAAGACCGCCAAGGATTGGTGGAAGGGCTTTGAAAAGGAAATTAAGGGCGTATACTCTGAGGTATCCGAGGCGAAGGAAAGTGCTGCAAAGCTTGACGGAGTAAAGGGTACGGAGTTTACATTCTCTGCAAAGCTTGCGGATAAGGAGTATAAGTTCATCGTAACCGCAGTAATTAAGGATTACTACGTATACTACATCACATATACATCAACTCCCGATTATTATGAGGATCATCTCGAGGAGCTTGAGCAGGTTATAGATTCATTTGAGTTTAAGGATTGACATGGAAAAAACTATTATCTATTTTGATAACAGCGCAACAACAGCTCCGAGCACAGCCTCTCTCGAAAAAATGAGAGAGGCTGTATCCGTTCTGTACGGAAATGCAGGCTCGGTACATTTAATGGGAAATGCTGCTAACCGTTTGCTTCAGGAGGCCAGAGAGGCAGTTGGACTGACATTCGGTATGCGCCGCCCCCAGGACGGCTGTGTGATCTTCACATCAGGCGGAAGCGAGGCCAATAATCTTGCGATTTTCGGAAGTATTGAGGCCAAGGAAAGAAAAGGCGGAGAAAAGGTGTTTATCACCGAAGGCGAGCATCCCTCTGTGGATGAATGCGCAAAAAAACTTGAAAAGCAGGGCTTTCAGGTATATCGCATTCCAACGGCGGGAGGAGCGCTGGATCTTGAGTATTTAAGAGAACATTGTGACAGTAATACTGCTCTTGCTTCATTTATGCTTGTAAATAATGAAACGGGAGCGCTATATGATGTGGCGGCTGCTGCCCGTATAGTCAGAGAGCGTGCACCTAAGGCATTTATCCACTGCGATGCGGTGCAGGGATATCTGAAAACAAGATTCACACTGAAAAGCCTCGGTGTTGATGCTGTGTCTGTCAGCGGTCATAAAGTAAATGCGCCAAAGGGCGTAGGAGCACTCGCAGTAACTGCTGAGGTTATAAGGGCGAAGCGCCTGGTTCCCGTTATTCTCGGAGGAGGCCAGGAGATGGGCTTCAGATCGGGAACGGAAAATGTGCCTGCAATTTCTGCTTTCGGCGCGGCGGCGGCAGAAGGTGCGCGAGAGATGGGAGCCAGGGCTGAGAAGATAAGAGCCCTTCGCGCGATCATCGAGCGGGAACTTGCAGATTCTGTTCGAATAAACCGTCCCGAAAAAGGACTTGACTGTATTTGCAATATAACTCTTCCGTCTATAAAAAGCGAAACCATGCTGAACTACCTTTCCGGAGAGGGAATATGCATCAGCGCGGGAAGCGCCTGCTCGGCAAGGGGCAAAGGAGTGAGCCGCCCCCTTCTTGCATTCGGAATCCCTGCCGATGAGGCAGATTGCTCCGTCAGAGTAAGCCTTTCTCATCTGAATACGGAAAAAGAGGTTCTGTTTTTTGTCGCAAAGCTTAAGGACGGTATTGCGAGATTGGCTAAAATAAAGCAGTAATTGTGATTTTACTCAAAAAAATGTTGGTTTTTTCGTTAGATAAGTGTATCAGTATTTGACACTAATTTCTTGAAATTAACAAGTTAATATGGTAACATTAACAATAGGTAAGAATCCCCTTTTGTTGAAATATATTTGGAGGTATATAAATATGCGCAACAACAAAACAAAGAACATCGTTGCACTTTGTGTTGCCGCGTGCCTTATCGTTTGTACTCTTGCAGTGATTTGCTGCAGTGTGTCTGCGAATCCCATTTTGGGAGATGTAAATGAGGACGGCGCAACAAATGCAAAGGATGTTAATGCGCTGAAGAGAGTCTTCAGCGGCCATGCATCTCTTAATGGTGATGCAAAGATATCAGCGGATATGGACTATAACGGCGTCGTGAACGCAATTGATGCCAACTGTCTCAGCCGCTATGTTGCAGGATCCTATTATCCTGAGGAGAATCCTGAGGATACAACAACTCCCGTTGATCCCGATCCTGTATACACAGAGCCCACACTTATAGTAAACAGTGTGACAGGTGCAAAGGGCGAGACCGTGAAGGTTACCGTTGATATTGCAAACAATCCCGGCATTCTGGCAATGCAGCTCACACTGAATTACGATGCAAGTGTAATGACACTTACAGGCGCTACAAACGGAAGTGCGCTTTCTGCTCTTAATCTCACAAAGCCCGGAAAGTTCATGTCCCCCTGCAACTTCGTATGGGACGGCGTTGAGCTTACAGACAGCGATATCAAGGACGGAACAGCAGTGACACTTACATTTGTGATCGCAGAGGATGCTCCTGCAGGTAATTACGGTGTTACTATCACACCTGCTGTAGGCGGTGTTATCGATAATAACCTGAATTCCGTTGACCTTGATATTGTAAACGGCAGCGTTACCGTAAAATAATTCCGATCATAATTTTTTTGAAATACACAGAAAGGACAACTGAAAATGAAGAAGATACTTTCTTTGTTTATCGCTCTCGTGTTTGTTGTAACAGCGTTCCCTCTCGGCGCTATTGCAACAATGGCAGCAGATGCCGGAAGCACCGATGCGCCGGTCATCAGCGTTGAGAGCGTCAGCACATTTGCCGGAAAGTCAGTTAATGTTAACGTAAACATTAAGAATAACCCCGGTATTATCAGTGCGGCACTTACATTCTCCTACAGCGAGGGCCTTACACTTGTAGGCGCTACAAACGGAGATGCTTTTTCCACCCTTTCCTTTACAAAGCCCGGAGTGTTCAAATCTCCCTGTAACTTTGTATGGGATTCATCCGAGGTAGAGGAAGACGATATCAAGGATGGCACCATCCTTACCCTCACCTTTGAGGTAGCAGAGGATATTGAAGAAGGAACAGACCTTGTTGTCAATGTTTCCTACAGTGCAGGCAATATTATCGATAACAATCTTAACGTAGTTAAGGCAACAACCATCGGCGGTGTTGTAAGCGTTATCGACTATATCCCCGGCGACCTTAACAACGACGGCCTTGTTACTACAATGGACCTCGTTTACTTCAGAAGACATATGGCAGGCGGCTACGATATTACTATCGTTGAGGCTGCTGCTGACGTAAACGGTGACGGCAATATCACTGTTCTGGACCTTACTCTTATCCGCCGTTACCTTGCAGGCGGCTACGGCGTTGATCTCACACCTTCTCAGAAAAAGTGCGATCACTCCTTCGAGTACGTGGCAGCGAAGGTAAATACCTGTACGGTAGACGGTAATATCGATTACTGGCACTGTATCAAGTGTGATAAGTGCTACCTTGACGACGAGGGTGCGGCTGAGGTTGCTCTTGCAAACACTGTTATCGAGGCTCCCGGCCATACAGCAGTTATCGACCCTGCAGTACAGCCCACATATACTACTACAGGTCTTACAGAAGGCTCTCACTGCTCTGTTTGCGGCGAGGTTATCGTTCCTCAGAACGTTATCCCCATGCTCCAGAAGAACGAGTACTCCATTACATATCACATTGCAAACAACGATACATATCTTGCAGGTCTCTCCATTGAGAACCCCAATTCCACAACATATACAACCGAGGATGGCCTCTGGCTTGAGGACCTTATCGTTCCCGGTTATACATTCGAGGGTTGGTATGACGGCGCAGGCTCCAACGGTTCTCTCGTTAAGGAGATCCCCGCAGGTGCAAAGGGAAATAAGACACTTTACGCTAAGTGGACAAAGACCGTATATACAGTTCAGTTCGAATCCGATCTTATTCCCGTTGATGACATTACTTATACTGTTGACCAGGGCAGAGTTCTTCCTGTGCCCGAGCTCAATGGCTATACATTCGTAGGCTGGTCTGACGGAGACGGTAAGATCCTCAAGAAGATCCCCGCAGGCGAGACAGGAACAAAGACATACAAGGCAAACTGGCTCTCCGAAAGAAACCAGGCATGGGCGTATAATGAAGTTGGCGCTCCCATCATTTATGAGGACGATGAAACTATCCTCATGATCTATGAGATCGGTGAGATCAGAAACGTTCCTCTCCAGGTTATCCAGGACTTCGGTAAGATCAACTCCGACGGTGTTGAGAAGACCGTAACAAAGACTTATAAGATCACCACCTCCAAGACAGAGATGGAGAACTATACAAATACTGTTTCCAAGGCAACAACAGAGTCCTTCGGTTGGACACTTTCCAGCGAGTGGACTGATTCTGTTTCCGTAACAGAGGAGTGGGCAGAAGAGCATGGAATGACAGTTGAAGAGGCTGAAGAGGTCTGCACAAATGAGTCCAGCAACTGGTATGTTTCCAGCGGCTCCAGCAGCACCGATACAACTGAGAAGATCGAATCAACCGATACTTCCACTCTCCAGACCACAACAAAGAACAATAAGAGCTATGATTCAGCAACTATCGGAGCAAGACAGGACTTCTCCGCTGAAGTATCTGTAAACACAAAGGTGTCTACCGAGGTTTCTGCAAAGGCAGAGGTTCCCGGATTTGGTGAAGCCGGCACTTCTTTAGGCTCCGAGGTCAGCACAGGCGTTACAGCTAAGTCCTCCACAAGCCTTTCTGCTGATTATACAACAGGAAGCGAAAGCGAATCCGGAAGCAGCTCCGAATCCGGTAAGGTTGTAACAAGCGGAAAGAATACAACAAATTCTGCCACATTTAACAGCGAATCCGGTTGCGGCGGAAGCTCCTCCGTAACAAACACATCCTCCGTATCCAAGGCAATTGCTGAGACTATCAGCCAGAAGACAGGCTACGGTAAGGAATATATCCAGTCCGAAAACAACGAAGAGACTATGGATACATCCTCCAGCAACGAGAGCAGCGATGAGTACTCTGCAGGCGTTACTTACTCTATCGAGGAAAGCGAAGAGATCACAGAGACTTATACAACAAGCAATACAAAGTCCGGTTACCACCGTTGGGTAATCGCAGGTACTGCTCACGTATTCGCAGTAGTTGGTTACGATATCGCAACTGATTCTTACTTCGTTACAACTTACTCCGTAATGGACGATGAGACACATCAGTTCGAGGACTATTCCTACTCCTACGCTTCTTATGACGATAACCAGAACAGCGTTATCCCCTTCGAGGTTCCCGTTGATATGCAGGTTTACGTTCATGACCGTATCGGCAAAACTCAGGGCCTTGAGGTAAGCAAGTCCGGTATTATCACCGGTTACACAGGCACAGACGAGATGGTAATCATCCCTGAATACACAAGAGTTGAAAACCTTGACGGTACATTCTCTGTTATCAAGGTTGTAGGCATCAGCGAAAATGCATTCGCAGGCAATGAAACCATCAAGGCTGTTATGATGTCTGATTTCATTACAACAATTCCCGACAGAGCATTTGAAAATTGCACATCCCTTCTTTACTTTGAGGGTGCAAGTATTAACTCTATCGGTGACTATGCATTTAAGGGCTGCACAAGCCTCAAGCACTGCGAGCTTGGCGAAAACGTAACCAGCCTCGGTGTCGGTACTTTTGAGGGAATGGATAGCTTCGTTATCATAGCTTCCAAGGCAGCGATCGTTAACGCAGCTCTCAAGTCCGGTGCTAAGAACATCGTTATCGGTGTTGGCGATTCCTGCACAGACCTTAATAATATGACTCTTACAGTTCCCGCAACTGCAGAATCCTTTACATTCTACGGCTACGGCAAGACCTATGATAATCTTATTATTGAGTCAAATGCTACTTCTGTAACAAACATCTACAGAGCAACATTAAATTCCACAGGAAAGACTCCTCTGAAGCTTGCTTCCGCTACTGTAACAATGCAGGAAGTAACTGCAACAGCTCCCGGAATCGCACTTATGCTTCTTGCAGATTCCACTTCCCTTGTTCTCTACGGTGAGTCCTTCATCACAAGCGAGGGCGAAAATGCTGTCCTTTCCAAGAACGTTGCGTTCTCCCAGTATAAGGCAGGCTATTACAGCCACCTCACAGCAACAGGCAAGTATCTTATCTGCGGCGAAATCAAGAACAGCAGCTACCTGACAGTCGTTGCAAACGCTGAAGAGCGCATCATACCTATCACATCCACAATGTTTGATAAGTATGCTGCAGGTGCTTTCAAGATCACCTTTGATGCAAACGGCGGAACAATTGCAGATGCAGACGCTGAAAGAGAATGCTTCTACGGCACAGAGATCGGCGCACTTCCAGTGCTCAAGAGAGATTACTACACCTTTGACGGTTGGTTCACAGCGGCTGAGGGCGGCGAAGAGGTAACAGCAGAAACCACTTTTGAAACAGTTGAGAATGTTACTGTTTATGCTCACTGGACTCTCAACAAGACAAGTGACTGGGTTCTTTCAACAGAGATTCCCGACGGCGCTCAGATCGTTGACGAAAAGTGGACATACGACCTGACAACAAACATCACATCCGATGTTGCAGAGGTTGAAGGCTACGAGCTCTACGATACAACAAGCAAGTGGGGCGAATATGGCGAATGGACCGCGTGGTCTAAGACTGCGGCAACAGGAAGCGATTCCGTACAGGTTGAAACCAAAACTGTAACTGATACTGCAGCTTATACAAACTACAGATATTGGATCTACAGAAGCTCCGACCATAGAACATACGGTACAAAGGGCTATAACGGTGTTGCAAATACTTATTATGAGATCAATCTTAAGTATGCGCTTTCACTTAAGGATTCCGGTAATAAGCTTTACGGTGATTATACTACCGGTTGTCACAGCTGGTGCACAAGATGGTTCTTCGGAGAATCCAAATATGTTCCTGCTGTAACTCATACCGAGTACCGCTACAGAGTACGCGAGCTCATCTACACATACTATCTCACAAAGACCGAGGCTATGGAGTCCGATACTGAAGTAACAGCATCAGAAACCGTTAGCAACGTACACAAGTGGGTACAGTACAGAGCAAAGTAATTTAATAAAAAGGCTGTCGTTAGCGACAGCCTTTTTTCTGTGAAAACAGAATAAATATTGTGATTTCAGCTGTTTTATGCGCTCCTTCGGCACACCCCATGGGGTTTTGACATAAAAGGTACTTGACCTGCATATAAAAAAATAGTATAATAACTATAACTGAAAAGAAATAATGTATACTCAAAAACATGAGGTCAGATATGAAAAATAAGTTTATAACAGTTTTACTCTTGATCCTTGTGTTCGTTCCTACAGTTGTGGCAATCGTGAATTATGCTATGATGCAGGGCGGACAGGCAGATACTCATAATACTGTCAGTATAACTCTTACAGACTATTATGAAAGCGAATACAGCTTTACTCGTGAAAGTAATGCAGAAATGCTGGATTACTTTATCGATACTATAGCAAATGCCGATGAGATAGCTGCTCTTCCCACAAGTATCGAAATGGGAAATTACTATACTGTAAATGTGGTAACTACTGCAAATAAGGAAGGCTTTGGCTATAAGTTTTATTATACTACCAATGCCGCTGACTGCTACTGCATGAACGGCAGCGACGGTAAGGCATATAAGCTTAATGAAGATGATGCCGCTAAATTCATCAGCGGCCCCTACGCTGCTTGCCTTTTTGAAAACGGAGTTGCCCCTATACTTACTCTTTCCGGTAAGACTGCTTCCCCCGATATCTCAAGATGGCAGTTCAAAAATATTGCAGGCGAGTATGTTGAGTACGATAGCAGTGCGATAGTAAAGAACGAGGTGGAAAGCATCTCTCTTGAGGGCGGACTTGCTATGGGATTCGATATTGAGCCCGATAGCCTTACTCTCAGAATCGTTGATAAGAATTCTTCCGATGTTATTTTCGAGGACGATTATTCTAAAATTGCAGGCCTTTCCGTAACAAAGGAGATGAATGTTGCAGTTGAGGCGGTAGCAAAGTGGTACGAGGATGCAAGCCGTACATACTACGGTGAGCAGGTGTTTAAATTCGATGCAACCTTCGGAGCTCCCGCACAGTTCTATGCAGGTGTCACTGAGATCCAGGTTGGCGAATTTATCTGTGTTACCGGTGTAAATGTTAAGGATCCCGCAGGCGTCACATTTACAAGTGAGCCTGAGATCAATTATACCCCTGTGTTCTTTAAGGATGGAGAAAACGATAGCGTTGTTACTCTTATCCCCTTTAACTGGAATCTTAATGACGGAGACTATGCCCTTACATTCTCTTACGGAGGATCTACACAGCAGATCAATGTAACCGTTAAGGAAAGAGGTGCATATAACAGATATCACGTATTCTCCGAGAAGGACGTCACTGTTGCCGACGCGGTAGTGGATAGCTTTGGATCCGAGGAGAAAAAGCTTGCGGCTGAGAATGAACTGAGAGAGATCGCAAAGAAGGCAAGCGAGAAGAGATACTGGGAAAACGCAGAGACTCTCTATTATGACGACAATGATATTACATTTGCTATGGGATACGGAAATACCTTCAAGGTAAAGGGTACAGATGTTTCCTTCCGTAATACAGGTGTCGATTTCAGAGTTGAATCCGGAACCGAGATCGGCGCAAACCTTGCAGGCGAGATCATTTATGCAGGATATCTTGATTACAGCGGCTTTACAGTAGTTATCGACCACGGCTACGGACTTAAGTCCTGGTATGCTCATCTTGGCAGCACATCCGTTAAGGTTGGCGATATTGTTGAAAAGGGCGATACAATCGGTGAGGCAGGCGAATCCGGATTTACCGCAACCGAGGGCGTACATATCGGTATGACAATTTATGATACACCTATCTGCACTTACGCGATCTGGAAGAACAGCTATCGCGCAGAGAACGAAAAGGGTATCGTAATGTACGAAGCGAAATAATCATTGTGGGAGGAGCAAGCCTGCTCCTCCCGTGTTTTTTGAGGTAGAAAATGACAGTAAACGGACTTTTAAAGCTGACGCTTCTTGATTTTCCCGGCAAGTGCGCCTGTACTGTATTCTTTTCGGGATGCAATTTCAGATGCCCCTTTTGCCATAACGCAAGCCTTGTTTTAGGCGAGGGAGAGAATATTTCGGAGGAAGAGTTTTTTAAATTCCTTTCAAAACGAGAAGGCGTCCTTGACGGTGTGTGCATAACAGGCGGTGAGCCTCTTCTGCAGAGAGATATCGAAGGCTTCATGCGAAAGATAAAAAATATGGGCTTTGCCGTAAAGCTTGATACAAACGGCACTTTCCCGGATAAGCTGAAAAAGCTTGTGGGAGACGGGCTTGTTGATTATGTGGCCATGGATATTAAGTCGAGCCCCGATGGATATAGCCGTGCTGCAGGATGCCCCGTGAATTTTGAAAGGGTAAAGGAAAGCGTTGATTTTCTTCTTTCCGATGCGGTGGACTATGAGTTCAGAACCACCGTTGCGAGGGGCGCAGTCCTTTCAGAGGATATGGAAGGCATCGGAGATCTTATAAAGGGAGCAAAAAGATACTTTTTGCAGGGGTTTGTTGATTCCGGAGATATTCTCGGCGAAGGTGTAGGCGCATATTCCAAGGAAGAAATGGAAACGATGCTCAAAATTGTAAAGAAGCATGTACCCGCAGCTGAGCTGCGCGGAGTATAAAAAAGATCCGCTGAAAAGCGGATCTTTTTCTTTTATTAATTCTGTTTTTGTCTCTGGCGGGAAATGTTAATGGCGCCTTCGGGAATGCTTGAGATGTTCTCAAGAGAAAGACCCGTGCCGATAGCAACGCAGGAAACTGCCTTGTCGGCAATTCTCGTTTTGATACCTGTAACATTTGCGATAAGTCTGTCAAGACCGTAGAGAAGGCTTCCTCCTCCGGTCATAACGATACCGTTATAGAGAATATCGCCAACAAGCTCGGGAGGTGTTCTCTCGATAACGGAGCAGACTGCCTCGATGATAGCGGTGATAGGCTCCTCAAGTGCATCGGGCATTTCAAGGGAGGAGATACGAACAACTTTGGGAAGACCCTGAACAAGACAGCGACCCTTCACCTCGATCACGCGGGGCTCCTCTCTCTGCCATGCACAGCCAACCTTGATCTTTATTTCCTCTGCAGTACGCTCGCCGATAAGAACGTTATGACGGCGACGGACATATCTGATGATCGCCTCGTCAAAGCGGTCTCCCGCGACCTTGATGGATTCGGATACTACAACACCGCCGAGGGAGATAACAGCAACGTCGCATGTGCCGCCTCCGATGTCGACGATCATATGGCCGTTAGGTGTGGAAATATCAATGCCGGCGCCGATAGCTGCAGCGACAGGCTCCTCTATAAGATAAGTATTCTTTGCTCCGGCCTGAGTTGCCGCATCAACAACGGCACGCTCCTCTACTTCTGTAATTCCGCTGGGAACGCAGATGATAACTCTGGGGGCAAGGATGGAGTTTCCGCAGGCGCGCTTTATGAAATACTGTATCATTCTGAGAGTATATTCATACTGGCTGATAACGCCCTCCCTGAGAGGACGGATAGCAGTAATGTTGCCGGGGGTTCTGCCCAGCATCTGCTGTGCTTCCTTACCAACCTTCAAAATCTTATCTGTATTTTTATCGATAGCAACAACTGAGGGCTCCTTAAGGACGATTCCCTTACCCTGTACATACACAAGAACAGTTGCAGTACCGAGGTCGATACCAATATCTTTTCTCATTCCGAAAAAGTTTCCGAAAATGTTCATATAATTCTCCTTTCTTTCAAAATACGGACACGTTAATACATTATATATTATAATACATATTTTTACTCTTTGCAAGGGATGAATAGGTTTTTTTGCATTTTCTGCGCTATGTGCAGGTGCGCCCTTTTGTTTTGCTCACAAAATATTTTTTAGTATATTAAAGAAATTGTAAATTTATTCGGTTTGTTAACACATTTTTATTTCAAAGTGATATAATAGAGGGGTCTATATAAGCTTCGGCTTTAAATTTACAGTTCGGGAGGAAAACGGTTTGATAGAAGTTAAAAACCTTTCCAAAAGCTATGGCCCCATTCCTGCAGTAAAGGATATCAGTTTTACTGTAAAGAAGGGCTATATTTACGGATTCCTCGGACCCAACGGTGCGGGAAAATCCACAACAATGAATATGATCACAGGCTGTCTTGCTACTACAAACGGCGAGATAAAGGTAAACGGTCACGATATTATCGATGATGCAGTCGAGGCAAAGCGCTGTATCGGATACCTTCCTGAGATTCCCCCTCTTTATACTGATATGACCCCCTACGAATATCTTGAATTTGTAGGCATGGCGAAGGGCCTCAAAAAGGAAGCTCTCTATGATGATATGGAATATGCCATGGAAAAAACAGGTATTACTGATGTTGCAGACAGACTTATCAAGAATCTTTCCAAGGGCTATAAACAGAGAGTAGGTATTGCTCAGGCTATTATGGGCAATCCCGATATCATCATTCTCGATGAGCCTACAGTAGGTCTTGACCCTATCCAGATCATCGAGATCAGAAACCTTATCAAGGAGCTTGGCGAGGAGCATACGGTTATTCTCTCCAGCCATATCCTTCAGGAGATCGAGGCTGTTTGTAATCGCGTTATCATGATCTCCAAGGGTAAGATCGTTGCAGACGATACTCTTGAATCTCTCACATCAAAGGAAACTCTCGAGGAAGCATTTGTGCGCCTTGCGGGTGAGAGTCTTGATGCGGGAGCGGCTTATGCCAAGGAAAAGGCAGAGGAAAAGGCAGCAGGAGAAAAGCCCTCCGTCAAGGGCAAAAAGAAGGTAATCGCTGAGAGCGATCTCGGCCCTGCATATTATACAGAGGTCTTCGTTGACGAGACTCCCGAGGCAGAGGATATCTGCGATGAAGATAATAATACAGAAAATGAGGAGGAAGCGGAATAATGCTTGCAGTTTTCAAAAAAGATTTCAGATCCTCCCTGAACGGTATGACAGGCCCCATATTCATTTTTGCGGTGCTTATCATCATGGGCTTTTTCACATATATATATCAGTTTAAGAGCGCTTATCCTAATTTTGAATTTTCCATTGTGGATGGAGCATTCTGGTCCCTTCTTCTTGCGCCCATTCTTACAATGCGTTCTCTCACAGAGGAAAGAAAGGCAAAAACAGACCAGCTTCTTTACTCTCTTCCCATAACAACAACGCAGATAGTTCTCGGTAAATTCCTTGCTCTTGCAGCAGTATTTGCCATTCCCTGTGCTGTTTTGTGCGTTTATCCCCTTGTTATCAATGTTTATGCAAGCGAGGGAATAAACTTTGCTGTGGCATACGGCGCAATTCTCAGCTATTTCCTTCTCGGATGTGCGGTTATTGCTCTTTGTATGCTTATATCCTCTCTCTTTGAGAGCCAGGTTATCTGCGCAATACTTAATCTTGCGCTTCTTCTTGCTCTCTATTTCGTTAAGAGCACATCTAACTTTATTCCTGAGGATCCCTGGCTTGCACTTGCTATTTTCATCATCCTTTCCATTCTTTTGGCGATGGTGATATACAGTGTAACAAAGAATTATATTGCAACAGCGGTAGCGGGAGTACTCCTTGTTGGTGCCGCAACTGTAGTTTATTTCACCGACAGCTCTCTTTATACAGGCCTCGGCAAGGAAATGATCTCTGCTGTGTTTATTTTCCAGCCTATCACATCCTTTGCAAACGGAGTGTTCGATATTACCTGCCTTATATACTATCTCTCCCTCTGCGCTCTCTTTGTGTTTATCACAGTGCAGTCCTTTGAGAAAAGACGCTGGAACTGAGGAGGTATACTGAAATGAAAAACAAAAAGAAATTCATGATAGGTGCATACAGCATCGGACTTACTGCCATTGTTGTTGCCGTTGTTATTGCTCTTAACCTTCTTGCAGCTCAGCTTCCCGCAACCTTTGCAAAGCTTGATGCGTCAAAGGAGCAGATCCTTTCCATCGGTGCAGATACAAAGAATGTGATCAAAAACTCCAAGGTAGATATTACAATTTACCATATCTTCTCTGAGGGAGCGGAGGATACTGCTGTCAGCGGTATGCTTGAAAGATATAAGGATGCTTCCAAGAACATTGAGATCAAGAAGGTAGACCCCCTTTCAGATCCCACATTTACAAGTAAATATACTGATGCAAATCTCTCACAAAACAGCCTTATCGTAGTCAGCGAAAAGAGAAATACTGTCATTAGCGGCGATGAGCTTTATATGTTTGAGATAGAGGGCTACGAGGGCCAGTATCTCACATATGCAGAGTATTCAAACTATGCTCAGCAGATGGCTTATTACGGCCAGAGTGTTTCTGCAAAGCAGTATTTCTTTGCGGAAAACGAGATCACCCGCGCTATTGACTACGTTTCCCACGATAAGCTTCCTATTATCTACAATCTTGTAGGCCACGGAGAGGTGGATATCTCCTCCGGCGCATACGGTCAGCTTATTGCAGACGAAAATGTAGAGCTTCGTGAGCTCAGCCTCCTTTCCGGAGAAAAGATCGCTGTTCCCGGTGATGCATCCGCGCTTATCATCAGCGCTCTTACAAACGATATCAGCGAAGCTGAAAGAGATGCTCTTATCTCCTATCTTAACAAGGGAGGCAAGATCATATACATGTCTTATTTTGAGTATTTCACTGCAGAAAAGATGCCTAATATGAACGCAGTGTGCGCCCATATGGGACTTGAAGCAGTTGAAGGCCTCATTGTTGAAAGCGATGAAACCGGATATACTCAGTACCCCTATTACCTTCTTCCTTCAGCAACAGGCAAGGGTATAACAAGCGGCGCTGATGCTTCTAACCTTTATCTGTTTATGATCGCATCCCACGGTATCAAGTCTACAGGAACTGCAAAAAATGTTTCCGTAGTTCCCCTTCTTGAGACAACAAAGGGAGCATATATCTATACCGAGGAAAATGCAAAGAACCCCGAAAAGGCGGAAAAGCAGACTTTCACCGTGGCGTATGAATCCACCATCACAGATGAAGAGGGAAATGCAAAGGGTACACTCTACTGGTTTGCAACTCCCGAGTTCCTTTCCGATGCTTTCGTCGGATACGGCAACGGCCAGCTCTTTACAACACTTCTTACCAAGACCTGCGATAAGCCCTCTGCGGTATCTGTTATCGGCAAGGAGCTCTCTCAGTCCTATCTCCAGCTCACTGCAAGCACAAGCGGTATCTGGGGAGCCGTTGTAATAGGTATTATTCCTGCAGCATTCCTTGTTTGCGGATTTATCGTATGGGTCCGCCGTCGCTCAAGATAAAAATACTATGAAAAATAAAAACCTGAAAAAGTTAATAACATTTGGAGTTCTTATCCTGGTCCTTGGAGGGCTTGTTGCCGGCACTCTGCTTCTCAAAAAGCTGAACAGCGAGGAGGAGCCCACCGAAGAGGAAACTACTATTGAGGTTTTTGATAAGGGAAGCACCATCGTTACAGCATTCTCCTTTAAAACAAAGGATGAGGAAATGTCTTTCTCTTATATCAATGACGACTGGGTATACGATAAGGATAGTAAATTCCCCCTTAATCAGGATCGCGTAGCCTCTATGGCGGCGGCTGTAGGAAAAATCACCGCAACAGAGAAGATCGAAAAACCTTCTGAGGATCTTTCGGATTACGGACTTACCAAAGCTGCACTGACCGTTGTTGCTACCTTCTCTGACGGTAGTGAAAAGACATTCCTTTTCGGAGATACAAACGGCTTCAATAACTGCCAGTATTTTTCCCTTTCCGGAGATAGCAGCATTTATATGGTTGAAACCAGCGTTGCAACTTCCTTTGCTGCAGATCTTGACTATCTCTATAAAGCAGAAACATACCAGCTTATGAAGGATGCAGTTTCCGATACTGATGTTTCCTCCATCACAATAACAACGGAAAACGGCCAGAAAAAGGAGATCTCCGATGATAAGGGTATAGAGGAGCTTTATGAGCTTGTTTATACTCTGGACCTCTCCGAATATGAGGATTACTACGCAGACGAAAACGAGCTGAAATATGAGTACGGTATAAGCTCTGAGGGCGAGCGCATTACAGTTCACTATACCTATGAAACCAAGGGCAGTGACGGCTCAACACAGAAACTCCCCAAGGAGTATACGGTGTATATCGGATACAAGTATGAGGATGCCGAGGAGGAGACTGAGGATAGCACTCCAGGCACCGATGCTGAGAAAGAAGAGAAAAAGCACTCATATTTCTATAGCTTTAAGGATTCAAGCGTGGTCTATACAGTAGACGGCGAAACTGTTGATGATATCTTCGGCTTCCTTGCGTATGAGCCGAAGGTAACTGATACAACCGCTGCAGAATAAGAGGTTAATATGATTACAGATAAGATAGAAAACCTTAGAAGCTATGCTTCTTATAACGAGAAATTTAATATTGTTGCAGATTTTCTTGAGAAAAATCCCCTTTCATCCCTTCCCATGGGTCGTACAGACCTTGATGGCGGTATTTTCGTGAACGTAAGCGAATATGAGCCTTACGCTGCCGGAGATAAGTGGGAGGCGCACAAGAAATATGCAGACCTTCAGATCGTGGTAGAAGGCGACGAATGTATGGATGGCGCAGCTCTTTCAGATTGCATTGGCGCCGGTGAGTATTTTGAAGAGGACGACTATATGTTCTATGATAAGTGCATCGGCAGTATTGCAACAGTGAAGGCAAACGTTGGAACATTTGCATACTTTGCACCCACAGATCCCCATCGTCCCGGAATCCGCTTTACAAGCGAAAAGGTAAAAAAAGCAGTATTTAAGATTCCTGTATAACAAAAAAGCTGTCGCGTGAGCGACAGCTTTTTTTATATAGAAGCATCAATATCAGCTTATGGTATTTTCCTGATTCTTTTTCATTTTTGATACGATGGCTGAGAGACGGACGTGCTCGGGAAGGGATAGAAGCGGGTCTTTTCCGATCACGGTGCTTGCCGCCGAAACTGCGGCTTCAATAAGCTCGCCTCCGGAAATACCGGAGGAAAAGGGCATTTCAACTCCGCCGCTCTGGCGGTAGCTTCCGTCTCTTGAGAAGAAGTCTCCGGGGCCTCTCATCTTAAGATCCTCCTCGGCAACTCTGAAGCCGTCATTTGTCTTGCACATTATATCAAGACGATGCATTGATTTTTCGCTTTTAGAGTCGGAAACCAGTATGCAGTAAGACTTAGCTTTTCCTCTTCCGACTCGGCCGCGCAGCTGATGAAGCTGAGAAAGACCGAATCTTTCAGCGTTTTCAACAACCATAAGTGTAGCCTCGGGAACGTTGACGCCTACCTCTATGACTGTGGTGGATACGAGGACGGATAACTCACCTCTTATAAAAGCATCCATGGTGCTGTCCTTTTCGGCGGCTTTCATTTTCCCGTGGATAAAACCGATACCAAGATCAGGAAGCCTTTCTCTCAGTTCCTCGGTGTATTGCACCGCCGCCTTCAACGGCGGCTCTCTCAGCATGTCCTCTCCTGAGAGGATCAGATTCACCATTTCTTCGGGATTTTCGTCATTTTTTGGTGCTTCTTCGATGGCGGGACATACGATATATGTTCTGTGTCCCTCCTCTTTTTGCTTTCTGATAAAGCCGAGTAGCCTTTCGCGGTAGCTTTCATCCACTCTGAAAGTACCCACTTTTTGTCTGCCGGGAGGCATTTCGTCAAGTCTGGAAATGTCAAGATCGCCGTATATAACAAGGGAAAGGGTTCTCGGTATGGGGGTGGCACTCATAACAAGGGAGTGAACTCCCTTTGTTTTATTTTTAAGGGCGGCGCGCTGATTAACGCCAAAGCGGTGCTGCTCGTCTGTTATAACGAGGCCAAGCCTTGGGAAGTCAACATCATCAGACAGCAGAGCGTGAGTTCCGATGACGAGCAAAGGGCCATCCGGGGATGCGAGGGATTCTTTAACCTTCTTTTTCTGAGATGCGGTCATTGAACCGCAAAGAAGGGCTGTCTTTATACCTAACTGTTCAAAAAGAAAACTAAGGTCTGCATAATGCTGCTTTGCAAGTATTTCCGTGGGCGCCATAAGTGCGCACTGGTAGCCGTTTTTTGCAGCAATATATGCGCAGGAGGCTGCAACTGCGGTCTTTCCGCTGCCAACATCTCCGCAAAGGATTCGACACATGGGAATCTCTTTTGTCATATCTTCGGATATTTCCCCAATAGATCGTTTTTGAGCTCCCGTCAGGGCAAAGGGCATTATGTCTGTTATCGGAGAGATATCAATATCATCAAAGGCAACGGCGCCTCCGCCGGTTCTTGCGCTTTTCTGAGACTGCATGGCAAGAGAAAGGGTGAATATCTCGTCAAAGGCGAGCCTTCGTCTGGCAGTTTCAAGGGCATCAATACTTGTGGGCAGATGGATATTTCTCAATGCATAGGAAAGAGAGCAAAGAGCGTTTTCGGAAAGTATTTCAGCGGGCATATAGTCCCGAAGCTCGATTGCCGCGATTCTCAGCGCCTCTCTCACAAGGCCCTGAATAAATTTTTGGCTGATACCTTGAGAAAGGGGATAAACCGGTACGATGGGGGGCAGGGGGATATCAGGCAAAAAGGGCTCGTAAATGGGAGATGAAAGCTTTAGCCTTCCCATTTCAAAGGCAGGCTTTCCCCAAAAGCGGAACACTCCTCCGGTGTGGAAAACATCCTTCAAAAAGGGCTGGTTAAAATAGGTCAGCTCAATGACGCCGCTGTCATCAAAGGCCTTCAGCTTTATAAGGGTCATTCCGCGGCGGATAAGGCTGACCTTAGGCTCTGAGGCAACAGTAAGAATAAATGCACAAGGCGGGCATTCTCCGTCCCGTTTACATATCATAGTAGCCTCGGCAACGGTCATAATATCTCCGCGGTTCTGGTATGCGCGCGGATAATGGTTAACAAGATCGTATATCGTATAAATGCCTGCCTTTGCCAGAGCTTCCTGCTTTGCGCGTCCGACTCCGCGAAGCTCACTCACCGATGACATTAGGTTCATTTTTCCACTCCTTTCTGCCAAATTTATATAGTCTATTGTATCACCCCGAAGCCTTCAAATCAAGGGGGCATTATTATTATATCTTTTTTGCCGAAGATGTCTCCCTGCGGTTATGCAAATATTAAAAAGTTTTTCATGTTCGGGTTTGTGGGGGAGGTTTCCACATCTTCAAAAAACTTCAAAAAGGAAAAGAATAAATTGGGGGATATGTGTTATCTAAAATTGTTTTAAGGCGTAGGGGCGGATTCCATATCCGCCCGATATCTGCACACGCACCAAAACGAAATTTGATGCATAAACAAACGAAATCGATACACATAGTCGTAGGGGACCGCTTGTTGCTCCTGCCCATCAGCACGAAAACCACCCTTCAAATTCGGGTTTATCGAGGTGTATATGTAGGGAGCCTTTTTGAAAAAAGGCCCCCTACGACCCCCGAAAAACTTCAAAAAGGGGATTAATATTAATTCGGTTTTGTCGAGAAGGCATGTTACTTGTTTGAATAAAAGCCCCGTGGGGCTTTTATTTATTCAGTAAAGAGAGCCTTAGCGCTCTTTACTGAATAATGTTTAAGGTTTTTTGCGGAGCTTTTTTTCAAAAAAGCGACCGTACTCTCCCCGATAAACCCGAATTTGAAAGGCGAAAGAAGCGATCTGCACCAAGACCTTCCCCCAATCTGTGGGGGAAGGTCTTACTACGTTCATCTTCAACACCACGACAAACCCGAATTTAATGCTTTAATAAAATTGCGGGCGAACAGGTATAGCTTATGTATGCGAAAAAAGGGTATAAAGATCTTTGCAATCGCGTATGTATTCCTGCAAAGGATAAATATCCCCCCGTAAAACGGGGGGATATTTATAGATATTTTCAGATCAGATCTGCGATATCAAGTACAAGTCGCTCTGTTCCATCCCAGCCCATACAAGGGTCGGTAATGGACTTGCCGTAGATGCCTTCGCCGATCTTCTGTGCGCCGTCTTCGATATAGGATTCTATCATAAATCCCTTTGTCATCTTCTTTATATCTTCAGAGTGGCGGCAGGAGTGAAGCACTTCCTTTGCAATTCTGGGCTGCTCTTGATATTTTTTCGCAGAGTTTGAGTGGTTTGTATCAACGATGAGGGCAATATTCTCGAGGCCTTTTTTGCAGTATGCCTCGTAAAGATTCTGAAGATCCTCAAAATGATAATTGGGGATAGCCTCACCGTGACGGTTTACATAACCTCGCATAATAGCGTGAGCAAGATTGTTGCCTGTAGTATCTACTTCCCAGCCTCGGTATATGAAGGTATGAGGATGCTGAGCTGCCATAATGGAGTTGAGCATAACGGAAATATCTCCGCTGGTGGGGTTTTTCATGCCTACAGGGATATCGATTCCGCTGGAGGTGAGGCGATGTTCCTGGTTTTCAACACTTCTTGCACCAATGGCAACATAGGAGAGAAGGTCGGAAAGGTAACGGTAGTTATCGTGATAGAGCATCTCGTCTGCGGTGGAAAGTCCGGTCTCGGAGAGTACCGCTGTATGAAGTCTTCTGATGGCTATGATGCCGCCGATCATATCGGATTCCTTTTCGGGGTCGGGCTGGTGAACAAGGCCCTTGTAGCCGTCGCCTGTAGTGCGGGGCTTATTTGTATATACGCGGGGGATAAGGATAAGCTTATCGGCTACTTTTTCCTGCAGGCGGGCAAGGCGTGTGCAGTAATCAAGAACTGCGTCCTCCCTGTCTGCGGAGCAGGGGCCGATGACAAGGATCATCTTGTCGCTCTTGCCTGTGAATACGTCAGCAATGGCGAGATCTCGGGCTTCCTTGATCTTTGCAAGCTTATCTGTGAGGGGGTACTGTTCCTTGATTTCCATAGGAACGGGGAGCTTTCTTTTGAAGTTCATGTTCTTCAAAGGGGGTCATCTTCTTTCTTTTGGGGATTAAATATGCTATATTTTAGCACTACTCATGTACAAAAACAATGCTTTTTGTAAAAATAACTGCATAATAATACAAAGCTTTCGATAAATATTCATTTCCCCTTTGTGGAAATGCGCATGTTTTCTTATAGCTTCATTCTCTTATCTGTCCGTTTCCGTTGATAATATATTTGTCGGTGGTCAGAGCAGAAAGACCCATGGGGCCTCTCGCATGGAGCTTCTGTGTGGAGATGCCCACCTCAGCTCCAAATCCGAACTGACCGCCGTCGGTGAAGCGGGTGGAAGCATTAACGTAAACGCAGGCGCTGTCCACCATAGTGCAAAAATAGTCTGCTACACTTCGGGATTCGGTTATTATAGCCTCGCTGTGACCTGTGCTGTATCGATTGATGTGATTGACAGCGCAGCTTTCACAGGAAACGACCTTAACTGCACAGATAAGATCGTTGTATTCAGTCTCGAAGTCCTCATCTGTTGCGGGAGTGCATTCTATAATACTCCGGGTTTTTTCGCATCCCCGTATCTCAACGCCGCGGCTTTCAAATACTTTCTTCAAGCGGGGAAGAAAGCTTTCTGCGATCTGAGCATTCACAAGCACGGTCTCGATGGCGTTACAAACGGAGGGACGGGATACCTTTGCATTTTCGATAACAGAGAGGGCACATTCAAAGTCCGCATCGGAGTGGACGTAAATATGGCAATTTCCGGCTCCCGTTTCAATAACGGGGACGGAGGAGTTTTCCGTAACGCTCTTTATAAGTCCCTTTCCGCCGCGAGGAATAAGCACATCAACGATGCCGCGCATCTGCATAAGGGCATTGGCGCCCTCTCTCTCGGTATAGGGAATGAGAGAGACGCAGTCTTCGGGAAGACCTGCCTCTGTCAGCGCCTTTTTTGCGATGGATTCTATGGTGAGGTTTGTGTGTATACACTCTTTTCCGCCTCTGAGAACTGCCGCATTTCCGCTTTTTATGCAGAGGGCGGCAATATCCGCCGCAACGTTTGGACGAGCTTCAAAAATAACGCCGCAAACTCCCAGGGGAACTTTGATTTTCTTTATTTCAATACCGTTTGGGCGGCAAAACACTTCTCCGCCGCCAAGAGGGTCACAAAGGCCGATAAGGTCGGTTATGCCCTTTGCAATTCCATTGATTCTTCCTTCTGTGAGAGTGAGTCTGTCAAGCATGGCAGAGGACATTCCGTTTTCCTTTGCCGCTTCTGTATCCTTGCGGTTTGAGGCTATAAGCTCTTCTTTGTTTTCACAGAGAAGACGGGCAAAGGAGAGAAGAAAAGCGTTTCTTATATCTCCCTTTGATGCGGCAACTGCAGGAGAAGCCGCCTTTGCCTTTTCGCATATTGCTTTAACACTTTCGTAAATCATATCAGTTATCCTTATCCTTTCGGGGAACGAAATATGTACCTACGTGCTCCCCGTCGGTTATACGGTAAAGTATCTCGGGGTCGGAGCCGTTTGTGATTATCATAGGTATGCCTGCGTTTCCGGCGATCTTTGCGGCGCGGATCTTTGTGATCATTCCGCCCGTACCCACGCAGGAGCCTGCGTCTCCCGCAAAGCTTTCAACATCCCCGGGATGCTCTACGCGGCTTATCAGGCGTGCATCGGGATTTTTATGAGGGTCGGAGTCGTAAAGACCGTCAATATCGGAAAGATTGATAAGAAGATCTGCCTTTGCAACTGCGGCAACGTATGCAGAAAGGGTATCGTTATCTCCAAACTGCATTTCTTCGTTGGAAACGGAGTCGTTTTCATTTACGATCGGAACGCATCCAAGCTCGAAAAGCTTCATGAATGTGTTTCTTGCAAGCTCAAGGCGGTGAGGGTCGTCCACAACATCACGGGTCATCAGTATCTGGCCCACGTTATAGCCGTATGTTGCAAAAAGGCGCTCGTACATTCTCATAAGCTCGGGCTGACCAACTGCCGCCAGCGCCTGCTTTTGAGCAAGGGAGCGGTCACGGTGAGAGACAGACAGCTTTGATGCTCCGGCAGCTACAGCGCCGGAGGAGATAAGAACAACTTCTCTGCCTGAGTTTTTAATATCCGATATGGTCCTCACAAGCTTTTCCATGCGACGGATATTAAGCCTTCCCGTAGCACTGTGGGTAAGGGTAGAGGAGCCTATTTTTACCGCTATGCGGCGGCATTTGTTTGTAGTTTCCATAATATCACCAAATTAGCCCGAATTTTTCAAAAAAATTCGCAAATTGTATTTAAATTTTCCCTGTAATATATTATAATAGTATGAATAGTTATATGATGGGGATTTTTTGATAAGCCTATTATACCACTGTTTGACTGATTTTCAATACTAATTTTAACAGGAGATAAAAAATGGAAAAGAAAAAGTACGAAGTGAAAATTGCCGACGTGGATATGAAGATCATATCTGATGAGCGTGAGGAGATCGTTATGCGCCTCGTAGCTCAGCTCGACGAGCAGATCACTGCTATCACAAAGCAGTCCAGGAACTTCTCTAAGATCGATGCGGCTATTCTCGTTGCTCTTGATCACGCAAGCAACAGACTTAAGGCTGAAAAGAGAGTTCGCAATCTCGAGGCTCAGATCGCTCTTTACGATGCAAATCTCCGCCGTATGAGAGATGAGAACATCAAGCTTAAGAATTCCATGCTTGGCAAGGTATCCGAAACTGCTGCTGAGATCATTGCAGAGGAGCAGCTCTCCATCGAGGAGGCTCCCGCAGAAGAGCCCGAGGTAAAGGAAGAGCCTGCCCACGATATTGAGGAGCTTTTCGAGGAACCCGTAGTTGAAGAAAAGTCCGATCGCGCAGACAAGCTTCGTCAGATCGAAAGCCTGCTCCGCGGAAATTGATCTGCTCTCTTGGAAAAGAGTTTTGAAAAAAGAAAATGAAGCTTTCCGCCAAGGCGGCGGAAAGCTTCACTAACCTTATTTTTTTGATGAAAGGATGTGACGTATGAAAAAACCTGAGCTTCTTTTGCCTGCAGGAAGCCGTGCTTCCCTTGAGGCAGCAATAGAGGGTGGAGCTGATGCTGTTTATCTCGGTGCCGGTCAGTTCAATGCAAGAATGAGAGCGGAAAATTTTGAGGGCGATGTTCTTCGTGATTCCCTTGCTCTTGCGAGAGCATACGGTGTCAAAACATATGTCACTCTTAATACCCGTCTTTTTGACTCAGAGCTTTCCGATGCCCTTAGCCTTGCGGCAAAGCTTTATGAGTACGGTGCCGACGCTCTGATCGTTGCGGATATGGGCGTTGCAACCCTTATAAAAAAGCATATTCCAAAGCTTGAGATACACGCAAGCACCCAGCTTTCAGGACATAGCATAAACGATGCAAGAACCTTGCTTGAAGCAGGCTTTACGAGAATGGTCTGCCACAGGGAGATAACGAAGGAGGGGCTTTCCCATCTTTGCAAATGCTCCCCTATTGAAATAGAAATGTTTATCCACGGCGCATACTGTGTTTCCTTTTCGGGACAGTGTTTGATGAGCGCCGTTATGGGAGGCAGGAGCGGTAATCGAGGCGAATGCGCTCAGCCCTGCCGTCAGCCCTATACCAAATCGGGAGAAAAGGGATATCCCATCAGCATTAAGGATATGTGCCTTGCATCCCATATTACAGATATTATTGATTCCGGCGTTGCTTCTCTCAAAATAGAGGGAAGGCAGAAGCCTCCGGAATATGTATACGGAGTTGCAAAGATATATCGCCAACTTCTTGACGAGGGACGAAACGCCACCCCCGACGAGATAGAAG
This sequence comes from Candidatus Avispirillum sp., assembly GCA_045636685.1. Classification (GTDB taxonomy): domain Bacteria; phylum Bacillota; class Clostridia; order Oscillospirales; family CAG-272; genus Avispirillum. Next base: position 24,389 of record JAZTXZ010000037.1, on the reverse strand, counting down.
CCCTCTCCCGTATATTCAGCCGAGACGGATTTACCGACGGCTACTTTATTGAAAATATGAAAAACATGAGGGGAGTCCGTACCTACGACGATTTTCTGAAAATGGACAGATCGAAGTTTGAAGGACTTAAAAGAAAGGCCCCTCTTGATATAAAACTGACTGCCGTTTCGGGCGCCCCCGCAAGCTTTGAGGCAGTCTCTCCTTGCGGCACTTCTTGTGCTGTAGGAGATATCGTTGCCGAGGCAGGGGATGTTGCACCCCTTTCAGAGGAGGGAGCAAAAAAGAATTCCTCGCGTCTCGGAAATACCCCCTTTGAAATGAGAAGTTTCGAATTTGTCACCGATGGTAAAGCGGCGCTGACCCTTTCTCAGGTAAATGCCATGAGAAGAGAGGCAATGGAAGGCTTGCTTTCGCCGTCAAGAGAGAGCGTAGCTCTCGAGGCACTTCGGTGGGATAAGGGAAAAAAGCCCCATGAAAATATTGTTTATACAGCAGAATTTCTCTCAAAGGACAGTATAACTCCGCTTTGCCGAGAGTTTTTTGAAAGAATATATCTCCCCTACGGGGCTCATTCTGACGAATACGATATCTCTCTTCCTCCCTATATGCCGGATGGCAAGGAGAAAGAGGTCTGGGAAGAAGTCAGGGGAAGAAGAGTCCTTGCCCATGGCACGGGTCAGCTCAAAAAAGCGGTTGAAATGTGCTCGGATGTTGCGGCGTCTCTCAGAATGAATGTTTTCAACTCTGAGGCGGCAAACTATTATGCTTCTCTCGGCGCCGAAAGCATTGTTCTCGCGCCTGAGCTGAAAAGAGCGCAGATAAGAGATATCGCTTCTCCCGTTCCTTGCGGAGCGGTTGTATACGGAAGGCTTCCTCTTATGCTTACTGTCAGATGTGCCATTTCGGACGGTAACTGTAAAAAATGCGACAAAACGGTCATTTGCAGATCGGCTATCACCGACCGCCACGGAACTGCTTTTCCTGTTCTGGGTATGCCCGATTGCACCAATGTGATATATAACAGCGTTCCCATATATATGGCGGACAAAAAGGCGGATCTTGCGACGATGGGAATTACAAGATATCACTTTATTTTTACTGACGAAACTGCGGAGGAATGTGACCGCATCATTAAAGCCTATATGAACGGAACGCCTCCAAAATCCCCTGAGAAGATCAGAAGGATAAAGTGATTGATGACGCAGAAACTTTGTCAGTTTCCCCATGTGTAAAGTTCTTTTGGTTCTTTCAAGAAAAGAACAAGAAAGGTCTCAAATGGAAAAAGTTACTCTTAAAATAAAATATCTGTGCGAGGGGATGGAGCCCCTTCGCTACATAGACGGCAAAAGCGACTGGATCGATCTTCGCTGTGCCGAGAATATCGAGCTTCGTGCAGGAGAATTCAAGCTTTTGCCTCTGGGAGTTGCAATAAAGCTTCCCGAAGGATACGAGGCTCATATCGTTCCGCGCTCCTCTACTTATAAGAATTTTGGAATCATTCAGACAAACCATATGGGCGTTGTAGATGAGAGTTACTGCGGAGACAACGATCAGTGGTATATGGCAGCCTATGCTCTTCGTGATACAAGGATCGAAAAGGGCGATCGTATCTGCCAGTTTAGAATAATGCGCCATCAGCCGCCCATAGAATTTGAAGAGTGTGATACACTGGGCGCTCCGGATCGCGGCGGAATAGGCTCTACGGGTACAAAGTGATGGAACAAAAAAAGCTTATCCTTGCCTCTGCTTCTCCGAGAAGACGGGAGATACTTGAATCGGCAGGCTACAAGTTCAGCATAATCTCTCCCGAATGCGAGGAGGTTTCAGGCGGCTTTTCTCCCGCGGATCTGACGGTTGAAAACTCGAAGAGAAAAGCAGCAGCTGCGCTGTCTTGCTCTGAGGGAATAATCATTTGTGCTGATACTGTAGTTGTTTCGCCTGACGGCAAGGTGCTGGGAAAGCCCGGAAGCGAAGAGAGAGCATGGGATATGCTTCAGAGCCTTTCGGGAAAGGCGCACTCTGTCATAACAGGGTATACGGTAACAGACGGTGAAAAAACTGTCAGCGGATATGTTGAGACCCGGGTTTATATGAGGCATATACACGAGGATGAGATAGAAAGCTACGTGAGGCTTTGTTGTCCCCTTGATAAAGCAGGGGCGTACGGCATACAGGAGGCGGCAGGAATGTTTGTCTCAAGAATAGAAGGTGACTACTATAACGTAGTCGGTTTGCCCCTCTCAAAAATATCGGAAATCTTGCGACAGGATTTTAATATCTGCGCATTTATGAAATAGAGGTATAAATATGGGAAAATATATTGGTATAGACCTTGGCACTGCCAACACTATAGTATACGTTCGTGGCAAGGGTATAGTTCTTCGCGAGCCCTCTGTCGTTGCAGTTGAGCAGAGATCAAAAAAGGTAGTTGCCGTGGGTAACGATGCAAAGCTTATGCTTGGCAAGACTCCCGGATCCATTATCGCAATGCGTCCTCTGAAGGACGGCGTTATTGCTGAATTTGATTTTACAACGGCAATGCTTCGCGACTTTTTCAAGAAAGCTTCGGGAACTACTGTTTTCAGCCGCCCCAAGGTCCTTGTTTGCGTACCTTACGGTGTTACAGAGGTTGAGAAGCGTGCGGTTGAGGATGTTGCCCTTGAGGCAGGTGCACAGTCTGTTGCCCTTATTGAGGAGCCTGTTGCGGCGGCTATCGGAAGCGGACTTAAGGTTGAGGATGCGAGAGGAAGCATGATTGTCGATATCGGCGGAGGTACAACAGAGGTTGCTGTTCTTTCTCTTGGAGGTATCGTTCTTTCAACATCTCTCCGTATTGCGGGAGATGAGCTTGATGATGCGATCGTTCAGTATATCAAGAAGAAATATAATATCCTCATAGGCGAGGTTACGGCAGAAATGCTGAAAAAGAAGATAGGCAGTGTTCACCCTGCTGTTGACCGCGGCGTTATGGAGATTCGCGGAAGAAACCTGCTTAACGGCCTTCCTGCCATTATCAATGTAAGCTCTGCGGAGATCAGAGAAGCTATGCACGAGCAGATCGTTCATATAGTTGAGGCGATCAGAACGACTCTTGAGAATACTCCCCCTGAGCTTTCCAGTGATATTTATGACTCCGGTATCATGCTGGCAGGCGGCGGTGCTCTTCTCGGCGGTCTTGATGCACTTGTTACTCATGTAACAGGTATACGTGCAACCATTGCCAAGGCACCTCTCGATGCAGTAGCGATCGGCATAGGTCATGTTATCGAAAATGCAGGCGAGGGCGACGGAGTTCAGTACAGAAACAGAAACTCCAGATAATCCGAAAGGAGGCGCAGGATGCGCAATTTTCTGAGATCCAAATTTTTCACAGTTGTTGTGATAATTGCTCTTGTAATGGTTATTGTTCCGTCTGTTTTTGCAACTATGGGACTTAGCGGCACTCTCAAGGATGCGGTCAATGTAGTGTTCACCCCGGTGCAGAAGCTTTTCACATATTGCACCGATGCGTTTGACGGATTTGTTTCCTTTTTTACGGAATTTGACCGTGTTGTCGAGGAAAACAAGACCCTCAGAGAGGAAAATGCGGCACTTCGAGACAGAATATCCCGCGCAGAGGAGATCGAAGAGCTTAATGAATGGCTTTACGATTATATTGAGCTGAAACGAGAGCATACAGATTATAAATTTACAGAAGCTTCCGTAACTGCACGTGAGGGCGGTAATTTTATCACTGTTTTTATGCTGGATAAGGGAAGTGCCCACGGCATAAAAAAGGATATGCCCGTTGTCTGCAGTGACGGAATTGTCGGATATATTACAGAGGTGGGAACAACGTGGTCAAAGGCTGTCACTTTCCTTGAGTCAGGATTTGCCATTGGCGCATATGTTGAACGTACCGGTGAAGTGGGCGTTATCGAGGGAGATTTCAAGCTTTCAGAAGAGGGCGTATGTCTCCTTAAGTACCTTTCTGCCGAGTCTGATATAAAAGAAGGAGACAGAATAATCTCCTCAGGTTATGGAAGTGTTTATCCAAGAGGCCTCGTTATCGGCACTGTGGAAAAGGTAGAAAAAAACAGCACTACCCGTTCCGTAGAGGTTACTGTCAGACCTCAGACAGACCTTACCGATCTTTCAAAGCTTATGATCATTACAGATTATGAAATCTACACAGAAGAAACCGAATAACGGGGAAAACAGAAAAAATCAGTGGCAGATACCCGAGAGAAGTCAGGTGTTTCTTACTCCCGGCGCCCAGAAAGAGCTTGAAGAGGCTCAGAAAAGGGGCGAAACTCTGAAGGTGAAAACAGACAGAGCACCCGCGGCGCAAAAGAAACCGAATGTGGCTGCCCCGTCTGCTCCTCCTTCCCCCGAATCAGGTGCAAAGCCTGCTACTGTAAAAAAGCAGGTGCAAACGCCTGCTAAAAGGGAAGAGCCGATGCAGCCGTTGTCTCTCAGGGATGCTGTTTTTGCTGAGCTGAAAGACCGTGCCCAGGCAATACGAATGGGCATACAGGTGAATTCCGAGGATATTATCCGAGGTGTTATATGCGGCTGTCTCATGATGCTGTTTGCCCTTCTTCAAACAACGTTTTTTGCCCGTTTTGCTCCCTTTGGCAAGGTTCCCGATCTTATGCTTGTATTCGTTATTTCGATAGGAGTATACGAAGGAGAAAAGTGGGGAAGTATCGTGGGGCTTGTCGCGGCATTTGTTATCCAGGCTTTGGGCTCATCGGGTATAGGCCCTGAGCTTCTTCCCCTTGTTTATATGCCCTGCGGTTGCGCGGCAGGACTTTTGTCAAAATATTATCTGCGTCATACCCTTCCCGTAAACGCAGTATATATTGCGGTGGCGGCATTTCTCAAAAGTATCGTAACTGTAATAACTGCGCTGCTTGTCCTTGATGCAACCTTTGCAGATATTATTACAAAAATTGTGATACCCGAGTATTTTTCAACTCTTGTTGTTTCTCCCATTCCGCTTTTTGCAGTTTGGATATCCTTTAAGAAGTTTCATAAAACAAGAGCAGAGAGAACGGATTCCCGTTCGGAATAAACTTAAAATTATAAGTTACCCTATAAGGAGGTGCGACAGTGAAACAAAAAAGAGAACATCTTTTCAGATATATATGCATAGGCGCGTTTTATGTTATCGTGTGTCTTATATTTGTCGCACGTCTGATAAATATCCAGATCGCAGGTCAGGACTATTATCAGGAGTCCTATAGTGACGGATACAGATACAGAACTGTTCCGATACAGGCCCTGAGAGGGGAAATATTCGATAGAAATGGTAAATGCCTTGTTTCAAATGAATATACCTATAGTCTTTATCTTGATGCAGGCGGTCTTACCTACGATCAGAATCAGAGAAATCTTTTCATCCTGCAGCTTCTCGAAAAGGCAGAGGCTTTTGGAGAGATGGACGGATTTGAGCTTCCGGAGGATCCTTTTGTAAAGAAGGACGGTGAATGGGAGCTTGATAAGACCTTTATGGTCACAGCCTACGGCAAGCGTCTTTCCCGTCTTATGATCGATCTTGGCTTTGAGCAGGACGATGAGGAGGAGGGAGGCTGGGAAAAGACCGATAAGGGCGAGGTTCGTGATGTGCTTCTTGAGCGCTACGGTATTACAGACGATAAAGGGGAGCTTCGCTACAGCGAAAAGGACTCTCAGCTTCTATTTGCCATACGCCTTGATATGGAGCTTTCATATTTTTCAACGGTGGAGCCTTATACCCTTCTCAAGGATGTCAGCATAAAATTCATTTCGGCAGTAACAGAGGGAAATGTCAGGGGTGTTGGTGTTTCCTGCGATGCTACCAGAGTATATAATTATCCGGGATATGCATCCCATATGCTTGGCAGAACAGGTAAGATCATGGCCGAAAAGGCTGAGTATTATACAGATAAGGGATATAAGCTTAACGCCATAGTCGGCACAAGCGGAGCTGAGGAGGCATTTGAGGACTATCTCCACGGTGAGGACGGAACTCTCGTTATCGTAGAGGATGAGTATAATAACGTGGTAGATTCCTATGTTTCCAAGGAGCCGAAGCCGGGCCAGGATGTTTATCTTACTATTGATATCGATCTGCAGATGGCGGCTGAGGAGGCTCTGAAGTCCAATATTGAGCTTATCGTTGATAAAGGACAGGCGGACGATCGCGAACTTTCGGGAGAAGATGCAAACGCAGGCGCACTTTCCGCTATCGAAAAGGATACGGGTGCAGTATTGGCCCTTGCATCCTACCCCACCTATAACCTTGCAACCTTTAATGAAGATTATGCAAGTCTCAGGGAAGATAAAAATTCCCCGCTCTTTTTCCGAGCACTGGAGGGAACCTATGCTCCCGGCTCAACATTCAAGCCCGGCGTTGCGGTTGCGGCGTTGCAGGAGGAAGTTATCGGCCCTTACTCGGAAATATTAACAAAGGGTCAGTATACTTATTACGATGCAAACGGCCCCCGTTGCTGGATCTATGCTGACAGATATGGCAGACAGACCCACGGCGCCATAAATGTTTCGGAAGCCATTCAGGTTTCCTGCAACTACTTTTTCTATGATATAGGCAGGCAGCTTACTATTTCGAGAATAACCAAATACTGCGAGGTTTACGGTCTCGGTCAGTCCACGGGAATAGAGCTTCCCGAAAAGACGGGTATCCTTGCGGGCCCTGCCCACAGAGAGCTTTCCGGTAATACATGGTACGACGGCGATACCCTTGCGGCTGCCATCGGCCAGTCTGATCATCTTTTTAATCCTCTGCAGATCAGCGTTTACGTTGCAACCATGCTTAACGGCGGAACAAGATATTCTGCGCATCTTTTGCATGAGGTTCGTGAATATGACGGAACCTTGGTATATACCAGAGAGCCGGAGGTCATCGATTCCGTGGCCCTTGATTCTGAGGCAGTATCAACTGTAAAATATGCCATGAAGGACGTTACGGAAAACGGCTCTGCTGCCAGAGTATTCGTAGATTATCCTATAACCATCGGCGGTAAGACAGGTACAGCCCAGGTAACAAAGACTTCTTCGGACAATGCGCTTTTTACGGCTTTTGCGCCCTTTAATGACCCTGAGATAGTTACTACCTGTATCATCGAGCACGGAGCTAACGGTACCGATGCGGGATACGCAATAAAGGACCTTTTCGACCAGTATTTCGGTCTTAACAAAGAAGAGGACACTACCGACAACCAGACAGACGACACTACAGCTAATGAAGATAACTGATAAAAAGAGAGCTTCCCTTGCAGTAGCGAAGCTTCAGGAGATTTATCCCGAAGCGCCCTGTTCTCTTGAAAGCGAGGGAGACCCCTGGCGCCTTCTCGTTATGGCGAGACTTTCCGCTCAGTGTACAGACGAGCGGGTAAATATCGTTTGCCGCGATCTTTTCAGAGAGCTGCCTGACGCCGCTTCCATGGCCGCGGCCCCCATTGAACAGATCGAAGGCCTGATAAAGTCCTGCGGACTTTATCGCGGTAAAGCAAAAAGCATAAAGGAAGCATCGGAAATCCTCATAAGAGATTTCGACGGTAAGGTCCCCGATAATATGGAGGACCTTCTCTCCCTCCCCGGCGTTGGCCGAAAGATCGCCAATCTTTTGCTTGGAGATATATTCAATAAGGGCGGAATCGTTGCAGATACCCATTGTATGCGTATCTGCGGCCGCCTTGGTTTTTATCCTGAGGAGTGGAAGGATCCTGTAAAAACAGAAAAAATTATGACACCTCTTATCCCGAAGGAGGAGCAAAGCGACTTTTGCCACAGAATAGTTTATTTTGGCAGAGATATCTGCACGGCAAGAAGCCCCAAATGCGAAAATTGCCCTCTCGGAGATATATGCTTACATAAACATCCCCCGAAAAGAAAGGACTAATCTTTATAATGAAAAAGGAACAAAACTGCCGCCTCGGCAAGGTTGGAGGACAGGCAGTTCTCGAAGGAATAATGATGAAGAGCGGCGATAACGTTGCTCTTGCCGTAAGAAAAGAGGACGGCACTATTGAGGTGAAAAACTCGAAGCACACTTCCATAAGAAAAAAGAATAAGTTTTTTAATATTCCCATCATCCGCGGATGCGTTAATATGGTGGAAACTCTTATTATGTCTATGGGTACTCTTGAGGACAGTGCCAATATGCTTGGCATCGACGAGACTGAGGACGAGACAAAGTTTGAGAAGTGGCTCCGCAAGACCTTTGGCGATAAGCTTATGAACGTTATTATGACCATCGGTATGGTCCTTGGCGTCGCTCTCAGCCTTCTTCTGTTCATCGGTCTGCCTACCCTGGCATGTGACGGTCTTAAGTGGCTTTGCGCTCGTTTTTTTGACTACGACGTACCGGACGTTTTACTTACCGCAGTTTCAGGCGTACTTAAGATAATCATCTTTATCGTGTACCTTCTTCTCGTTTCCCTTATGAAGGATATACGCCGTACCTTTGAGTACCACGGAGCGGAGCATAAATCAATTGCCTGCTACGAGGCAGGCGAGGAGCTGACAGCGGAAAACGCAAAGAAGCATTCCCGCCTCCATCCCCGTTGCGGCACAAGCTTTATTATCGTTGTTCTCCTTATCTCCATCGTGCTTACAATGTTTATCAACTGGGACTGGAATCCCATTCTCGTTATGGCAATAAAGCTTCTTATGATGATCCCCATCGTTGGTATCAGCTTTGAGTTTCTTATTTTGGCGGGTAAGCATCCCAATATTGTTACAAAGATTCTTTCCGCCCCCGGTCTCTGGATGCAGAAGATCACTACCCGCGAGCCTGATCTTTCTCAGCTCGAGGTTGCTATCGTAGCTCTTAAGAATGCTATGCCCGAGGAGTTTCCCGAGGTTCTTGAAAAGCCTGTGGAGGAAGCTGTAGAGACTTCAGAAGAGACTTCTGCAGAGGAAGAAAACAGTGACCTTCAGTGAAATCGTAAAGCGCCTCTCCGATGGAGGGATCAGCGCTCCCGCCTTTGAGGCAACAGAGCTTATATGCCGCTTTGAAAAGGTAAGCCGTGCATCAGTCCGGTTCGGAGACTACTTTTCCGAGGAACTTGCAGCGGCAATCGAAAGGCGCATTTCGGGAACGGCTCTTCAGTATATCCTTGGCGAATGGGACTTTATGGGCTACACCTTTAAGGTTACCCCCGATTGCCTTATTCCAAGAGCAGATACTGAGCTTCTTTGCGAGTATCTTTGCAAAAATGCCCCCCGCGACGGACAGTTTGCCGATCTTTGTACGGGAAGCGGATGTATTGCAATTGCAGCCCTTCTTGAGAGAGCTGACCTTACAGCCGTGGCAGTTGAGCTTTACCCCGAAACCCTTGAAATTGCAAAGGAAAATGCAAAGCGCCTTGGAGTTTCCGATAGGATAGAATTTATCCTCGGCGATGTTTGCACTGATACCTTAGAGGGAGAATTTGATATGATCGTATCAAATCCCCCTTATGTTACAATTGAAGAAATGGAAGAACTCTCCCGCGAGGTGCTTGGTGAGCCACACCACGCCCTTACTGACGGGGGTGACGGTCTTTCCATAATCAGAAAAATAATAGAAATATACCCCTCGCACCTAAAAGACGGCGGCTCTATTGCCATCGAAATGGGCTGGAAACAAGGCAGCGCCCTTTGCGCTATTGCCAAAGAGAGGGGACTCTCTGCAACACTTCTCAAGGATATCGAGGGAAGGGACAGAGTTACCGTAGTAAAAAAGGAAGAAACAGTATGAAATATATTGAAATACTCGATACTACTCTGCGCGACGGCGAACAGACTCCCGGCGTGCGTTTCAGCCTTTCCCATAAAACAGAGATTGCAAAGCAGCTTGAACGCCTTGGCGTTGATGCCATCGAGGCAGGTTTTCCCGCCTCCTCCAAGGGCGATTTTGATGCTGTGTCTGCTATTGCCCGCGAAGTGAAGGATGCTTCCGTCCAGGCACTTGCAAGATGCATTAAAAATGATATCGACGTTGCAGCAGAGGCATTGAAGGAAGCGGCAGACCCCATTATCCACGTTTTTTTGGCAACAAGCCCCATCCATCTGCAGTATAAGCTGAAAATAGATGAAGAAAAGTGCCTTTCTCAGATAAAAGAGGCTGTCAGCTATGCGAAAAGCCTTTGCAAAACAGTCCAGTTCTCACCTGAGGATGCAACCCGAAGCGATAAAGATTTTCTCTGTACGGCTGTCAAGACGGCAATAGATGCGGGAGCGGATATTATCAATATTCCTGATACCGTTGGCTACTGTATGCCCGAGGAATACAGTGCGCTTATTACATATCTTCTTGAAAAGGTTCCCGAACTTAGTGAGAAAAAGCTCAGTGTTCATTGCCACAACGATTTGGGTCTTGCTGTTGCAAACAGCATTTGCGCTGTCAATGCAGGTGCCACCAGAGTTGAATGCGCGGTTAACGGTATCGGCGAGAGGGCCGGCAACGCATCTCTCGAGGAGATCGTCATGGCATTTCGAACCCGCCGCAATTATACCGATTGCGATACGGGTATAAACTCAAAGGAGATACTTCGAACCAGCCGTATGGTGTCCTCTCTTGCAGGATATGATGTTGCCCTCAATAAAGCAATAGTGGGACAGAATGCTTTTGCACATGAGTCGGGCATTCATCAGCACGGTATGATGGAGCATCGAGGAACGTATGAGATAATGAATCCTGAGGATATCGGTGCCGATAAGAGCACAATGGTCCTTGGTAAGCTCAGTGGACGCCATGCATATAGCGAGCGTCTCGAAACTCTCGGATATGCCCTTGATGTAAAGGGAGTAGACTCTACATTTAACCGATTTAAGGAAATAGCAAATAAAAAGATCGCCGTAACAGACAGTGATATCCGCGCTATAGTTAACGAATATCTTGACGGACTTGAGGGAAAATACTGGGTAGATACATTTCAGATACAGTCGGGAAATCATATGAAGGCTATGGCCCTCGTTTCTCTCAGGGCGGGCGGCGAGATATTTACAGAGTCGGCCCCCGGAGAAGGTCCTATCGATGCGGCATTCAATACTATAAACAGAATAGCAGGAGCCGACGATATTCATCTTGAGTCATATGATCTCAAGGCGGTAACAGAGGGCGCCGATGCGCTTGGAGAGGTCAAGGTTAAGATCAATTCCGATCACGGCGCATTTACAGGCCGCGGTGTTTCCACAGACGTAATAAAGGCAAGTATCAAGGCATATGTAAATGCTATAAATAAATGGACCCGAGCAAAGGGCGTGAATACTAAACGATCATGAAACTTGAAATATACGATTCTACTCTCAGAGAAGGTGAGCAGAGCGCCACTGTTACTTTCTCGAAGAGCGATAAATTCAAAATAGTAAAGGCGCTGGACGGCCTTGGGGTTTCATATATCGAAGCCGGGATGGTAACGTCCGAGAGCGATGTTGAGTTTTTTAGCGAACTTTCCGGTTTTTCCCTTGAAAGCGCCAAGATAGTGGCATTCGGCGCCACCTGCAGAGCAGGTGAAAAAGCTGAGGATTCAACTGCCGTTAAGCTTTTGGCAAAGGTCCCCTGCGATACGGTCTGCGTTTTCGGCAAAAGCTGGGATTATCAGGTCTCAACGGTGCTTGCTACCTCCAAGGAGGAAAATCTCAGAATGATCGCAGATACCGTAAGCTATCTGAAGGCAGCGGGAAAGACCGTTTTCTTTGATGCGGAGCATTTCTTTGACGGATATTCCGATGACGCGCCTTACGCGATGCAGGTTCTTGAAACCGCAAGAGAGGCGGGAGCAGATCGCCTTATCCTCTGCGATACAAACGGAGGCATGCTTCCCGATATCATCGGCCTTGCAACGGATGCAGTTTGCCGTCGCTTTGGCAAATGCATCGGTATACATTGCCATAACGACCTGGGTATGGCAGAGGCCTGCACGATCAGTGCCGTTCTTTCCGGATGCGTTCAGGTTCAGGGAACGGTTTCCGGTATCGGCGAGCGATGCGGAAACGCGAATATGAATACTCTTATTCCCATACTTCAGTTAAAGCTGGGATTCGATTGCATCGGAGAAAAGCTTTCCTCCCTTACTTCGGGCGTAAGATACATAAATGAAACAGCAAACAGAGTTTTTGATGAGCGAGAGCCCTTCGTCGGCGGCTATGCATTTACTCACAAGGCAGGAATGCATATAGACGGGGTTATGAAAAGCCCTCGAACCTTCGAGCACGTTTCTCCCGAGTCTGTGGGTAATCTTCGAAATATCGTCATCAGCTCCCTTTCTGGCAGAAGCGCAATGGCAGACAAGATGGCAGGTATTATGCCCCAGCTTGACAGAAATTCCCCTGAGGTTGAGGCGGCTCTGAAAGCTGTTCGCGAAAAGGAAGCAATGGGATATTCATACGAGGATGCGGAAGGTTCTCTTGCGCTGGTTATTAAGGATGCCCTCGGACTTCGCAAAAACTATTTTGACCTTGTTCATTTCAAGGTCATGACAGATGAGGACGCCGCAGGCGGCAACGATCAGGCAATAGATGCAATGCGCTCAACGGCTATGATAAAGGTTTCTGTTGACGGAAAGGAAAAGCTTTCTGCCGCAGAGGGTAACGGTCCCGTAAACGCTATGGACCGCGCTCTCAGACAGGTGCTGTCTGCTTTCTATCCCGTTATTGACAAAATGAAGCTCACAGACTTTAAGGTAAGAGTCTCAAGCGGAGGTGCTACCGCGTCTGTTGTTCGAGTTGTAATCGAGTCTACAGATGGCCTCAGTGTGTGGCGCACAGTAGGCGTTTCCCCCGACATTATCAATGCCAGCTGGCAGGCACTTCGTGACTCTGTTGAGTATATGCTTGATATGAACAGATAAAAAAGCACCCGAAAGGGTGCTTTTTTAGTGAAGAGGTAAGAGTGAAAAGTGAAAAGGTCAAGATGAAATCCGCCAAAAGGCGGATTTCATCATTTTATCTCAATAAATTCGGGTTTATCGGGATACTTCAAACTAAAATTTATAAGCTGAAGAGGAAGTTCGCATCAAAGCCTCCCTCCGATGGAAGAACCCGCTTGCGGGGGGATCCGTCTAGGGAGCTTATTTTCCAACATCACCCATAAACACGAATTTGAAACTTTTCAAACAGAAAGCCGTTGCAAAAGAAAAATCTTTTTGCAACGGCACAATTGGATTAATATGATTTTACAGTATTAGGAGACCGCAGATAACAAGCCAGAAAACAGGGATAATTCCGCCGATGATAAACTGGGAGAGGGTGTGTCTCTTCATATAAACAGAGCTCCAGAGTGCAAGGCCGAAAAGAATGATGCCTGCAGGCAGAGTCCAGGGAGAAACGAAATAAACAAGAGCGGCAAGAGGGCCGAGGAGGCCGCAGGAGTGGCCGCTGGCCTTGAACCTGAAGAGTTTATTGATGAGAAGCAGGGTCATGCCGGAAAGAAGATAGGTGATGAGCATTACAGTAACGGGCTTGCCTGCATTGAAAACTATAGCATAAATAACGCTGAAAATATAGCCGAGATTGCACATTATAAATGCAAGATTTCTCTGTCCCTCGCGTCCCTGATTTTTGAACGGGGGGATAATAAGCTGGAGAGGGTATGCTGTGATAGGGAGAAGCGCGATAAAGCCTACAGCGGCGATAAACTCCCAGATATTGTTATAAAAGCCATCTTTAAAAATAAATGCAGTAAATACCGCAAGAGCCATAATGGGCGGCACAGTGAGAACTCTGATGACCTTTGCTATGTGCCAGACGGCAGAACACTCTATGGGTGTTTTTGATTTTGCTTTGTTCATGTTGACCTCCGGGGGATGTTTTCGATGTTGATAGGTTACCACAGGAAAAACTAAAAGTCACCCTACTGACGCTTTTGGCGGGTAGAAGAATAAAAACTGCGCAGTAGAGACGAAAAAAATCATCTCTACTGTCAGTGGAGTTCCTTTAAAATCAAGGGTTTTCGGGCTTTTTTGGTTGACACCCCCATGTGATTGTGATAAAATGAGGACAGCGAAAAAATAAGAGGAAAGGATGTGCCAAAAGTGACTGAGCTTAAAAAGATCGTTGCGCAGAATATCCAGGAGCTTCGCAAAAGCATGGGAATGACCCAGCTTCAGCTTGCGGAAAAGCTGAACTATTCGGATAAAGCTGTTTCAAAATGGGAGTCGGGCGCATCAATTCCCGATGTGGGAGTCCTTCTTGAAATAGCAAATCTTTTCGGCGTCACAGTTGACTATCTTCTTTATGAGGACCATAAAGTCCCCGTAAAGGCGATGGTTAAGGGTACTGTTATGGGCAGAAAAAAGTTCGTTATCTCCCTTCTTGCCGTGGCCCTCGTCTGGCTTATTGCAACTGCTGCTTTTGTCGGTCTGAATATTTTCGGTGTTTGGGATGCGAGATGGCTTGTGTTCATATACGCAGTTCCCGCAAGTGCAATAGTTGGAATCGTTTTCAATTCCATATGGGGAGTCAAGCGGCATAACTATGTTTATATCTCAATTTTGATGTGGTCTGCTCTTGGTGCAATTTATCTGACCTTATTATCTCTCAATATCTGGCTCATATTCTTAGTGGGTATCCCCGGGCAGGTCATAATCTGCCTTTGGTCCGGAATGAAAAAGCCTTCTGACAGTAAATAAAAAAACCGTTGCAACGCAACGGCTTTTTTATTGTAAGATACTGTATAAAAATGTAAGTTTATATTGCATATGGATATAAAATGGTGTATAATTGATGGAAATATAAAGGGGATATTTTGCACTTGTTGTAAATACCTTATTTAACAGCGGATGGGTGCTCTTTTCGGTGTGCGCATCTTATCTGAACTTTTTCATCACCGAAAACAATATTTAAAATTTTGAAAGGTAGGTTCAACACATGAAGAAAACACAGAAATTATTGATGATCCTTCTCATGATGGTAGTTTCAGCGCTTGTGCTCATCGGTTGCGGCGCAGAAGTAGACACTGATATGGTCATCGATGAAAACTTTGCTGGCCAGAGAGTTATAACTCTTACAATCAGCAATAGCGATCTTGAAGAAGAGGTAACAGGAGGTCTTACTGCCCTCAAGAAGGTAGCTGACGATAATCTCCCTAAGGAAATGACTTGCACATCCACCCCCGGTGAGTCAGAGTCTGTTATTACCTTCACAATGAAGTTCAATGATTATGAGGATTATTGCACAAAGGTTGAAAGCCTTGTTGACTACGGAAGCAATGAAGGCCTCACTCCTGAGATCAATTACGAAAACTATGATACAGTTTTCAAGAAGGGCATCCTTCTTGACGAGAATTTTGATTCCTTTGACCTTCTTCAGTGGTATTTTGATGCGCTGAAGGAGTCCGGAGTGATCACATATTCAAGCACATCCTCCTGGTATGAGCTTGGCAGCACTAAAGTAACTATCGAGGGTACTGAGTACGATACCGGTAACGATATCAATATCGACGAAAGAGAAAGCTACTGCCTCAGCGGCATCGAAGTAGTAACAACCCTTAATATTGACGGCACCTTCCAGAGAGAGCTTCACTTCAAAGCAAGTAATTACGTTATGGAAGAGCTTGAAGAGGCAGACGTTGACCTTAATAAGTATTTTACAAAGCTTGTAAAGGATCCCGATACTCTCACCGTTGTTGAGGAAGAGAACAATAACGAATACGTTATCGCATTTACTGCAGAAGATGCTAAGTCTCTCCAGAAGAAGACAGATACATACCTTCAGACAGAAAACAAGTTTACACATAAGATCAGCGTTGACGAGAAAAAGCCCGGAATCGCAAATGTAACTGTTACTGAAAAGCTTGACGGATCTTTCTATCTTGATTATGAGTACAGCTATAATCCTCTCAAGAGCACAATTAACTTCTATGATGAGACAGTAAGAGACAGTGAGGGCCAGATCTACGACGGTAAAACCGAGTATTCTCCTTCACGTACAGAGGAGAAGTCCTTCAATTTTGATTGGAAGATCGGCTTTGATAAGGTTGAGCTTGTTCCCACTATCAAGTCAGAGAAGAAGATGAGCCTTGAGCTTGTCTTCACAGCAAAGGAAAAGATGTCCGATGAGCTCAAGTCCTCTGCTTTTGAAGCTATTAAGGCAACTTGCGGCGAAAACGGCAAGGTTAAGGTAAAGGGCGATGTTTGCACTGTTACTTTCTCCGGCCGTCTTGACGTTGTAAAGGAAAAGGTAAATGCATTTATCGCGGCAAACGATGTCAGCGAAGAAAATACAGATACTCAGTACTTCGATGTAAGAATTACAAAGTTTGATAACAGATCTAAGTTTAAGAACAGCACTATTTGCGAAATGAGATATGATTTCACTCCTGTTATCGGAGAGGCCGGTCTCGTTATCGATGAAAAGGGTAAAACAGACTGGATCGCAAACGTGGAGATCGACGAAGAGGGTAACTCTGTTATAGCAAGTGAAAATGTAGTAGCCGTTGTTATGACAAAGGGTGCAGGCGGCCACATAGTAGCAACAATAATCTTTATTCTCTGCATTGTTGCCGGCGCAGGCCTCTTCTTCTTTGAGAGAGAGAAGATCGCGGAGCTTTTCGCAAAGATCTTCAAGAAGAAGGATAAGGCAGCTCCCGCAGCTGAAAGCGCTTCCGCTCCCGCAGAGGAGAATGCCCCTGCTGATGCAGAGGTAAGTGAATCAGTAGAAGAAAAGAAGGAGGAAACAGTGTAATGAAAAGATATATCAGTCTGATAGTTGCCCTTGTTCTTGTAGTAACGGGTATAATTGGAACGTTCGCTTGCATTAGCCCTTCCAAAATGAAAGAAAGCAAGGTAATTTATAAGTATATAAACGCTATTGACGACGGAAAAATCGCTAAGATGATGAAATACACCATAATGGGCGGTTATTCAGATGCGATTAGCAATGCACTGGGCAATGCTTCCGAGGAGCTTCTTCAGATGTCCGGCGTTGATACCTCCCGTGATACTGTTGGCGGATGCCTTTTCCTCAGCGGTATGAATGCTGCAAGCAAGATCCCCTCCGATGCTAAGGAAGTAAAAAGCGTTGAGCTTGTTTGCTACAACAAGGCTGAAGATCCCAATGCACAGTTCTCTATCGAGGATTTTCTCGGCCTTTCCAAGTCCGTAAAAGTTCTTGCAGTAGTTGAGGTAGAATATATCGATGCAGATGGTGAAACGGTTACAGTTCTGAGTGATGAGACCTTCCATCTTGTCAGAGCCAGCTTTTTCGGTTATAAAATATCTTCCCTCAGTTAAATTTAAATATAAAAAATCCCCCAAAGGGAGTTGAGATAAGGGATTATCACAACTCCCAATGAAATATTGCTAGCGCGATATGATATATGCCCCAAGGGCATATTATAGAATAAAAATAATTCCGCTTCAAATCGAAGCGGAATTATTTTTTCATTAATATTTTTACAGAAAATATATCATAGGCGAAGCCTATTTCATAAGGCACCCGCCGTATTTCACCAATTTGCCGTGCAAATTGATTTCATTGTTGGTTGGTCATATCCTTATGACCAACCAACAAATCGGGGGGATTTTTATTTATTCGGGAATGATAAGGCCGTAGTCTCCAGCCTTTCTCTTGTATACAACGCAGGTCTCGCCGTTTTCGATATCCTTGAATACGAAGAATTCGTGACCGATCTGGTTCATCTGGAGGATAGCCTCCTCAGCTGTCATGGGCTTGACCTTGAAGGTCTTTGTTCTGATCTCGAAATCTTCTTCCTCTGCCTCGGGAGTTTCGTATTCGGGGATACGGATGCTGTCGCGAAGCTTCTTTGTAAGACGGGTCTTGTTCTTTCTCATCTGGCGCTCAATGTTGTACATGCAGCAGTCAAGCGCGTTCATAAATGTGGAGTTTTCTTCCTCACTTCTGAAGAGGAACACTCCCTGCTGAATAGTCACCTCAACGCGCTCCATATCGCGGATTCGGGAGAGCTTGACGGTAGCCGCCGCCTCCTCGCCGGGGAAGAACTTGTCAAACTTGGCAAGCTTTTTTTCAATGTGCTGCTGGAGCTTTTCGTCAACGTTGAATTTTCTTGCGTTAATGGTGATCTTCATAATGTGCCCTTCTTTCTTGTGGATTACAAGGAGACTATTTCTCCTTTGTAAGCTCATTATATCATAGGTTACTTTACTTGTCTATAGCAATTTGTAAAAAATGAATAAATTATTTTATTTTTCTGCATAAAATTTGTAGATAAAGGCTACTTGTTGACAATTCGTGAGAAATGAGGTATCATAATAAGAGATTTTTTTGGGGAGGTGAGGCCGCAGTGATACCAAGTGATATAAAAAAGCTCCTTCTTCATCTTGAAGAAAACGGAGTTAAGGGCTATATCGTAGGCGGCGCTGTCAGAGATATACTGATAAATAAAGTGCCCGAGGACTACGATATTGCGGCTGAATGTACCCCCGAAGATCTTTGCAGGATATTTGATGGATTCAAAAGCTTTGATAACGGAATTCGATTTGGAACGCTTTCTGTTTTTTCCGGCGAGAGATATGTTGAGATAACCTGCTGCAGGCGGGAAAGCGGATATTCCGATCTTCGGAGGCCCGATAAGGTGGAATACTGCAGGAGCATCAAAGAGGATCTTGCGAGACGCGACTTTACTGTCAACGCAATTGCAATGGACAAGGATGGAAGGATAACAGATCCCTTCGGCGGAAGAGAAGCTATAGAAAACAAGGTCATTTGTACCGTTGGTGAACCCCAGGTGCGCTTCGATGAAGATGCGCTTCGCATCATTCGCGCTTTGCGCTTTGCTTCTTCGCTGGGCTTTCGTATAGACAGAAACACATCTGATGCTATAAGAAATTGCAAGGATCAGCTTCTCTCAGTTTCCGGGGAGAGAATATTTGCCGAGCTTAAAAAGCTCCTTCTCGGTGATTTTGTTTTTTCTGTTCTGATGGAGTATTCCTCTGAGATATGTACAGTTATCCCGGCTCTTTTGCAAACAGTGGGATTTGAGCAAAATAACCCGCATCATATTTATACGGTTTATGAGCATACGGCAAGGGCGGTTGCGGCATCGCCAAAGGATGTTAATATACGACTTTGTATGCTTTTTCACGATATAGCAAAGCCCTCTTTGTATACTGTTGACAGCGGTGGGATCGGTCATTTTTATGGCCATCCGGAGCTTTCGGCAGAGATTGCGCAAAACATTCTTAAAGGTCTGCGCGCAGATGGCGAGACTGTGAGTAAGGTTTGTTCCCTTATAAAATACCATGACTTAAGACCTAAGGCTACCCGCAAAAGCCTTATGAAATATATATCAAAGGTAGGTTTTGAGTCAGCGCTTGAGCTGATAGAGGTCCGCCGTGCCGATCTTTCTGCCCAGTCTCCTGAGTTTTTCTATCAGTTTGAATACCTTTCTCAAAGCGAAATGATGATAAAGGAACTTCAAAAAGAGGGTGTATGTATAAAGGTGTCAGATCTTGCCGTTGACGGAAACGATCTGATCCATGCCGGAGTGCCAAAGGGCAGAGAAATCGGAGAGATGCTTTCGTATCTTCTGTCTAAGGTGATAGGAGAGGAATGCGAAAACAGCAAAGAAGAGCTTTTGAAGCTTGTAAAGAAAAAAAGAAAATAGAAAAAGCAGTATGCCGCAATTACGCGGCATACTGCTTTTTGTCTTTCATATCAGAATACAGCTTTTACTGTATTAGTCTCTTAACCAAAGGGATCTTTGAAATAACAAAGGATATGGCTGTTGTGATAATATAAATAGCAAGGGTAACGAGAATGGCACCAACCAGAGGGTTAATAATACAGGAATCTATTCCGTAGGAAAGAAGTATTTTCTCGACTCTGAAATGGAGCA
The DNA here is from genome assembly GCA_045636685.1 of Candidatus Avispirillum sp. GTDB lineage: Bacteria > Bacillota > Clostridia > Oscillospirales > CAG-272 > Avispirillum. The sequence goes on along the minus strand of JAZTXZ010000037.1, from coordinate 4,603 downwards.
AATAAATACCGAATGTGAGGGGTGCCATGAAACGGATAACGGCAGCGATCGGCTTTTTCGAGAAAAAAGGCTCCTCCAAAAGCTGAAAAAGAATGAATATCGAGGTTGAAGCAAATGCTACCACAATTACGGGAAGGGCTAATTCCTTTCCTGTTCTCATAGAATGAATGCCGCAATACATTATTGCAACGCCCACGAGAGTGGCAATACCTGTTACAGAATAAACTATACGTATCCATTTTTTCCAAGGGTAGCTGCTCAGATAATATCCTGCAAGGAAATAAAACAGATACTCTCCCCCAATAAAACAGAATTTCAGAGAGCTGAGCAGACCTCTGAGAAACGGGAAATAAGATGAGAGATAGGGAATGACTATAGTTGTGGAAAGAAGGAGCAACAGGAAATACTCTATAACCCGCTTTGAAGAATTTTTCGTAATTATACTTATCAGCGGTGAAACCAAATAGAAGCCGAGAAGCATGTAGAGATACCAGAGATGCGAATAAGCATTACCGGAAATAAGAGACGTAAATGCAGACCAAATGCCGGAGAGGGTGAAGTTTCTGGTAGGAATTATCCAGTAGTACATACCCCAAAAAAGCAGGAGAATTGCTATATGGAAAACATTTTTCTTAATAACTGTCCATATCTTAAGCTCCCTTGAGAGCATCAGTGCGCCGGTCACCATGCAGAATACCGGAACTGCCCAACGGCTGAGGGCATTATATCCCCAGTTTATATACCATGCAAGGTCTTTTGTTGGGAGATAATATTTTTCCGCGGTCACGTGAATAAGAATAACAAAAAAACTGGCCAGTATTTTCAGTGCATCGTAGTATAGTACTCGTTTTCGCGCCATATCTTAATCCTTCTTTGAATTTTATGCTTTGATTATATCACATGAATATACAATTTACAACAGCATTCAGCCTTCATCACATATCGCACTTACATTTTGCTGACCGAATGCGCTATGAGCTTGTCTCCTTTGTAAGACAGCTTCAGAGAAAAGAAAGGATATTCTTTTCTGATAAGGTCGAAAAATATACGGTCTCCCTCCCACATAGGTAGGCTTTCAAGCTTATCTGTATCGATCCAATGAAGGTCTCCTTCAGTGCAATCGCAGACCGACTCGCTTTCAACTTCTCCTGTATACAGGAACATATATTCCGTACCCCAAAGATCAGAATCGAAAGTAACGATACCGTGAAAACGGTATTTTTCAAGCCTAATACCTGTTTCTTCGAAAACCTCTCTTAAAAGGCAGTCCTCGGGGGATTCGCCCGCTTCAAATTTGCCGCCGATGCCCACCCATTTGCCTGCATTTTCATCATTTTCTTTTTTGTTCCGATGAAGCATCAGCGTTTTGTTTTTACATTTTATATAGCAGAGTGTTGTATTTTTCATTTATAAAGCTCCGAAACTCCGAGAAGGAGGTTTTTCATTCCGTCGCGAATATCTGACGGTGCTGTTATCTCTATTCGCTTTCCGAACTGTAGTATCCAGGAATAGAAATTCGGGGATACGATGACGGGAATAACGCAGGAAAAATAACCGTCAGACTGGGGGAATATGCTGACTCCTGTTCCGAAACGGTCAATAATAGAACCTGCGACCGAGTTTTCGCATTTCAGAGTAACAGAGCATTCTTCACCGGAAAACATGCCGAAAAGCTTTGAGGAGTATTTGGAAAAATCAAATCTGCTGTACGTCTCATAGCCCTCGCGGGGGATATCCAGCTTGCGGATATTCTTTATCTTGTCTACTCTGAAGTGGCGGATGTTGTCCATTTTTTCATCGTAGGCGAGCATATAGTAGTTTTCGTTGCTCCATACGAGTGTCCAGGGACTCATCTCATAGCGTTTCCCTTCGTGTCGGAGAAGCTGTTCTTTTTGGGGTGTCCAGTCAAAATACTGAAAAGAGATCTTTTTGTTTTCAGCCATTGCAGCGTGTATCCAGTCGATGTTGATAAGGATAGATCTGTTCTGAATTCTGTCTCCCTCCTCGGCGCGGACGCTTCTGTTAAGGAGCTTTGCCTGATGTCGGCTGGCAAGTTTTGTAAGCTTTTCGGTAAGCTCCCTCTGCCTGTCTCCTGTAATGAAGCGTGATGCCTGAACGGCATCCACAAGAAGCTTCAGCTCTGCAAGCTCAAAATCGCGGCTGAGGAGAGCACAGCCTGTTCTGTCGTGAATTATGTCATAGCCGTAGGAGGCCAGGGTATCAAGATCACGGTAAACAGATTTTCTTTCTGCAGTCATGCCCAGCGCTTCAAGCTTTGATATGATCTCGGGAACGAATATGCGGTGATCTGCGTCAGTTTCTTCCTGCAGAATTTTAAGGATATATAAAAGCTTCAGCTTTTCGTCAAATTTTTTAGCCATAAAGGTCTCCGATCCGCCGCACAGCGGCGTTTTTTATAGGAATATTATACCATATCCCGTTCTCGCTGTAAATAGCTTTGTCCCATAAATGTACCAATGGGTGCAATCAATGTCGTATAAATGTTTAATCATCCTATATCCATAACCATTGAAAAAACCATCGTCCGCTTGCAAACGTATAGTTAAATCAATACTATACTGCAGTTGAAACTATGAAATTGCAGAAAAAAGCGGCCTTATGGCCGCTTTTTTAATATTTTTTAATTTTTCCTTCAAATAAGGCTTCGAATTCTTCAAGAGAACCTTTGGTAAGAAGCTTTTTTTGGCAAACGAATTTCTCACTGACTTTGCCGAAAGGATAAACGAGCACATAAAATTCGCCGTAATCCCGTACCTCTTTTTCATCGCCTATTAGCATACTTTCCGTATAGTTCTCGCCCACACAGGTTAAGGTTTCTCCATCGGTAAAGATTCGTTTTGGTGTAAGTTGGAGCTTCTGCTTTTTAGTTTTGGGGATTAATGGAATCAAAGTGATTGCCACAAACGCCGGAGCAAAGCAGATAAGAAAATCATAATATCCATTTTTCAGTGTGTATAAAATGAACGGGAAAAGAACAGCCAAAGTTGCAGATAGCAACATTAATGCGCCATGCCTCGCAGATCTTTTGAAATGCTATTTTTCTGCATTTCCAGTTATGTGACCGTTAAATTCTATCATAAATTAGATTGCCTCCTGATTTTATGTAATACCTTTAGGTAGGATGATGATTCTTTCTAAGTTTTCCAAAGTTTTCAACAACTCAGTTAAGTGTTTGTGGTAACTTTCAAAGCGCATTTTACTGAGCCAAGGAAAACAGTATATTTGTTTTCCGTTCGCATAACAGATTGCTGCCATGGCTTTGAAAATCTCATTTCCCATACCCGTGAGGGGACGGTGGATACGGGTATCTGTTATTTTAAATAAATCTTTTATTTCATCGGCTGTGAGGGGGAATTTGCTTTTTTTCAAACCTCTTGATATTTGATTATAAACCGTATCGCGTTTTGAAAAAAGAGGGTATTCTTTATCTAGATAGCAGGAGAATTTTGTGAGCTCTTTTAAATTCATAAGTTCTCCGTTTACCGTAGCCACAGGTTCTCCGAATAAAATGATTTTTTTGGATCGGTGAGTATACATCGAAAGGAGATAACTGACAGCCCAAGCTCCCGAATCTATTTCTCCTTCAAGAAGATTTATCTTTGGCCTAAAAGTATAGATGTTTGAAGAGGTAATCACATCATGCGTTGAATAAAACTCAGATGTGCAAAATACGTGTCCGTCATTATTTACCTGTAATGATTTAATATTGATAGACATTTATAATAAGCACCTCGCTTTTTTAATCAAACGTGAATTTTTTCGTTTATTACTATCTCGTAGCTTTCAGGATAAGCTGGTATGTAGGCAAAAATAAGAGTACAGTGGTATTATCACCGTGGGGACAGAGCTTGAAGTCGATGTTCAGGAATCTCTGATGTTCAATTCCTTACTGCGTTTTGTCATGATTACTTTAGATGAGGTTTTCGCGTTTCTTGCTATCAATAGTTTAATGTTATCACCCTCAACGAAAAAGATGATGTCATCTTCATGGAAGTTGGAATGATAATAACAGAAGGCTTTTTCGGCGGTAGGAAAACTGTAAACAAGTTTTTCAACGGAAACGAGGCACAGCACAGACACAAGTATGCAGGTGGATACCAACACAATAACGTTTACCCATTTTTTCGGTTTTATCTTTTCATATGAAGGATAACATAAAACAGTATTGGCAAAGGCAAAATGATAGCCAATCTTGTAAAAACGTACATAATTACATCCGGCAGAAGTGCTGTTAATACTACGATTATATTATAGCATATGAATTTAAAAATGTCAATCATTGTACTGATAGCTCTATTGTTGCACCATAAATGTCCCAATTGACATTGAGAAATAAGGGCATTGTACCAATTATGGTGCTTGTTGGGCTCTATAATAAAACTGTAAAAAGAAACCAAAGAAAGAACGAGGTACATATTATGTCAAAGAAGATCGAAAATGCGCTTGTAACTGTAGTCGGTGCGGCTGTTATATGGGGTAGCGGCTGGCTTATTCTGACAGTCGGAGATATGCTTTCCCGCCTTGTACATTAAAGTCATTTGATCGGATTTAATATTGATCTGTTATGTTTAGCAAATATATT
>JAZTXZ010000036.1:0-6452 GCA_045636685.1 Candidatus Avispirillum sp. | reverse complement strand
ACACATAAGCGCACTGACAAACCCGGATTTGAAGGTGAATAATAAAAAAAGAAGATTTCCGGCGCAAGCGTCGGAAATCTTCTTTTTTATTATATTACCTTTTCACTGACAAAATGCTTCCTGCTCCTCGTAAAGCTCCATAAGGCGCTCCTCCAGAGCATTCTTTTGCTCATCAAGTGCTGCGGCCCTTACATAATCGGACGCCGCATCTCCAAACAACTCCTCAGTTATGCTCTCAAGCTCCTTTTCAAGCTTTTCGATCTCTGAAACTATCTTTCGCTGTCTTGCGGCTTCCTTTCGCCTATCAGATGCATTTGCCTTTCTTTTCAGATATTCTTCCTTACCTGCGGAGGTCTTATCCGCCTCCTGAGCCCGAAGCTCTACCTCTCTGGCTTCTCTCTTTTGCGCATACTCGCTATAGCCGCCTCTCCAGTCATGCATAGGCTCTGTAAGCTCTATGACTCTCGTTGCAAGGCGCTGCATAAAATATCTGTCATGGCTGACGGCGATAACTGTACCGTCAAATTCAGATATTGCATTTTCCAACACCTCTCTGGAGGGTATATCAAGATGGTTTGTGGGCTCATCGAGAATAAGCATATTGGTTTTTGAAAGAATAAGCTTGGCAAGGGTCAGTCTCGCCCTTTCGCCGCCCGAGAGAACTGCAACCTTTTTCTCTATATCATCCCCTCGGAACATAAATGTGGCAAGAACACTTCTGAGCTGAGTCTGAGTGATCGTAGGATACGCATCCCATATTTCCTGGAGAACGGTCTTATCGTCATCAAGATTCTGGTTTTCCTGATCATAATACGCGACCTGAACGTTGTATCCGAAATCAACCTTACCCGAAATAGGCGAAAGCTTTCCGAGAAGGACCTTTAACAATGTTGACTTTCCGCAGCCGTTAGGTCCTGCAATAAATACCCTTTCCCTTTTCTTAACTTCAAAGTTAAGATTCTCAAACAGGATATTCGATCCGAATCCCATTTTAAGCCCCTTGACTGTGAGAACATCATTTCCTGATTCTCCCGACTCATCAAAGCTGAAGCTTATTGACTTTGGCGCATCCTTTGGTTTTTCAACTTTTTCCATGCGCGCAATAGCCTTTTCTCGGCTCTCTGCCGCTATGATGTTTCGCTCGCGGTTCCAGCGGCGCTGCTGCTCAATATACGCCTCAAGACGTGCTATTTCCTTTTGCTGAAGCTCATAACGCTTTTCCTCTGCAGCCCTTTTTTCTTCCTTGCGCTTCACATATTCAGTATAGGGACACTTATAAAGCTCTGCCCTATGATTTTCAATATCGAGGGTCTTATTTGTGACTCTATCAAGAAAATATCTGTCATGGCTGACTATGAGAAGGGTTTTCTTATACTGAGAAAGATGCTCCTCGAGCCATATCATGGTATCTGTATCCAGATGGTTTGTGGGCTCATCGAGAATAAGGATATCGGGCTCCGCAAAAAGCAGTCTCGCAAGGGCAAGACGAGTCCTCTGTCCCCCCGAAAGGGATGTTATTGGCAATGTATGGGTTTCTTCTCCAAAGCCAAGACGGGTCAGAATACTCTTGCATCTTGATTTATAATGAAGTCCTCCGCCGTCAATAAACCTTGTATTTACCCTCTCAAGCTCAGAATAAAGACGGACAGCCTCATCGCCTGCAGCCGACTGCAAAAGCCTTTCTATATCGGCAATTTTTCTTTCATCCGCAAGAAGTCCGGGATATGCCCCGTACATACGGGAAAGAACAGTCTCGTTTTCAACATCTCCGTCGTCAAAAGCGTCATTCTGCTCCATCATTCCCACTGTTTTGTCTTTAGCGATATGTATCTCTCCGCTATCGGGAATGATCTTTGAGGAAATAATACGCAGGAGGGTGGATTTTCCACTGCCGTTCACTCCCACGATACCGAGGCGATCACCGTCTTCAATTGCAAAAGTTACGCCATCCAATATTTCCTTGAGACCTATTGCATATGATATTTTACTTACTGAAAGTGAAATCATTTTTTCTCCATTTACAGTTACTGCCTGCCCTCAGGGCAGGCAGTGCTGTTATTCTTCATCAAAAATCTTCTCGTCAGGAATCACGTCTGCCACAGCATCTGTCTTTACTTCTTCAACTGTCTCAATTGAGGAGAAGTTGCAAAGTCTGACAATGCAATAAACAAACATGACGAGACTTACAAAGCTGCCCGCACCTGAAAGAGATGCACAGGGAACACCGGTAACAGTAAGAACTACTGCTGCAAGGGAGCAGGCGCCGCCTACGGTTGCCGCTGAAATAAGCGCAAAAAGATATCTGGAATATATTTTGCCTCTTCCGAGAGAAAGTCCCGCCTCTGCACAAAATACAAGCATATAGGAAATATATGAAAGCTGACAGATAAACTTAACGGGGCTGTTTACCGCAACAGACTGATCGAAATAAAGAAGAAGCACTTCAACAGCGCAAAAAAGAGCAGGCGCAAAAGAAAGAAGAGATACAAACGGCTTCACAGGAGCACCGCTTTTTGATAAAAAGCCACCGACGATGAGACTTGCAGAGCAAAGGACGGCGAAAACCCAGGAGATCATCTCTATCTTTAAAATTGCCGATGCGGGACGACCCGCAAATCCGTATATCTCAAAAGCAATAACCATGAAAATGATCGCAGCACAAAGACAAGAAGCTATCTTTACACTTATGCCGCAAGGAAGAGCCTCATCGGGAGCGCTATGCTTTCTGAAAAGGAACCAGCCCACACCTCCGAGAAGCGGACCTGCGCACAGACAACAGTACAGCACCGGTGCAAAAAGGGAGTCAGTGTTAAAATATCCCATAGCATCATTATACTCACCTGCTACTGCTAAAAACAGGCAAACAGCACCGAAAACACCTATAAGCACTGATGCCGCCGCAAGACAATATATCTGAATTTTTTTATTACGTTCCATAAACCGATCCTACCTTGTGATAGATAAATGTATTTTATCACATTTATCCACTTATAGCAAGGCGTTAAGAAAATTTTTAACAATATAAGAACACTTAATTCCAAACAATCGGCCCGGGAGACTCTATATGATCATGGGGGATTTTTCAAAAAAAGCACAGTCACATCAGAGCCGTCAAAACCAACAAATAGAAAATAATTTTAGGTGCAAAACTCACAAAGAGCGAAAAATTTGAATGCCAACGAAAAAAATGGGAAAAAATTGTTGTAAATAAGATGAAATTATGTTATATTTATCTTGGTAAAAAAGGTGAAAGAACTTCACTTTAAAAGAAAGGATAATAATAATGACTTACAACAAGAAATCAGTTGAAGACATTGCTGTTGCCGGCAAGAAGGTTCTTGTAAGATGCGACTTCAATGTACCCATGAAGGACGGCGTTATCACAAACGATAACAGAATCGTTGGCGCACTCCCCACAATCAAGTACCTCATCGCAAACGGCGCAAAGGTTATCCTTTGCTCTCATATGGGCAGACCTAAGGGCGAATTCAAGATGGAGTTCTCTCTCGCTCCCGTTCCAGCTAAGCTTTCCGAGTACCTCGGTATCGAAGTAGCAATGGCTAAGGACGTTATCGGCGAGGATGCAAAGGCTAAGGCTGCTGCTCTCAAGGATGGCGAGGTTCTCCTTATCGAAAACGTACGCTTCCACAAGGAAGAGACAAAGAACGATCCTGAGTTTGCAAAGGAACTCGCTTCCATGGCAGAGATCTTCGTAAACGATGCTTTCGGCGCAGCTCACAGAGCTCACGCTTCCACAGCAGGCGTTGCTGATTACCTCCCTGCAGTTTGCGGTTACCTCATCAATAAAGAGATCTCCATTATGGGTCAGGCTCTCAGCGATCCTAAGAGACCCTTCGTTGCTATTCTCGGCGGCGCTAAGGTTTCCGACAAGATCGGCGTTATCAACAACCTCGTCGAGAAGGTTGATACACTCATCATCGGCGGCGGTATGGCTTACACATTCTTCAAGTCCTTCGGCTACGAGATCGGTACTTCCATCTGCGAGGATGACAAGGTTGAGCTCGCTAAGGAGCTTCTCGAAAAGGCAGAGGCTAAGGGCGTTAAGTTCCTCCTCCCCATCGACAACGTAATCGGTAAGGAATATGACGAGAACACAGAGTTCCAGTTCGTTAAGTCCAATGCTATTCCCGAGGGTTGGATGGGTCTCGACGTTGGCGAAGAGACACGTGCACTCTATGCTGATGCTATCAACGGCGCAGGCACAGTAGTTTGGAACGGACCTATGGGCGTTTCCGAGTGGAAGAACTTTGCTGGCGGTACAGAGGCAGTTGCTAAGGCAGTTGCTGATTCCGGCGCAATCTCCATCATCGGCGGCGGCGACTCTGCAGCAGCAGTTGCAAAGCTCGGCTTCGCTGACAAGATGACACACATCTCCACAGGTGGCGGCGCATCTCTCGAATTCCTCGAGGGTCTTGAGCTTCCCGGTATCGCTTGCCTCCAGGACAAGTAATTAAGACTTTATCACGGGCGGCGTTTAGCCGCCCGTAACATTATAATTTAAAGAGGTAATTAAAATGAACAAGGCTACACGTAAGGCAATCATTGCCGGTAACTGGAAAATGAATATGACTCCCTCCGAGGCAGCTGCTGCAGTTAAGAAGACAGCTGAGCTCGTAGCGGGCAAGGACGGATGCGAGATCGTTCTCTGCGTTCCCTTCGTTGATATCGCAGCTGCAATCGAGGCTGCAAAGGGCACAAACGTTAAGATCGGTGCTCAGAACGTTCACTTCGAGGCTAAGGGTGCTTTCACAGGTGAGATTTCCGCTGCTATGCTCGTTGAGTGCGGCGTTGAGTACGTTGTAATCGGTCACTCCGAGAGAAGACAGTACTTCGGCGAGACAGACGAGACAGTAAACAAGAGAACAAAGGCTGCTCTTGCTGCAGGCCTCAAGGTTCTTCTCTGCCTTGGTGAGGTTAAGGAGGAGAGACTTGCAGGTATTACTGATGAGGTAGTTGCTATCCAGACAAAGCTCGACCTCGCTGGCATCTCCGCAGAGGATATGAAGAACGTTATCATCGCATACGAGCCTGTATGGGCTATCGGCACAGGCCTCACAGCTACTCCCGAGCAGGCTGACGAAACTTGCGGCGTTATCCGTGCAACAATCGCAAAGCTTTACGGTAATGAGGTAGCAGAGGCTACAACAATCCAGTACGGCGGAAGCATGAACGATCAGAACGCTGCAGAACTTCTTTCCAAGTACCACGTAGACGGCGGCCTTATCGGCGGCGCATCCCTCATCCCCGAGAAGTTTGACGCTATCGTTACAGCTGCTCAGTAATTTTTCAAAACAAACAAAAAAGCTACCGCTATGCGTTGTATCCGTAAGGACACAACGCGACGAAATAAATCCCTTGCGGGATTTATGAAATACGCTTTGCGTGTGAAATATTGCTACGCAATGTGAAATGCGCTGCGGCGCATAAGGATTTATTTCATTTCACATAGAGCAAAGCGAGATATTTCACAATGTGTCTTGACACATTATTTCACGTTTTGCAGAAGCAAAACATTTCACTATATATTTTTTGAGATAGTAAAAAAAAGCTGTGTAGAAAATTTCTACACAGCTTTTCATTTTTGTCTTATACTTTGACAAGCAGGGAAAATGTACATCACATTTTCCACTTGTTAGGAGAACCTAAACCCCTTTGCAAATAACTTTATCTATTCGATAAATTTGAACTTATAGACTTTTTAGTTCATTTATGAATTTTGGAAAAACCGTCTGGTCTGTCATAAATTCAAATTTCAGAATATGACTGCCTGCATCGCCCTGTATTTCGCCGGATACTTCGACATGTCCTGTTCTGTCACATTTGAATTCGATTGTGTTTCCATAACCAATCTCACAAAAAGTTACATCTTTTCTCTTGAATGAGATTAAATCTTCCAGTGCTACAATAAATTTCTGCAATTCCTTATAATCATATTCACAACCGTCTGCAATACCAGCAAACACACCAGATTTGACTATAATATCAAATGAACAGTTATATGGATTTTCGTTTTTCTCTTCATCAATATAATGGTGAAAATCTCTGATTTCAATATAATTACCGCAATATTCAAGTTTTGGCTCCATAACCAAATCACCTCGGAAATTCTTATTTATCAAATAATGTTATATCATTTTTACTCGAACAATTCAATGGGAAATGAAAAATCCGCCCGAGAAATCGGGCGGATAGTTTCGCATAGTAAACACAATATAATGTCCTTTAGAGTACAACTCATATGCGGTGGCTTTTTTTGTTTAGATAATATTCAAATTCGGGTTTGTGGGGGAGTTCGCACTCGCTTTGTTGCGGATGAGCAATACTAGAGCCTCCACTTCTCATCGCGAATATGAAGATATACGAGGGCAAAGATAACGTGATTCGCTCGGCATTCACAAGTGAATGCCCGAGTATATCAAAGATTCGAGGTG
>JAZTXZ010000035.1:0-6298 GCA_045636685.1 Candidatus Avispirillum sp. | reverse complement strand
TTAATTGTACGTTCACTTACGCGGCGGTTCCCCTCCCCTTCACGCTGTGCGAGAAGGGGAGGCTCGGAGTCTGATATTTTGCCCTTCAAACTCTAGTTTGTAACTCCACCGATAAACCCAAATTTGAAGGATAGTTTGCGTGCTGATGAGCGGGAGCAGCAAGCGGCTCCCCTACGACTATGTGTATCGATTTCGTTTGTTTATGCATCAAATATCGTTCTGGTTCGCGTGCTGATGATCGGGGGGGATAGTTATAACCGAGAAATTCAGGTATACTTTGACTTTCAAGAGCATTTATGGTAAAATAAGCTATAATCAAAAGGAGAACGGATCATGATAAATATTATTCCAACACCGAAAAGTATAGATACGACACAAGGCACCTTTGACCTTTGCGGAGTATGTATATTCCTTGACAGAAATACAGACAGTCGCGTAAGGCACGCGGCAAGTATACTTTGCGAAGAAATAAATAATACTGTCGGCAGTTTTGTTCCCCTATCCTTTGGCAATGCCCGACCCGGGTCTATCCATATACTACATAAAAATGAAGGTGAAGGCTACCGTCTGACGATCAGCACAGACCAAATCCTGATCGAAGCAGATGGCGCAGCAGGAGCTTTTTATGCTATCCAGTCCCTCCGTCAGCTCGTTCGTAAAGAAGGAAGATACATTCCCTGCGCCTGCATTTCCGATTCTCCCGATTTTTCTTACCGCGGATTTTACCACGATGTGACAAGAGGCAGGGTTCCTACTCTCGAAAAGCTCAAAAGCATTGCGGATACTCTGGCCTACTATAAAATTAATTCTCTTCAGCTTTATATAGAGGATGCCTTTACATTCAAGGAGCTTGAGGGCATCGTCACTGCAGAGTCAGCTCTTACGCCGAGAGAGATTCTTGAGCTTGATGCTTACTGCCGCGACCGTTTTATAGATCTTATTCCTTCAATGGCAACCTTCGGCCACCTTTTCACCCTCCTGCAAAGCGAAAGATATAACTATATCTGCGAGCTGAAAGGGCATGAGCTGACCCGTAATTACTGGCTTGAAAGACAGTGGCACCACACTGCCGACGTTTACCATCCCGATACCTTCAAGGTTATAAGCTCAATGATCGAGCAGTATCTTCCCCTCTTTTCCTCAAAGTATTTCAACATCTGCTGTGACGAGACGATGGATCTTTGCAACGGCGCAAATGAAGGAAAGGACAAGGGCGAAGCATATTTTTATCACGTAGAAAAGCTCATCGACCTTATAAAATCATACGGCAAAACCGTCATGCTGTGGGGCGACGAATGTATGGCCCGTCCCGATGAAGCAAAGGAGAAGCTCCCCGAAGACGCCATCGTTCTCAACTGGTGCTACAGACCGCAAGTTGCAGAGTGGATACCGAAAATGTTCTGGGAACGTGGCTTTTCCCAGATTGCATGTACGGGAACGAGCTGCTGGGAAAACTTTATAGAGAATATATATATATCCGTCGGCAATATCGGAAGCTTTGCAGAACATGCAAAGAAATACGGTTGCCTCGGAATACTCAATACCAACTGGGGCGATTTCGGTCATATTTGCCCCTTCAACGGAAATCTGTACGGACTTCTTTTCGGCGCCCAGAAATCCTGGAACGTGGATGCTGTTACCGATACGGAATTTGAGAAAACGGCAAGCCTTCTTCTGTACGGTGTCAGAGATTTTAATATGGCAGATACACTCAGAGCCCTTGCCCGCGCATCCGGTACTTGTAACTGGTCTCGCTTCGTTATATGGCACTCAGCCGTGACCCTTGAAAAAAAGGACGCCCGCCTGGGCTTTGGCAGAGGCAGAACAGAATTTACAGAAGCGGATGCCATTCGCTCAATTGAGATATGCCGTGAAGAGGCAGAAAGGCTTCGCTCTCTGAACTCCGACAGCAATGTGATCTCAGATCTTTTGCTTTCCGTAAAAGCCATTGAGCTTATGAACAGAGAAGTACTGATGGTAAACGGAACGTACGGATATACAGATAAAGAAAAGCTCCAAAGAGATTTTAACCTGTGGCTCTCACAGTACAGTAAAGCATGGCTTCGGGACGATAAGCCCTCGGGACTTTCAAGAATACAGGACTTTATAGAAAATATTACCGATGTCCCCGTCGGTCAATAAAAGAGAAAAAAACTATTGCAATAATACATTTGTGTGTGGTATAATGACAGGCAGTACGCGAGGTATTTATGAAGATTATGACATTCAATATCCAGCACTGCCTGGATTATAAAAATCAGATCATAGATATTGGATTGTTTTCGGATTTTATAAAAATCTGCAACGTGGATTTCTGCGGCCTTAATGAGGTTCGCGGCCAGGGAAACTGGGAGGGATATACTGACCAGACCGATGCCCTTGGAAACGCCCTCGGCTTTAATCGCTTTTTCGGCGAAGCTTTCAAGGTGGTAGGCACAAATCCTTACGGAAACGCGTTTCTCACAAAATATCCTGTTAAAAGCGCGGAGACAATCCATATTCCCGACCCCGAAGAGAGAAGCGAGGATGTTCACTATGAGCACAGATGCGCAATCCGCGCAATTCTTGATGTTGACGGCAGTGACGTTATGTTTATCGTCTGTCATATAGGCCTTGCGAAAAGCGAAGGAAAAAATGCTGTAGAAACCATTTGCAGTCTCCTTGACAGCACTGACCTTCCCTGCATTGTTATGGGAGATTTTAACCATACAAAGGACTCGGGAATACTCGACAGCCTTTTCGAGCGCCTTTCCGATACTGACAGTATCGCAAAGGACAAGGGCGCATTTACCTTCCCGTCATACGCACCGAGAGAAAAGATCGATTATATTCTGTACAGAGGAATGACATGCAAAAGCTGCTGTACAGTTGAAAAGATAGTGTCCGATCATTTCCCTATCCTTGCGGAGTTTGAAATTAAATAGTGTTAACGCCCCCGGGCTTAACATATAAGGAGATGTACCCAAGTGGTTGAAGGGTCCGCACTCGAAATGCGGTAGGTCGTTAACAGCGGCGCCAGGGTTCAAATCCCTGCATCTCCGCCAAAACAACCACCGCTGTTGATACTATTGCATCGACAGCGGTATCGTTGTTTTATGGATAAAAAGACTTATGCAGAGACATCAGATACTACCGTATTACCGTTAAAACCCGCCGCTGAGAAATCTGAGCGCCGGTTTCTTTAGTGTCTTATCACAGACAAGCGAGTATCTCCTGCGCATTTGTATCGGGCTTGACCTTTGGCATGATCCTTTCGATACAACCGTCTTCGTCAATAATAAAGGTCGTGCGGACAACTCCGAAGCTCAGCTTGCCGTACAGCTTCTTCTCCTGCCAAACGCCGTATGCCTTGATGGCAACAAGCTCGGGGTCTGAAAGAAGCACAAAGGGAAGCCCGTGCTTTTCGGCAAACTTTACATGGGATGCTATGCTATCCTTGCTGATGCCTATGACCTCAACGCCCTTTTTCTGAAATTCTCCGTAAGACGCGGCAAACGCGCACGCCTGCCTTGTGCATCCCGGGGTATTGTCTCTGGGATAAAAATACAAAACCACCTTTTTGCCTGCAAAGTCGGAAAGGGACACCTCGCATCCATCCTTATCCATCAAGGTAAACTCAGGTGCTTTATCTCCTATATTTATCATATCTGTTCTCCTTATTACCAGTTATTATTTTGCTGCTGTATCATTCATTCGCCCAGGAGCATCGCTCTGCAGGGAGAGCCGTCGCTACCTCCCAGGTTCAGCGGCGCGCACACAAGAAAATATACGCCCTCACAAACCTCTGAAAGCCTTACCCCCTCAAGAAGCACAACATCAGATCCGAGAAGAATTTTATGAACAGCCATGGGAGCATCCTCGGGACCTACGGTCTGGGATTCGTTTCCGAGAAGCAATATGCCCTCAAGGGCAAAGATCCTTGCCGCCGCCTCGCTTACCGTTGAGTCTCCCTTTATCAGTATTCTCTTTTTTGATTCGGGATTTATCTCTTTTGCTTTTTTCAGTATCGCTTTTGCATCAGAGGCACTCACGCTTCCTGAATGCTCTGCCACAAATGCATATCCCACCAGTCTCTCGAGAGAAATATTATCAACTGCTTTGCCGCCCTCAATAAAATGGCACGGCGCATCTATATGAGTTCCGTTATGAGCGCACATGGAAAAAGCAGTAAGATTACAAATATCTCCATTCTGCAAAGAACAAAGTATCTCTTTTTTCGGGGCCGGATCGCCGGGGAAGACACAGGAAGAAAAAACCTCCTGAGAAATATCATATATTTTCATGGTATATATCACCCTTTTCTGATCTTTTTATTATTATGACACACTCCACCTGCCCCGTCAAGAAATACTGATAAATCAAATTACCAAATTAACTTTTAACACGGGAGTTTTTTCAAAGAGATCCCTATATAACATAAAAAGGGCTGCCGCACAAATGCAACAGCCCCGAAAGATCATCAATAATTCTCTTTTCTTACTTCGAAATATGCCTGGGGATGCTTACAAACAGGGCAAGTTTCGGGGGCCGCTACGCCTACCACCAGATGTCCGCAATTGCGGCACTCCCACATTACGACACCGCTCTTTTCAAACACAGTCTTTGTTTCAACATTATTGAGAAGTGCACGGTAACGCTCTTCATGTGACTTCTCGATGGCTGCTACTCCGCGGAACTGCTCAGCAAGCTCATGGAAGCCTTCCTCATCAGCTTCCTTTGCGAATGTATCATACATATCTGTCCACTCATAGTTTTCGCCCTCTGCCGCATGGAGAAGGTTCTCAGCTGTATCACCAAGCTCTCCGAGAGCCTTGAACCAGAGCTTTGCGTGCTCCATCTCGTTATTTGCAGTCTGCAAAAAGAGGGATGCTATCTGCTCATATCCTGCCTTTTTTGCAACGGATGCAAAATATGTATACTTGTTTCTTGCCTGGGACTCGCCTGCAAATGCCTCCCGAAGGTTTTTCTCGGTTTTTGTTCCCGCATAGGGATTCTTCTTTGTTTCTTCGATCTTTTCAAACTTATCTGCGCCCTGACGGCACTTGGGGCACTTGAGCTCCTCTGTTTTCTCGCCCTCATGAATATATCCGCAGATCTTACATCTCCATTTTGTCATTTTATTAATTCTCCTTATTATGTTTATTTATATTTTTATAATTGATTATTTTAGTCTTCAAGCATTTCAAGAATATGGGCTTTGGGTCTTGCGCCTGCCTGCTGTCTTACTACCTTGCCGCCCTTGAGCACCACAAGAGTGGGGATACTTACAACATCAAATTCTCCCGCAAGCTCAGGCTCCTCATCCACATTGATCTTTCCTACAAGAAACTCGGGATGCTCCTCTGCTATCTCATCCACAATGGGAGATACCATTCTGCAAGGGCCGCACCATGTTGCATAGAAGTCCAGAAGAACTGTTTTCTCGCTTCCAAGAACCTCATCGAAATTTGATCTGTTTATATTAAGTACTGACATTTTCTTTAGTCCTTTCTTCTTTGTGTCTTTATTATACCCGTTTTTTACCCACGTTTCCGTGACAAAGTCACCAAAATAAAGGAAGTTGAAATTTTATGATAATTATGTTATAATTACAATATAAGCACTTTGGAGGTTTCATATGAATAATAAGCTAAGCAAGCTTCTGCCTTACGGTATTATTATCCTCCTGGCAATCCTTCTTGCCTTTAACTATCAGCTTTTCGTTGTTAAAAACGGATTTGCCCCTGCAGGACTTAACGGTATTGCCACAATGGTTCAGTACAAAACGGGATTCAGTATCGGTTATATGTCTCTTCTCATAAACATCCCTCTTTGTATCCTTGCTTTCTTTTTTGTTGACCGTAAATTTGCAAAGCGCTCCCTCTGCTTTTGCCTCACATATTCATTCGCTTTTCTCCTGATACAAAAGATAGGTTTTGAAGCATTTCAGTATAACGCAGACGGACACGACACTATATATCCCGTCATTCTCAGCGGCGTTATCAGCGGATTCGTTTACGGTGTCTGCTTCAGAAATAACGCCTCCACCGGCGGCACGGACATTGTTTCCAAATACATAAGCCAAAAACGTCCCGAGCTTAACTTTTTCTGGGTTACCTTCGCTTTGAACGCCATTGTTGCCGCTGTATCTTTCTTCGTTTATGCCGAAAATACTGACGGCTCTTTTGACTTTAATTACAAGCCCGTCTGCCTTTGCGTTATGTACTGCTTTATTTCCAGCTTTGTCGGCGGAATTATTCTCAAGGGTTCAAAAACCGCCTGCAAATTCACTATTATCACCCGATATCCCGATGAGATC
>JAZTXZ010000034.1:0-1868 GCA_045636685.1 Candidatus Avispirillum sp. | reverse complement strand
CCTGCTTGCGGATTGTTTCCTTATAAGCAACCTGGGGAGCACCGATATTAGCCTCAACCTTGAACTCACGAAGGAGACGGTCTACGATAATCTCGAGGTGAAGCTCACCCATACCTGCGATGATGGTTTGTCCTGTTTCTTCGTCTGTGTAGGTACGGAAGGTGGGGTCTTCCTCTGCAAGCTTTGCAAGGGCGATACCCATCTTTTCCTGACCTGCCTTGGTCTTGGGCTCGATAGCCTGGCGGATAACGGGCTCAGGGAATACCATAGACTCGAGGATGATAGGATGCTTTTCATCACAGAAGGTGTCACCTGTTGTAGTGTTCTTAACGCCAACTACAGCAGCGATGTCACCTGCATAGCAAACGTCGATATCGGATCTCTCGTTTGCGTGCATCTGAAGGATACGGCCGAATCTCTCGTCGCTATCCTTTGTAGAGTTATAAACAGCGGATCCCTTGGAAACCGAGCCGGAGTAAACTCTGAAGAAGCAGAGTCTACCAACGAAGGGGTCGGTCATGATCTTGAAGGCAAGAGCGGAGAAGGGCTCGTCATCACTTGCGTGGCGGCAATCCTCTGCGCCTGTATCAGGGTTAACACCCTTGATAGCTTCAATATCTGTGGGAGCGGGCATATACTCAATAATGTTGTCCAGAAGCTTCTGAACGCCCTTGTTCTTATAAGATGTACCGCAGCAAACGGGAATGATCTTATTATCAAGGGTTGCTTTACGAAGAGCTGCCTTAAGCTCCTCGTTGGTAATCTCTTCCTCATTGAAGAACTTATCCATAAGAGCGTCATCTGTCTCGCAAATAGACTCGATCATAGATGCACGGTACTCTTCAGCAAGCTCTCTCATATCCTCGGGAATCTCTTCAACTCTCATATCCTTACCAAGGTCGTCGTAATATACGTCAGCCTTCATCTCAATGAGGTCGATGATTCCGCGGAAGGAAGACTCCTTACCGATAGGAAGCTGCACGGGAACGCCGTTAGCGCGCAGTCTTTCCTTAATCATCTTAACAACGCGGTAGAAATCTGCGCCCATAATGTCCATCTTATTGATGTAGCACATTCTGGGAACCTTATACTCATTAGCCTGGTGCCAAACGGTCTCAGTCTGGGGCCCAACGCCGCCCTTTGCGCAAAGAACGGTTACAGAACCGTCAAGTACACGAAGAGAACGCTGTACCTCTACAGTAAAGTCAACGTGACCGGGAGTATCAATGATGTTGATACGGTACTTGTTGTCCTTTGCTGCATCAGGATCTTTCTGGAACTTTGTGGGAACCCAGAAGCATGTGGTAGCAGCGGAGGTAATTGTAATACCTCTTTCCTGCTCCTGTGCCATCCAGTCCATTGTTGCGGAACCGTCATGAGTTTCACCTATACGGTGAGTTTTACCAGTATAGAAAAGGATTCTCTCGGTTGTGGTAGTCTTACCGGCATCGATGTGAGCCATGATACCGATATTTCTGGTACGTTCAAGCGAAAATTCTCTTGCCATTTACCTTTTTTCTCCTTAATATACTGATTAGAATCTGTAGTGAGCAAACGCCTTGTTTGCTTCTGCCATCTTGTGGGTATCTTCTTTCTTTTTGAAAGCGCCACCCATGCCTGCCTTAGCGTCCATAATCTCGCCGGCAAGTCTTTCAGCCATGGTCTTTTCGCCACGCTTTCTGGAATATCCAATAATCCAAGTCGGATCGTAGCCATGTCGTTCTGTGAGCCAAGGAGTTGATGTGATGTGTTGTCTTCCTAAGACCGCTTGGCCTCCGACTTCATGCCTGCCTTGGCGTCCATAATCTCGCCGGCAAGTCTTTCAGCCATGGTCTTTTCGCCACGCTTTCTGGAATATCCAATAATCC
>JAZTXZ010000033.1:0-9225 GCA_045636685.1 Candidatus Avispirillum sp. | reverse complement strand
GCCCTTTTCCTTGGTGCCGTACATAGTACCGACCATGGAGCGTGCGCCCTTACCGAGGTCTTCCATACCTGCGCCGATAACGAGACCGCCCTCGGAGAAAGCGGACTGGCTGCGGCCGTAAACGATCTGGAGGAAGAGCTCGCGCATTGCGGTGTTGATAGCGTCGCAAACGAGGTCTGTTTTAAGAGCCTCGAGGAGAGTCTTGCCGGGGAGGATCTCAGCTGCCATAGCTGCAGAGTGAGTCATACCGGAGCAACCGATTGTCTCAACGAGAGCCTCTTCGATGATACCTTCCTTAACGTTGAGGGAAAGCTTGCAAGCGCCCTGCTGGGGAGCACACCAGCCCACACCGTGGGTGTATGCAGAGATGTCAGTGATCTGCTTTGCCTGAACCCACTTGCCCTCTTCGGGAATGGGAGCGGGACCGTGGTTGGGGCCCTTTGCAACGCAGCACATGTTTTCAACTTCTTTAGAATAAACTAAGCTCATTGGTCTAGTCTCCTTTTGAAATATTGTTATACACATATATTATACAGTCTGTCTCCTCTTTTTTCAATATCATTTTCGCATTTTTTTCGAGAAGTCGTCAAGTTTCGGGAAATTATTCAGCAAACTACTTCTGTTTTAACAAGGAGATTTTTCTTCCCTGCTTCTCCTCTTACCAAAAGCTTGATCTTCCACTTGTATAGCATGGTTTTTTTATCTGCAACTAAAAAATGACCTCCTTCAAACTGATGAAGGAGGTCATTTTGTGATATTGAAATTTTATTTCTTTTTTGTTCTTTTTCCGAAGGGGATTCCGCTGCTCGGCCGATCTTTTAATCACTTAACACCGGATATCATCTTGGAAAGGATATTTGCGTCGATGGCGGCAATATAACCGTCTCCGTCTATATCTCCGGAGACCTTCTGCTCATGGGTGGGAGATACCGCGCCCGCGAGGATTCTCTTCATATAGTTCACGTCTTTTGCGTTTAAAGCACCGTCGCCGTTGAGGTCGCCGAGAACCTTTTCTACAGGCTTATCCGTGCCGAGGTATACGCGTTCTGCTCTTGTAAGGTAGGTTGAATTGCCGATCTCGATCTCGTTCCATTCAGCCTCCGTGCCTTCATAATAAACTGTTGTGATATTGGAGCAGGAGCCGAATACCGCGGTACCGATCTGCTTTACGGTACGGGGGATATACACCTCTGTAACACCGATGCAGTAAACGATGGAATATGAATCGATCATCTCCATACCTGAGGGGATATCAAATCGAGTGATAAGATCGCAATCGTAGATCGCATACTCGCCCATATGGCGAAGGCTTTCGGGAAGCTTCAGCTCTGTTATGCTGTCGCAGTTGGATATAGCATAATCCGCAATAAGCACGGTGCCGTCCTTTACGGTGCAGCTTCCGCTTATTTCCGTATCTGCCTTGATAAGGCACTTATCGATATAAAGAATACCGTTTTCCCAGTTATCCTCATCCTCGTAAAGATCGGTACCTGTAAATGCATCATATTTGATTCTCTTAACGCTTGCGGGGATCTTTATGCTGTCAAGCCACTCGCAGTTATAGAAGAGAGAGCTTTCGATAACCTCAAGGCCTGCGGGGAGAGTTACCCTTGCAAGCTTCTTACAATAGTAGAAGGCTCTTTCGCCGATAGTCTTAACGCTGTCGGGAATAACGATGGAGGAAAGAGACGTGCAGGACTCAAATGCGCCGTTCTGAATCTCTGTTACGGAGTCGGGAATAGTTACCTTTTTGAGAGATTCGCAAGCGCGGAATGCACTTGCGGGGATAACTGTTACAGTAGAGGGGATCACTATCTCTGTGAGGCCGCATGTATAGAAGGCATTTTCGCCGATAGTCTCAAGACCTTCGTTGAGGATTACAGTCTCAAGCTGTCTGCAATACTGGAATGCCTTAGCATCGATCTCCTTCACGGTTGCGGGGATCTCAATAGAAGTTAATGCTGAAAGGGTAAATGCGTTCTCGGGGATAGTTGTGATTCCTGCGGGGATTCTGAAGCTCTGAAGGCCTGTATCGTAGAACACGCTTGTGCCGATCTTACAAACGGAATCGGGGAGGTTTACCTCCTGCAGGCTGTAGCATCTGTAGAATGCTTCCTTGCCGATCTCAAGAAGGCCATCGGAGGCTGTTACCTTTTTGATGATTGTGTTTTCATAGAAGGCACGCTTTGCAATCTCAACTACGGGATAGCCCTCGATCTCGGAGGGGATAACTATCTCCTCATCAAGACCGATATAGGAAAGGATAGTAACGGTGCCCGCCTCCTCATCGATCTCATACTCGAAAAGAACGGGGTTATCCTCAACGGCAAAGATGACCTCTGCGCTTGTGAGGTAGCTGTTGTATTCGCCGATGGTGATTGCCTGCCACTGAACCTTGCTGCCGCCAAAATTTACGGTCGCAAGAGCGCGGCATACGTCGAATGCGCTCTTTTCAATTGTCTTGAGAGTGGAAGGAAGGGTGATTTCTGCAAGAGCAGTATTTCTGTAGAATGTGTTTGCGGGGATGGTTTCAAGACCCTCGGGAAGAGTGATAGCTTCAAGGGCAACGCATCTGTAGAATGCGCGCTCGCCGAGAGTGATAATGCCCTCGCCGCCTGTTACTGTTTTAAGTCCTGTACAGCCCTCAAAGCCGCTCTTCTCGATCTTCTCAACACTTTCGGGAATATCAAGGGTGATAAGAGTATATCTTTCGGAGAATGCGCTCTCGCCGATGATCTTTACGCCCTCGGGAATAACGGAAAGGTTTGCACCGAGAACGAGCTTCTCTGTTTCTCTTTCGATAAGGCAGTTGCCGGAGGAATAATAGCAGGGGTTTGCGCTGTCGATCTCGATATTATCAATACCTACGCAGCCGTTAAATGCTTTTTCGCCGATATACTCGAGGTTTGCGCCAAAGGAAAGTCTCCAGAGATCCTCGCATCCTTCAAATGCGCTTTCGCCGATCTCTGTAAGGCTGTCGGAGAAGCCTGCCTTTGTGAGAACAATCTTTTTACAGCCATAGAATGCGCGCTTGCCAAAGGATGTGATGCCATCGTGAGTTTCAACCATTTCAAGACCTGTGCAGCCCTCAAATGTGCTTTCGAGAATTGCCGTTACCTTTTCGGGGATAGTGAAATCATAAAGATTTCTGCAATCCTTGAATGCTCTCTCACCGATATACTCAATTGTGGAGGATGTGCCTACGTAGCCGAGGTTTACACAGTTTGAGAAGGCACCCGCCTCAATGGTAGTAACTCCATCGGGGATATAGACTACGTAAACGTCGCTTCTGTCGGCAAAGCAGCCTGTTCCGATGACAGTTACTGCGTAGCCCTTGATCTCAGCGGGAATCTCTACCCAATCCGCACTGCCGATATACTTTGTGACAGTTACTGTTTTGCCGTCGGCATTTACGTAGTATTCGTAATCAACCGCAACCTCGGGCTCACCGAGGAATACGATGTTTGCAGAAAGGAGAGTATCGTTATAAAGCTTTGATACGTTCTCCCACTGTGTTTCGTTGCCGTTATACTCAACTGTTTCAAGAGAAGAGCATCCGAAGAAGGCATCCTCGCCGATAAAAGTAAGGCTTTCGGGGAGAGTTACCTTTTTGAGAGAGGAGCAACCCTCAAATGCCTGCTTATCAATGGTTGTAACGCCCTCGGGGACAACAACAGAGGAAAATCCTGAGCACCATGCAAATGCCTGCTCGCCGATGGACGTGAGCTTTTCGGGAAGGATGAACTCCTTGACCTTAAAGCAGTTCATAAATGCCTGCAGACCGATGGACGTAACATCTGCAGGAATGGTGATGGCCTCAAGGCTCTGGCAAGATGTGAATGCACAGGTTCCGATAGTTTCAACAGTTGAAGGAATGTTAACTGTTTTAAGATAAGGGCAATCGCGGAAAGCGAAATCGGGAATAGCCTTGATACCCTCGGGAAGAGTTACCTTTTCAAGCCTAGTGCAAGCTTCGAATGCAAAGCGGCCGATGGAATCGATACCCTCAGAAATAGTTACCTCTTTAACTCTTGTGCCGCTGAAAACAGCTTCACCCATAACAACGGGATAGCCGTAAAGAGTCGCGGGTACTGTTACAACAGTATCTGTGCCGATATATTTTGTGATCTTTGCAACGCCATCCTCAATAACGTACTCGAAAAGAGGATGTGCTTCGGGCTCCTCAGGCTGATCTTCCTTTCCAAAGATAAATTCAGCAGTGAGAAGATAATCGTTTGCGACGCCTACCGCAACGCTTTTAAACGCTGAGGGGCTTGATGCATAATAAACCTGGGAAAGAACGGTACAGTAGTCAAATGCGCCTGTGTCGATCTGAACAAGGGTCTCGGGAAGGCCTACGATCTCAAGAGCGGCACAGTATGCAAATGCCCAGTCGTCAATGATCTCAACACCCTCGGGAACGATTACGGACGCAAGAGAGGAGCACTGGCTGAATGCCTGATAGCCGATACGGGTGAGCCCCGCGGGAAGGGTGATCTCTGAAAGAGACGTGCAGCTGTTGAAAAGATTGTCTGCAATCTCTGTAACACCCTCGGGAATAACTATGCTTTCAAGGGAAGTGCATCCGTAGAAGGCATCGTCTCCGATATAAGTAACGTAGGGAGGAATATCAATATAGGTAACGTCCTCAAGGCCCTGGAAAGCGCCGTCTGCAATAGCAGTTACCTTTTTACCCTTTACAGTATAAGGGATGTACAGCTCTGTGTCCTCACCGTTATACCACTCAATAGTGATACCGTCTTCGCCAACGGTATAAACAAAGCCTTCAGCCGTGGTAAGATAATCCTCAGCCGAAACCACAACGGGAAAAACACCGATAACAGTTATTACGGCCAGAATAAAAGCAAAAATTCTTTTTTTCATAATTGTTCCTTTCAATCGCTTCAAAACACGATTTTTAAAACATTAAGGACTATTGTATCATAAAAAATGAAAATAGTAAATAATATTTGGAATAAAACAAAAAAGCTTAATCGCTTCCAGAACCCACCTCACCGCAGGATTGAAGAATACTTTAATCAGTATCGATTTTCCTGTTGAATGTAATGCTTTTTTGTGCTATAATCTGTCTATAAATGCTTAAGGAGTAAAACAAAATGAATATTACAAATGATATAAAATATATCGGCGTCAACGATCATGATGTTGACCTTTTCGAGGGACAGTACGTAGTTCCCAACGGTATGGCATATAACTCTTACGCCGTAATTGATGAGAAAACCGCAATTTTCGATACCGTTGATGCGCGTTTCGGAGAACAGTGGCTTTCAAATATCGAAAATGCCCTTGAAGGCAGACGCGCAGATTATCTCATTGTTCAGCATATGGAGCCTGACCACTCTGCCAACATTACTAAGTTTGCAAGCGCTTATCCAGAGGCTAAGATCGTTGCATCCAAAAAAGCCTTTGCCATGATGAAGAACTTTTTCGGCACAGATTATCCTGAAAAGCAGATCATCGTCGGAGAGGGAGATACACTCTCTCTGGGAAAGCATGTACTCACCTTTGTTACAGCTCCCATGGTCCACTGGCCTGAGGTAATAGTTACATATGACTCATATGACAAGGTTCTTTTCTCAGCTGACGGATTCGGTAAGTTCGGCGCTCTTGATGTTGAAGAGGACTGGGCTTGCGAGGCTCGCCGCTACTATATCGGCATCGTTGGCAAATACGGCGCTCAGGTACAGGCTCTTCTTAAAAAGGCAGCTGCGCTGGATATCAGCATTATCTGCCCTCTCCACGGCCCCGTACTCACTGAAGATCTCGGCTACTATCTGAATCTCTACGATATCTGGTCCTCCTACAGACCTGAAAACGAGGGCATACTTATTGCATATACTTCAGTTTATGGGAATACTAAGAAGGCAGTGCTTGCCCTTCGCGATGAGCTTATTGCGAAAGGCGCCGAAAAGGTTGTTGTCTGCGATCTTGCACGTGAGGATATGGCAGAGTGCGTTGAAGATGCTTTCCGCTACTCAAAGCTCGTTCTCGCTACTACAACTTATAACGGAGATATCTTCCCCTTCATGAAGACATTTATCGATCATCTGACAGAGCGTTTCTATCAGAACCGCACTGTTGGCTTCATCGAAAACGGAAGCTGGGCTCCCGTAGCAGCAAGAAAAATGAAGGAAATGCTTGAGAAATCAAAAAACATCACCTTCTGCGAAAACAGTGTTAAGGTGCTTTCAGCTATGAATGATGAAAGCCGCGCACAGATCTGCGCCCTTGCAGAAGAGCTTTGCCGAAACTGACTTTTTCACCACTGCAAATATAAAAAGGACGGTCTTTTATGAAAAAGTACGTTTGCGACATTTGCGGTTGGACCTATGATGAAGCTAAGGGAGATGCCGAGCGCGGGATCTCTCCCGGTACAAAATTTGAAGATCTATCCGAGGACTTCAAATGCCCCCTTTGCGGAGTGGGCAAAGAGGATTTTTCCGAGGAATGAAAAAGGTCCCACTCCGCCTTTTACTGACGGGTGGGGCTTTTTACATAATGGATAGGAGAAAGCGATATGAAACTTGTTTTACTTACAGCGCTGGGTGTTGGCAGTTCCACACTGTTCGGCAGCCTTATAGGATTTATTTTTAAAAAAATTTCCCACCGTTTTTCAGATATTGTTCTCTCCTTTGCCGCAGGTGTAATGCTTGCGGCAGCGGTACTCGGCCTTGTGATACCGTCACTTGAATACGGCGGAAAATACGGTATCCTTATTACGGTTGCCGGAATATTTGCAGGCGCACTGTCACTTAATGTAATTGATAAGCTGGTTCCCCATCTGCACAAAATGATCGGCCCCGATATTGAGCCGCATCATAACTCAAATCTTTCAAAGGTTCTTTTGTTTGTTACAGCAATTGCCATACATAACCTTCCTGAGGGTATTGCCGCCGGTGTTGGTTTTGGTTCAGAAGACACGGCTCAGGCTCTTCTCATTGCCGGAGGTATTGCTCTCCAGAACATTCCCGAAGGTATGGTTATTATCGCTCCCATGCTCTCTGCAGGAATTTCTCCGAAGAAAACCTTCATCTGTGCTATGATCACAGGTCTCGTTGAAGTTATCGGAACACTCATCGGATATTTTGCAGTCAGTATTGCAACCTTTATTCTCCCCTTCGCCCTTGCATTTGCGGGCGGAACTATGCTCTACGTTATCAGCGACGAAATGATCCCTGAAACTCACGCCCACGGAAGCGAGAGAGGTGCAACCTATGCCCTTCTTGTCGGTTTCTGTATAATGCTCGTTTCAGATGTGCTTTTAGGATAACCATGCCTGAACATTCTGAACCGCAAAAATCAAAAACGTATTTTTAGCGAACTTTCACACCCTTCTCCCTCGAAATATTGCGATATATGTAGAATTTATCAATTGACCGAACTAAATAAATATGATAAAATTCTATAAAGGCATATAAATATATGATGTATCCCTACACCGAAGGAGAAAAGCTGTGACAGAAAATTCACTTATCGTCTGGCTGGCAGCAGGTACTGTTGGAGTTATCGTTTTGGCTGCACTGATACTTAATTTAATTGAATGGCACAGAGCGTTTTCCAGCGAGCTCAAGCATATCAACAACGAGATCCAGCGAACTGACGGAAGAGCGAGAGCATACTGGAAAAAGAAGAAAAAGCGCCTCCTTCTTTCACTGATTCCCTTTATCAAATATTGATCATCGATCCCCGAAGCGACCGCTTCGGGGAATTTTTATTTCATCTGTTCACCGAGTTCGCGCACGTGCTGCTTCCTTCCCCCCATAAACCCGAATTTGAAAACGCATTCCCAAATTCTCTGTGCTTTATTTTTACAAAAACAGCATTTTTGTGTATTTACAATCCTTAAAGAGTGCTGTAATATATAATTGATGTGATATAATGTCATTCAAAGCCGACAGTACAGCTTGAACGCGCAGAGAAAAAGCTTAAGGATATTGTGATTAATGCAGATATTTGAGGTAGAAATCATGAAAGAAGCAATTATTGAACTCAGAAATAAGGTCGATAGAAAAAAGAGTATAGATAATATGCTGGGCGAGCTTCGATTGCAGAGGTCTGCGCTTATAGAGGAGCTTTCAGCTCTTGAAATCAGGATGGAACGGGAGATAGACGACGTTGAGCGCCTTGAGCGTATCAGCTTCGCCTCGGTAATTCTCAGGATCATCGGAAGAATGGACGAGGAGCTTTCTCTTGAAAAAAAAGAGGCTGAGGCGGCAAAGCTTAGCTATAATATGTGCCATAACACTCTTGAGGCCGTGAAAAAAGAGATCGCAATTCTCGAAGAAGAGAGAAGGAGCCTCGGCGATTGCGAGGAGCGCTACGAGCGCGCGATGAAGGAAAAGGAAGCACTATTACGAGCATCCGATAATGAGCACGCCCTTGAGCTGTTTTTGCTGGAGGAAAATCTCGTACAACACAGATATTTGATTCGGGAGTTGGAAGAAGCCATAGGCGTGGGCGAGGAGGCTTTTGCTTTATCAAAGGATCTGATTGATGAAATAGACGCGGCTCTTATCACAAGCAACCATAGAGATAGGATCGTATCTAATAAATACCGTCATATTCATATCGACTATGCAAAGGCACAGATCGATGAGCTAAAAATAAAGCTCATCCGATTCAAGGCAGAGCTTGTGGACGTAAACGTTCGCTGTGATGTGAAGATAGATATAGACGGCGCACTTCTGATTTTTGACAGACTGTTCTCCGGATTGTTTACAGACTTTACGGTACACAATATTTTGAAGCAGGCGCGCATCGATACCGTTGAACTGAGGAGCTGTATCGGTAAGGCAGTTTCAAAATTAAGATGCAAGCTTGAGGATACGGAGCGGGCTATCAAGCATATCGAAAAGAAGGCAAAGGAGCTTATCTATTCGTCAGATGTATAATGATTAACAAATAATAGCTTTAGCTATTTTGCGGTACACATTCATGCTAAAAGAACGTGTGCCGCTTTTTGTATGCTATATTCCCTTCAAATTCGGGTTTGTCGGGCTGTTTACACACGCGTTATCGAGGATCCGCTGAACTAAAGCCTCCTCTTCTCAGTACCGAAGGTGCTGTGAAGGGGAGGTGGCATCGGTGAAAGGTAAACAAACGATTACTGTTTTCTTTGTCACCGATGACGGAAGGGTTGCCACATCTGCACAAGAACTATTCTTGAACTAAAGTAAAACATAAAATGAGAAAATTGCCAATAAT
>JAZTXZ010000032.1:0-26327 GCA_045636685.1 Candidatus Avispirillum sp. | reverse complement strand
GCTGTCTGGAAACCCTAGACGAATTTTGGAGCGGTATGGGTTCGGCTTTGATGGTCGTTGGTATTGTGCGTCTGCTCCGCAGTTACCGTTTGAGCAGGAGTGAGACTTACCGAGAAAAAAGAGAAGTTGCCGAAACTGATGAACGGTTTCACTTTATTCGCAACAAGGCTTGGGCTTGGGCGGGTTACCTGTTTATTATCATCTGCGCCCTGAGCACTATCGTGTTTAAACTTTTGAACCAAGATTTGCTGTGTATGGCTTCGGGTGGCGCCGTATGTTTGATGCTCGTGCTGTTTTGGGTATCGTTCTTTATTTTAAAGAAAAAGTATTAAAGCCATTGCGAAAGGATGGATACCTAAATCGGTGCAACTTGCCAGATCAAAAGCACCCAACAGGGTGCTTTTTTCATGCCATAATATCCTTGTGATCTCCGAAAAAGACTGTAAAATAAGGGCTTTTCGCCGTTCCCACGTAAAATATCAGAGCCTTAATCAGAACGATTAAGGCTCTTTTTCTTTGATCCGTCAAACTATCGCAATTCCCTTCTATTCCCCTTTATTCCTGTCTTTTTGGTCGGTTTTTTGGGCGACTCAGGCGGTTTTATGATTAACTGAGTTAATTACTAGTGTATTTTACTGAAGCACCTTATTAACCTTTTTGATAAATTTTTCTGCTTGCACAATCTCTGTGGACTTCAAGTTGTCCAAGTCATGTTCACAAGACCAACGGATAAATGCCTTTTCCGGCTTCGTTCGGGCCAACCAAAATGGTTTTTCCGTTTTCGACTTCAAAAAATTCCGAATCGATGATGCTTCGATATCCTTGAATTCTTGCTTTTGTTAAGCGCATTTCTTTAACTCCTTCAAACTTTTCTGAT
The DNA here is from genome assembly GCA_045636685.1 of Candidatus Avispirillum sp. GTDB lineage: Bacteria > Bacillota > Clostridia > Oscillospirales > CAG-272 > Avispirillum. Next base: position 25,450 of record JAZTXZ010000032.1, on the reverse strand, counting down.
ATACTTTATATAATTATTCCGTTGCTCTTTTCATATAAAAATACGAAATTTCTTCTATTTCTCCAGATGTAAGAGTATCCAAAATCGAAACAGCACCATAATGGTTTAAATATGAATCACAACATTTTCTAAAAATAGTTGTACAAGCATTTCCTTGCTCGTCCTGAATACGTTTCAGCGCAGACAGCAATCCCTTAACTATGCTTTTGTTCATACTGAAAGGTTGGTCAAACAGGGCTTTTGCCCTGTTCTTTCTTTTTATCTGCGTTACTGTTCGAATCGGTCTTATCACGTCATCCTTGGCGGAGGTGGCGTTTCCAATCATAAGGATAATATCCGCTTGCAGCATTTGTGCGTAATGTTCGATAACCCCGAAATTGAAGGATCGCATTAAACTTCCACATTTGTGGAACCGATACGGAAATTATCTAAAGAATAACTCTTAAAACAAATTTATCATCCTGGACCAGGAACTGGCTTTTGCCGCCCATCTTTTCTGCAATATAGCGTATGCTTTGAGTACCCAAGCCGTGACCTTTTTTGTTGGAAACGGGAAGCCCGTCGGCAAACGTTATCTTATCCTTAAAGGGATTTTTAACTGAAAGAAGGAGCTTTCCATCAGAGTACTTCAGCATGAGCTTGATGCTTCTCTTCTCAGGCTCCAATGCAAGCTGAGCATTGAGCGCATTATCCAGCGCATTTGAAATGACGGAGGCAAACATAGCCTCATCCACAGAAAGCTCTCCTATCTCAACCTTTGCACAAAACTCTATATCATTCTCCATGCACTTATTCTCATAGCTTGTGAGAATATAATTGATCGTATCATTCTCGCAATATCTGTGAAGAGCAGATGCCTCAACTCTGCTCGCAAAGCCCGAAATGATCTTCATTGCGTTTTCTCGGTCATTCCGCTCTATGCTGAGTGAGAGACTTGAAAGCATCAGTCGCATATCGTGGCGAAGAAGCCTTGTTTCCGTATTGCTTGCTTTGACTGCCTCTATTTCCTTTGCCTGCTGCTGGACAGTTATTTTCATTATCTGCTCATTTCTCTGAGCATCCGCCTTTTTCTCATACTCCTTGCAATACAACACGCAAAACAGCATGAAAAAGGTGCACACGAAAAATGGCAAAAATTCTGTTGCTATTGGATTGTTGTTATCTATAAGGTCTGTATATATGCTTCCTGCATACTCGAAAACATAATAAACCATGGGGACGATTCCGAAAATCCAGACGCTTTTATCGTCCTTGTTGAATATTTCCGAAATATATGAGGAAATAACAAAAACACAGACAGCACCCATAGCGATCAATGCTACCATTTTTGCGATATACGTCATAGCAACACTGCCTGTTATTTCCTCAAAAATAACTCCAAACCATTTGGCAGGCTGACAGCAAAGATATGCAAGACAAACGGATGCAAGAGCCGTTGAGATCCTTTTCTTATAAAAGAGCAAAAGAACTAAAACGATGGGGAAATGAATGATAATGGGATAAAGCTTCCATACCGTCGCCTCGCTTGAAAATATAAAAGAGACAAGCTGAAGAATTCCGCAAAACAGAAAAACTGCCACCGAAGAGAAAACATTTTTCTTTGTGAAGCGTATCCCCGAAAAGGAAAACGTCAAAAACACGCCAAAAGCAAGAATGATAACGTAGTGAACATAAAACAAAATATTCTCTATCATCTGTCGTCGCCTGCCCTTCCGAATACAACGCTGAAATAAGTCTCCTCAAAGCTTTTTTGACAGCTGCGTGATATGGGAATACACTGCCCCGAGCGCATAACGATCTCCTTATGGGTATAGCTGTCTATGTTGTTAAGATTGACAATGTAGCTTCTGTGGCATTTGAAAAATCCGTCGTCAGCGATCAGCTTGCTTTCATAAGCATAGAGGGGGTCTGCCGATTCGATGCGTCTGCCGCCCAAAAGATGAAAAACAATATGCTTTCCCTGAGATTCAACGCACTCAATATTACCGAGGGAGATGCGGTGGGTTGCATCTGTTCCCTTTACAGTAATAAAGTGCAGATTATCCTCTGCCTCCGAAAAAAGCTCGGAAAGGCAATCGAAAAATGCTTTTTTTGACGTAGGCTTCAAAAGGTAGTTGCTTGCCTTGACCGTATAAGAATCGACTCCGTATTCGCTTGATGAGCTCAAAAACACGATCTTGACCTTCTTATCCTTCTCGCGAAGCTCTCTTGCAGTTTCGATACCGTTCATAAGAGGCATGACTATATCAAGAAAAATGATATCAAAGGGATTCTGGGTGTGAGCACAAATAAGGTCATCTCCGTTTGTGAACGTCTCTGTTTGGATGCTTCCCTTCTTTTCTTCCCAATTATCGATCATAGATTTCGTCTGATTCAGAAAAGCAGAAGAATCATCGCAAACCGCAATTCTAACCACAAGATCACCTCCTTTGTTTAGTAATATAATTATAACATTTATTACAGTACAATTCAAGAAAAGATGCAACCGTTCATTCCCGGAATCGAGCATTTCGTTCCTCTTTTCGATATTTATTAACAATTCTGTTATAATTATTTTGCAGAAATATATGATTAAGGAGGTAAAAATGCAAAAAAGAAATTTTAAAGACCGAATCATTTTCTCTTTTGCAAAATACGGTAATCATGAAAAATAAAAAGAAATACTGCCTCAGAAAGCTCTTTGCAGTTGCGCTCATCGCCGCAATGCTCCTGCAGAGCTTTGCCGTTATCGGAATGGCAACAAACACAAAAGGCATCGTCCTCGGCGACGTTAACGGAGACGGCAAGGTCAGCGCCATGGACGCAAACGTCTTCAAGAGAATCCTCGCCGGAATCGTTGTTGTTGGCGATGATGCATTCAAGGCGGCTGATATCACAATGGACGGTTCCATCAACGGACTTGATGCAAACGCTCTTGCAAGAATCATCACGGGAAGCTACACTCCCCCCTCTGGAGGAGACGAGCCCGTTGAGCCCGAGAAACCCGAAGAATGTAATCACGTAATCAAAGCAGTAGCAGCAAAGGAAGCTACTTGCACAGCTGCAGGTAATATCGCATATTGGTTCTGCAGTGCCTGTGATACATATTTCTCAGACGAAAGAAATGATAACGAGATCTCCCCCGCAGAAACCGTTATCGCAGCAAAGGGACACACAGAGGTTATCGACCCCGCAGTTGCCCCCACAGGGACAAGCACGGGTCTTACAGAGGGCTCTCATTGCTCCGTATGCAACACGATCATCAAGGCACAGGAGGTTCTCCCGAAGCTTGAGGGTACATACCACTCCATCATTTACAGAAACCTCAAAACTGCAGAATATCCTGAAATTACGGAATACGACGAAGCAAAGGGTCTTCTTGAGCTTCCCGTTCCCGAGGCTGACGGCTACATTTTCGTAGGCTGGTATACAGCTTCCGTTGGCGGCGACGTTGTTGACTACATAAAGAAGGGCAGCACAGAGGACTACATCCTCTACGCTCATTGGGAGCTTGAGGAATACGACATCATCTATTGGGAAGCTCCCGAGCATTCCAACGTAGAATCCTACAACGTTGAATCAAGAATCATCCTTCAGCCCGCAAAGTGGAGCGGTCTCAAGTTCATGGGCTGGCAGGATCAGAACGGCAATATCATCACAGAGATCCCTAAGGGAACCAGCGGTGACCTTGAGCTTACAGCTACATGGAAGCTCCAGAGAAACCTTGCAGTTCAGGGTACAAACGAAAAAACTCTCTCGGTTTACGATGAAAACAACGAGGTATACTACTACATTTACGAGATCGGTACCATCGAGCACGTTGTCCTCGATCATCTCAACGTAAACACTCCCAATCTTAAATATCACACAGGTGCAGGCGACCTTGAGTTCGGTCTTGAGTCCTCTGTAACTATTGAAAACAGCATTGCAAATTCTATTGCAAATACAGTTTCCGAGTCCGTTTCCTCCTCCGATGAATGGGAAGAGTCCAAGGAATGGGCAAAGGAAGAATCCGAAGAGCACAACGTTAACGTAACCGTTGGCGTTGAGGTAGATGCGGGTATGGTAACAGCCAAGGTTGAAGCAGGATATGGCTACACAAATACAACCACATCCTCTTGGGGCGGAAGCTCTGTAGTTGGCGGCTCCACATCCACGGAAACCGGCAAGGAGACAGAATCCTCCTCTGAGATCGCATATCTCGAATCTATCTCCACAACAGTAACAGCAACGGTAACCATCGAAAAGGATATGCCCGAGGGCTATTATGCTTACGTTCATGCAGGTAACGTTCGCGTATTCGGTGTAGTTACATACGTGCCAAAGAGCGGCAACTTCAAGCTCAGCACATACAGTATGCTTGATAATATGCACGAGATGGTTCTCTACTATCCCGATGTTAAGGCACTTAACTCTCAGTCCTGCGAGACTCTTGAGTATAAGATTCCCCGCGAGGAGATCCTTGCAATGGTAGAAGAGGCTTACTACGTTTCCTACGACGCTAACGGCGGCGAGGGCGAGCAGATGAAGATGAGCGTTAACACCGTTGGCGAGAACATCTACATCCTCGAAAACGAGTACACAAGAGAAGGCTATACCTTCGGCGGCTGGGAGCTTCGAAACGAAGAGGATGGCTCCTATAAGCTCCTTGAGGGCGGCGCAACAGTTGAGGATATCTCCTCCCGCGGCCGCGAGAGAATCACTCTCTACGCTCATTGGACAAATCACGATTATACTATCCAGTATGACGAGAATAAGCCCGGCAACGCTTCTCACAACGTCTTAAACCTTCCCGAGAATACCGCTTGTCAGTACGATAAGGACGTTACTCTTGCCGAAGCTCCCACTCTTGAGGGATGGAACTTCATGGGATGGTATCTTATGGAAACCACAACCGATCCCTCCACAGATGAAAAAACCACCACAGAGATCTTTATCGGCATGGGTGGCGAAACCATTTCCGCACTTAACCTCACAAGCGAGGACGGTGCAGTTGTTACCCTTCATGCCAAGTGGGAGGCAAAGACAGCTACTCTCATTTACAGCATTGATGGCGTAACACTCCCTGAGGAAAGCATTACCGTATCCTACGATTCTCTCTTTGGCGATTATACCTTTGCTTCTCCCGAAACTCTCGAGGTTAACGGAAGGGTCTTCTACGGCTGGATGCTTAACGATGTACTTCTCGATAAGAGCGCCAAGGTTCAGATCACAGGCGAGCACACAATCACCGCTTACTGGATATCTCTCAAGGTAGGCGTTGACTACAATGCAAAAAACGGACTTCGCGACGTGCTTATCGTTGATGATTACGACTTTCAGGAATTCGTAAACCCCGGCCTTGAGCGTGACAAGCTCATGGAGCTTGGTTACACCACAGCCTCCGTTACCATTATCTTTGACGTCCAGGAGATCAACGACGGATACCAATCTCTTTGGGTATATACCTCCGATTATTCAGCTCTTCTCAAAGAGGAGGAGGATATCGAAACTCCCGATAAATATGATTGGTATGATAACCACCAAGTAACCTTCCTCGTTAACATTTCAAAGCTCAACGAATGGGGCGGCTTTGCAGTTACCTGGGGTGCCCACGGTAGCGGTTCTGACGACTGGATGCTCGGCGAAACCAATTACATAGTTGAAGTTCTTTATTAACCAAAGCATATTTCACCCCTATGTGATCAGTTAGTATAGATACCCCCGACAAGGCGAAAGCTTTGTCGGGGAATTTTATTTGATACTTATTGAATTTTTTGTCACATTGATGTATAATTAAGAAAATCCATTTTTGGAGGTAATTTATGTTTTGCCCTAATTGCGGTAACAATATTGACCCCTCCGTTAAATTCTGCCCCGGCTGCGGCACAGCTATTCCCTCTCAGGATCAGCCTGTTGAATCTCAGATCATTTCTCAGATCCAGTCACAGATGCAGTCTCCCGCTCAGCCCGCTCTTCCTATGAAATGGTTTAATTTCCTTATCTATTTCGCACTTTGGGCAGGTGGTATTATCAACATTATCAACGGCGCTAAAAGCCTTTTCTCAGGCTCGCTCTTCATTGAGCTGTTCATCATCGATAAGGCAGTTGCTCTTGCAACAATTGCTCTCGGTGTATTCACCATCTACACAAGATTCCGCCTTGCTAAATTTTATAAAAACGGCCCTCAGCTGCTTACCTTTGTTTATGCGGGAAGCATTATCATAACCTTTGCTTCCCTAATCGTAACCATGGCCGTTCTCGGCGGATTCAAAGGCATATTTCTCTCCCTCTTCCCCTCTATCTTCTCCATAATCTTTAACTGCATCATGATTGGAGCCAACAACGTATATTTCCAGAAAAGAGCTCATCTCTTCACAAAATAAAAAAGGCCTCACGGCCTTTTTTTGTTTTCTGATTTTAAATATAGTCTGTCACGATAATATCTGAGTCAGGTGCATATTCGATAGCAGGATAGAAAACCTCGGAGACTTTATATCCTTCGGGATAAACAAAATAGTAGTAATCTCCTACATTGCAGGAAACCTTATCCTGCCCATATGTTACACCGTTTGCAAACTTATATAAATAGTAGGTGCCCTCATCATCACTCTTTTCTTCTATTTCCGTGCAGGCAACTCTTACTACGGTGAATTTTCCGCTTGCAAGATTTTTCTTATTCACAAAATGCTCTTTTAAAAATGAAACGGCCAGGCTTCCCGAAAATCCGCCGATTACAGCGGTAAAGAAAATGATACCGAAAATGCCGAAAAAAATACCGCATATTCCAAACAAGAGGCAGATACACAGCCAGAAAATTCCCCACAACAGCTTTCCTAATATAAGCTTGCTTCTGAGGGCTTCCATAACCATCTCTCTTGTAATAACCTTTTTCTTTTTATCTATTTCAGCCTTTACCTCTCCCCTACCCTCAAAAATCCCAATGAAATAAGGGGCTCCCGCCCTCTTCACATAAAATATCAGAGCCTTGATTCCAAGAATCAAGGCTCTTTTTTGCTTTTCAATCACACTATCGCAATTACCTTCTATTCCCTTTTATCCCCGGCTTTTTGGGCGGCACCGTTGGATGGAGGTTTGTATTGCTATAGTATACCATTTGTTATATCTTAACAAAAATGACATACGTGTATACATTAACACGACGAAGTTTCAGTATTGGTCAAAAAAAGCCTACGACACATTGCTTTTGATATCCTTGTGTGCTAGAATTAAAATGCTTAGATGTCTTATTTACATATACAATTATGTTACAGTTAATTCAAATACTAAAATTTCGAAAGGAGATTTTTGATATGAAAGGCAATGCAACCAAAATTATTGCATTATTGTTGGTCTTCTGTATGCTTTTAAGCCTTGCTGCTTGCGCAAAAACAGAAAGTGATGACAAGACCTCCAAAAACAACGGTGTTTCCGTTCTCCACAGGACAGATGACAACGTTACTTATGACGAGGATGACATACCCATCGCGGACAATACGGAAAAGAACGAGGGTATATCAAACATTGTTGACGATGAAAAGAAGGCTGAGGATAAAAAGCCCGGAGTTGCAGGAAATACAACCCTCGGCAACACCTTCGGCACTCAGTCAAGTACAGCCGTTAACACAAACACAAATATTAACGTTAACACAAACAACAAGCAGGAGTCTGTCACACCGGACGAGAAGCCTTCTTCCACGCCTGCTCCCACAGGTGATTACAATGAGGGCACAGTTCTCGTAAAGGTAGCCGATTCCTTTGACAGCGATATGCTCGGAGAGCTTGACTACGAGTCCTGCGAGGCTCTTTACAAGGGCTCCAAGTGGTATTCTGTAAAGCTTGCAGATAACACAAAGTCTGTAGCTGCCGTTTCTTATCTCACAGAGCTCGGAACTTTTGCAAAGGTTGACTACGACTATATCATGGGTACCACCGACAAGCCCGAGGACAATCCCAATTACAAGGATCAGGTAAACCTTGGTCTTTCCAACATTCCCAACGGCTGGACACATAACGGCAAGGCTCCCGGCGGCAGTCCCGACGTTATCGTTGCAGTAATCGATACGGGCGTTGACTACACCCACATGGATCTTCGCAATAACATCTGGGTAAACACTGCCGAAATTCCCGACAACGGCAAGGATGATGACGGCAATGGCTATATCGACGATGTTTACGGTTGGAACTGTGTTGGTGACAACAACAATGCTATGGACGACAACGGTCACGGTACTCACGTTGCAGGTATCATTGCGGCTGAAAACAACAAGCAGGGCGGCATTGGTGTTGCATACAACTGTAAGGTGATGGTACTCAAGGCAGGCAATTCCTCCGGCTACTTCACAAACTCCGATATTGCCGAGGCTATCCAGTATGCATATATGAACGGTGCATCCGTTATCAATATGTCCTTCGGCGGAGAATTCATCTCCATCGCTGTTGAGGAAGCACTTGAGAATGCATATAACTCCTGCGTTCTCGTTGCAGCCGCAGGTAATGACAGTGCATGTAATGATTTATCTTGCAAGATTTGCGACATTAAAAAAGTTTTTTATCCTGCAGCACTTCCTTACGTTATCGGCGTTATGAGTACCGATAAGAACGGAAGCGGCATTTCTTCCTTCTCAAACTATGACCATTCTCCCTATGACTCTATCGAATATGAGGTGTTTGCGGTAGGTGAGGGCGTTGGCTCCACATGGCCTGCAAACAAGTATACATGCCTTAACGGTACCTCCATGGCGGCACCTACTGTTTCCGGTATTGCGGCACTTCTCCGCTCCAAGTATTCCGACAGGGAAGTATATTCCACCAAGTTTATTCAGTCACAGATCGTGAATACCGGTTCTGTGAATCCGTATAACAATCTGTTGAAGGAAATTGACATCGCACATTCTGTTGCAGATATTCAAGAAGCGCTCACACAGCTTCCGAAGCCTAAAGTGAATCTCTACGAATACTACATTGACGACAACACCTCCATCAGCTCTGCAAACAACGGAAACGGCATAATAGATGCCGGAGAGATCGTTCGCCTTTATTTCTCCCTCCACAACCGTGGCGGCGTTGCATCTGACGTGAACGTATCTGTTGATACCGATCGTGGTGTGGGTGTGGTCGATCCTTACTTCACCTTTGTTAATCCCTCAATGCAACTTTCCGATATCGGTACTTATTCCGTAAGGGAATCGGGCGAGAAATATTTCGAGATAGAAGTGAGCAGTGATTGCCCCAACAATTATCTTGTGGATTTTATTATTCGCCTTACATATACCAACGGCCTTGATAAAAACGATAAGACTATTTATACAGATGACGAAAAACAAAAAGCACAGTTTCGCGTATCTAACGGAATTCATTTACCTGTGGTTATAGAGGGAAATTATACACTGGAGTCAAGCAGGCTATATATTGTTTCTCACGATGTCCTTATCAAAGAAAATGCAACTGTGGTAGTAGAACCCGGTGCTGCAATTGTTTTTTCTTCTGACGAATACATTAGCATAAATGTGAAGGGAACACTACTTTGTGATGGCACCAGTGAGAAAATGATAAACATTGATTATGCAAACATTTACTGTGATAATGGTACAGCAGCGTTTTCATACACAAAATTCAATAATTGTGGTAACATCATTTATGCACAATCATTCGATCACTGTATTTGCTCTAATTCGGGTGAAAATGAATTCTCTTTTGCAGTAAATATTGTTACAAACAGCAAATTTATAAATTGTTATCCAAGAGCTGAGTATGCGGAACATTGTCAGATAATTGACGGAAACCTTTGGATCGATTATTGTGAGTACAATGAAATCAACAAAAAGAATTTGGTTTACCTTAACTCAGAAGAATGTTCTGTAGGTCATTTAATGAGACAGGCGCTTACGGTTGATAGTATTGAAAAAATTATTCAATACGAAGGCAAAACATATGTTATGTTAAAATGCACATCCGAACGTTATAGTAATTCAAGCATTGAAGGTATAGAATACGAAGCAACTGCACTTGCATCACTGTTTGGAGCAAAAATTGCAACGCTCTCCAGCACAACCAGAGCTAGGTTGGGAATGACGTTTGGTCAATGTTACATTCTTGATAATGGCGGAGATTTTACCTGGGATCCATATAAAAATTCCGGAAACATAATTTTTGAAAGCGATTTGAATTTTTCTGAAGATGATATTTGGGAAGCGTATTCCAAATATTGCGAAACCGTGATTGGTTTCCCGGGAATCGAGAATACGGCGGTGTTAGGTCCTAATATCACTATAAACAATTACTATTATATTCAAAGCTTGGAAGGTAAATACAAAACTGATTTCTCTGATATCTATTGGGGCACCAGTTCAAAATCAGATATTGAGAAAATGATTAATTATTACGACACCTATAGAGAATATTGTGACATCATTCCGTCAGGCTTTTTAACATCTCCAACCGAAGATATGTGGCCAATGGTTTCAAATGCATACATACTGAACCAAGATGGAGAAACCGTAAATGTAATTGGAAATCAAACTGTTAAATTCGTAGTTGAATTTAACAGAGACATGGATACCACTATTCCCTTGAACGTTACCTTTGGTACAATAGCTCCGTACGCAGATTATAAGGTTAATGGCGAATGGGAAAATTCTCGTCAATGGATCGGCGAATATACGTTGAAATCAAGTATTGAAAACGGCAAGCAACACATAATGATTTCAAATGCACAGGCAGCAGAAGATGCATTCTTTACAGCCGAAGATAAAACAGGACGTTTCACATTTACTGTCGATACCACCGCCGCATTGTCCATGAACCTTCAGGCGGTGGCAAAGGAAACAGGCATCGAGCTTACCTTTGTGCAGGATGATTACGACACTCTTCTCGGCTACAACATCTACCGCGCAGATTCAAAGGACGGTAACTACGTCAAGCTTAATCCCGCTATCCTGCTTCCTACCGACAGCACCTTCCTTGATGAGAATGCAGAGCCCGGCAAGACCTATTGGTATACCTATACTGTAGTTCTTACCGACTTCAGCGAATCGAGTCCTGCCGGCAAGGTAATGGCAACTGCTATGGATACAATGGCGCCAAGCCTTTACCACACCCCCGTCAACCAGGGATATGAGAACAACAATCTTGTCATTTCCGCTACCGCCAGCGACAACATAGGCATTCAGAGCGTGACTCTCTTTTATCGTGCTGTGGGAGCCGCGGAATGGAAATCTCTTGTGATGTCAAAGCATAACGACAAGTTCAATGCAACTATTTTCGGTAGTGACGTAACCCTTAGCGGAATCGAATATTACATTGTTGCCACCGACGGCATTAATACAGTTCAAAAAGGAAATGCAGAGACACCTTACACTGTAGTTATAAAATCTGCTGACAGCCTCCTTGGCAAGGGCGATGTTGACGGAAACGGAAATGTTACTACCAAGGACGCCCTTATGCTGATGCAATGCCTGAACGGAGACCTTCTCCTCAGCGACGATGCCTTCAAACGCGCAGATCTCAACGGCGACGGACAGCTTTCCTCTGCCGAAGCTCTGCGCATCCTCCAGTACGTTAACGGCAAGATAACAACTCTTGATATGTAACAAAGGAAGGGTGGCAAATGACATTCTATAAAAAGGGATTGCCTTTTATAAGTCTTGTTTGCGCTATTTCATTGATTCTTTCTATGGTTATTGTTCCTGTGGCTGCGGCTGACACAAATAGTGTCACCGCAACCACAAGCGCTACCGTAAAGCAAGGCGACATTGCCTACTGCTACGTCTATATTGACTGTACCGAGGGCTTGGCTGCCCTGGACGTTACGGTACACTTTGACCCTGCCAAGGTAAAGATAACCGGCGTATACAACAGCGTTAGCTGTACCCTTTACGACAGCGTAACAAACACCGATAATATTCAGTTTTCTTATATTCTGGACGGCAAGGGAACAGAATCCAAAACAAGACTTTTCTATTTCCGCTATCAGGTGCTCTCAAATGCCGATGTTGGCAGTGCCTGTTTTGATATTACTATCGGCGACGCCTACGATAATTCCTTGAACGAGATGGCAGTTTCGGGCTCTCGTTGCAGCTTTACGGTTGCAGAAGCTGTTGTGAGCAAAAACTGTAGCGTATACGGCAGCAGCTTTGCTTCAACGGCAATTAATGGGGAATTCACCCTCAATTATTATTTCAGCGATTATCAGATTGCTTCCGGCACTGCTGTTATTACCTACGATGCGGAGCTTTTTGAGGTTTGCGAGGTAATACAAGATAATTTCCTTTCCGGAAAGTTAGTGGACGTCAACACGGACCTTACCGGTGAGATTTACATTTCTTTTGTAGGCACAGAGTATTCTGAAATCAACGATTTTGTGTCAGTAACTTTCAGAACGATAAAAAACGTAACCGAAGCCTCGAAAATCACTCTGAAAACGCCTGAGCTTCTTGATAAGGAGCTGAATCCGATTTCCTGCAGCGGATATACAACAACTGTAAACGTTGTATTCGATGAAACGTATACAGGTGATTTTCCGATAATGCGGTTGGATGGAAATTTTTCTTACGAGAATATGCAAATCACCTTGATGGTTTCGTTGGAAGCAAACTCGCATCTGGGAGCCGGAGATTTTGTTATTACCTTTGATCCCGAGCTCGTTTCCTACAATTCTTGCACAAAGGGCTTCACCCCCTCATTTTTCAATATCAATGATAAGAATGCGAAAGACGGAGAACTGAAATTCCATATTATTTCCCTTTCGGATATTGTAACGGCGGAAACGGTGTTGACGGTGGTCTTTGATGTTACTATCTCAAGTAACGATGATGTTACGGCAGAGTTTGTCCTTGAAGGAAGAGATCTTGTTAACTCTATGACGGATCCCATACTTATAAACTTTGCGAATGCATCATTATCTATCCCCTCAACAAAACACAGTATAATATCTCACGATGCTAAGGACGCAACCTGTACTGAGGGTGGATGGAAGGAATACGTCACTTGCTCACGCTGCGACTATACAACCTACGTTGAACTTCCCGCTCTTGGTCATGATGAGATCGCTCACGAATCCAAGGATGCTACCTGCAGCGAAATCGGCTGGAACGAATACGTGACATGTAGCCGTTGCGACTACTCAACTTACGTTGAGATCCCCTCTGCTGAGCACAGCTACGAGGGTGGTGTATGCACGGTATGCGGTCAGGCTATGTCAACATATATTCTCGGAGATTTAAACGGTGACGGCAACGTTAACTCTAAAGATACAAACGTTATGAAGAGAATCTTTGCCGGAATCCTTATTCTTACAGGAGCGCAGAAATCAGCAGCCGACATAAACGGAGACGGTTTTATCAACAGTCTGGACTCTAACGCACTTGTTCGAATTGTTACAGGAGGAAATTAAACAGTACGTTATAATCCTTATTCCGTGACATAATCAGTATCAATTACAAAAGGACAGCTTCAATCGAGGCTGTCCTTTTTCGTATCCATTAAAGCTGTTCTCTATATCTTGTTCATCGGCAATATTCTTAAGCACTTCATTATTTCATCTCGTGATTTTGACGATATGATTCAAAAGAACATTCAGTTAAGAAAAACTTCAAAATAATTATTTTAGGATTTTGAAACTGAAAGCAATCGAAAACAGCATTGAGAAAATCTCCTGATGAATTAACTTTTTAATCTATATTAGCACAAGCAATATTTTCGTCACATAAGTAATGTTTCAATATAGCTGCATTCAGAACTTGACTTGCTCATTGTTGAATCAACTCCAATGCTTTTTCATGTGTTTCAAAATAACGTGTCTCATATAAATTTAACGTTTTTATTTGTTCATCATGTGCAATTCCATATATATCTTATCAAACTCTATCTGTGATTTTATCCAAATAAATCTTCATTATTTCGTCACATGCGTGTGGTGCTATTTGATGCTGTTTCCTTGAAATTAACGATTTTTTATGATAACATTGATATGAAAAATATTTCCGTTTTGAACTATTAATTTGGAGGTATATAAAAATGCACAACAACAAAACGAAAAATATAAATATGCTTTGCGTTGTCGCATGTCTTATTGTAGGTTCGCTGATCGCACTTTGTTGTAGCATATCTGCGGCATTTCTGCTTGGAGATGTAAATGAAGACGGGACAACAAATGCCATGGATAACAATACGCTTAAAAGAGTCTTTAGCGGGCACGCATCTCTGGGAGATAACGCAAAACTTGCAGCGGACATGGATTTTAACGGCATCGTGAACGCAATTGATGCTAACTGTCTCAGCCGCTACCTTACAGGATCTTATTATCCTGAGCAGAATGATCATAAACATGATCTGACTGCTGTTCCGGAAACGCTCCCCACATGCTCAGAGCCCGGAAATATTGAGTACTGGTACTGCAGTGCTTGCGGAAAATACTTTGAAGATGCATCGGCCAGGTCCGAGATCTCACTTGCGAATACAGTATTAAATGCAACAGGACATACTTATGCAACTGATTGGTCTTATGACGAGAATAATCACTGGTATGCAGCGACCTGTGAGCACATGAACGAAGTAAAAGATAAGGGTGCTCATGACTGGGATGACGGAGAAAATATATCAGATCCCTCTGTCTATGAAGATGGCGAAACTGTCTTTACCTGTTTGGGTTGCGGATATTTTAAAGAGCAGATCATTCCTAAACTTCCTTCATTTACAGTCAAATTTTACGATTCATACAACAAAATGATTTCTCATAATAAATATGAGATAAATACCCCTTCGGATGAAGTTTCAATCCCTTCAGCTCCTTCAAGAAAAGGCTATAGATTTGACGCATGGATCGACGTAAATACTGAAAAAAACATTACGGAATTTAACTTTGCAACTTCTGCTGAAGATGCAGAATTCCAATTCAAACCGTCTTATGTTAAGACTTTTGAAGTTGCTTTCATATATTATAATGAAGATGGACAGCTTATTAAAACTACTGTTTTAATGGATGAGAACCATATCATAACTATAGACGATCTTCCCAAACTTCCCGAAAGAAAATGTTACACATCAAGCTGGGAAGGCATCGAGGGAACAACTGTAACAAGTGATTTGACGTTTAGTGCCACATATAAAATGATAACTTTCACTGTTACCTTCCTTGATGGAAAAGGCGGAAATAAATTGGCAGAATCTCAGGTCGTAGAGTACGGTTCATTTGCAATTATTCCTGAGTGTGAAGCTTATGGTTTCAACGTCAATGGTGTGCTAAGTGGCTTTTCAGGTTGGAAGTCTGACGAAACAAATGTGTTTGTCAACAACATAGAGAACAATAAGCTTACCGAAATTTATAGCGATATGACTTTGTATGCTGCATACGAGACTGTTATTGACAAGCCCATGATTGCTACCCATATTATTAAGACAGAAGCAACAAAATATACTGTAACGATGACTTTGTGCATGCCTTCTGGATATTCACTTTACAGTGTAAATATGTCTATGGATTGGACAACTGAAGAAGGAATGTACAATATCGTATCTGCGTCAGTGGCGAAAAATACTTATCTTGATGCCGGTGAATGCAACGCAAGCGGCACCGTGGTACATATGGACAAAGAGAAGTGGCTAACATATAATAACAAAACAAAGAAGCTTGACTTTGTATGGGGATGCGGCAACGGTCATTCTTCCTTTGAAACAGATGAAAATATTATTGTCCTAAATTTTGAAGCAAAAAACAATTCGGAAGTTACTGAAGAGATTTTCTCAATACTTGATGGTTCGACCTTCGTCTATGGAGAAAACGGTACCGGCATTGATGAATCAATTAAAGCTCCCGTGACTCTTTGGTTCTACTAAAATAGGAGGTATGTAACAATGAAAAGGAAAAGCAGTTTTTCGGCGGTCATCGTTTCTATGATCCTTGTCTGTATCCTTTTGGTGTCGTCCCTTGCTTTGCCTGCAGCGGCGGCAAATAAACCGAGCAGCAAGGACGAGTTCAAAACGGATTACACAACTAAAGACAAAAAGCCTACATACACAGCTACCTTAAACAAAAACAATGAACTTTTAAAAAAATTAACAGAAACAAAAAAAGAAAACAAGGTTTTGAAAAAAGTCAAAGACGAAGGTGTGGACTGGATCAATTTAACCGACTCTACCATTAAATGCTTTAAAAACCTTGATTCCGGCGAAGCCGATGCTGTGGATCTGATAGATCTTGGCGTTGATGTCGTAACAGCAATTGCCGGTATCTGGGGCTTTGACGGCCTCGCAGAGACAATATTTACTATGATCGAGGAAAAGACTACATCAGGAAACGAACCTTTGTCTGAAATTCAGATTCTTGGTGATGACTTAAAGCAGGAGTTTGACGTTGTCAATGATAATTTGTATGATGTAAAAAAAGAACTTGCTTATTTGTCAGAACAGGTTACGGCCTCTGCTGAGATTATCTTAAGCGGTACCGAGAAGCAAATTAATGATCTGGAAGCCAGACAGCTTGTTCGAGAATTTATGAAGAGCGGGGACGGCGGCTTCAGCTATTATAACTATTCCAACTATCTCTATGGTACTCAAACTATCTATACTAAGTCCTCTGAGGCATACTATCCGCTTTTACTTGAAGCTCTTGCCGAAGAAAAATCTAATGAATATATCCAGAAGTATTATGACCGTCTTTTTGACAGTCTCTATAACAACATCGGTCAGTTTGGCGAATATTATTTCGATGATGTAGCAGGAATGAATAACAAGTCTATAGTAATGTATTACTATGACTATCTTTCTGCCAATCCTAAGCTTATCCCCAAAGGCAGCACAGCTGAATACGAAGCAATGATGTTTGCTTTGGATCTGTATACCAGCTATGCATATACATACGAGCTGCTTGAGATGTGTTATTCTTATCAGCTTATGCATATGTACACAACCGGCACTGACGAATATGTATACAATCCGGATGAAGCCCCTGTTACTGAAAGTATTATCAAAGCTGATTGTATAAAGTTCGAACAGGCTCTGGTAAAAGCAGAAGAGCAGGCAGCTAAAAATATTGCCTACATTTACAATATGAAGGATTCCTATATTACAGCAGATGAAGCAGGCAATATTTACAATATTGGTAATCATGGCGATTCTTTCGGCAATATTGCTGACGGACAAACCATATATTTAAATGTTGTTTCTGACGAGATCAGCAAGCTGTTCATGTTTGATACTTATAATTTCCGATTCAATGTTGACCAAAAAGAATATATCGGAGCAGACAGAGGCGTTGTAGACAGTGATGAGATCATAGAAAACATCTTCACAGCTACAGCGAGATATGGAAATGCAGAGCTGTATAGCATTGAATTTACAAAAATAGATGCTGTCAATTCTGATTATTTTGCAGATCCTATCATGGAATTTACCGGCGGTAGCGGTACTCCCGAGGACCCCTACTATATCAGTAATGCTGCACAGCTAAAGCTAATAGAAAATGATCTGACTGCGAACTATAAGCTTATTGCTGATATTACCAATGCAGTAACTATTTCTCCTATTGGTACCGAAGAAGACCCCTTTGAGGGCACATTTGACGGAAACGGCCATACAATTTCCAATTTGACGATAAACAGCTCGGTTTTTGATAAGGAAAACACTACGTTAACACCGGCTACAGGTATATTCGGTGTTAATGAGGGAACTATCAAGGATGTTATCTTTAAAGCCCTCAGTGTAAACTCGATTTTTGATAACGACGGTGTTTCTCCTCAAAATGATTTTGCTTACTTCTATATTGGAGGTATAGCCGGAATTAACAGAGGTGTTATCAGAAATTGTGTTATTTCAAACGCTGACTCCGTTAATTCCAGTATTACCGTAAACAGACGCAAAGAAATGGTTGATGACAGGACCGTAACTGTTTATGTTGGTGGTATTACAGCAGAAAATATGGGTACTGTTGAATATTGCTCTGTTGAAAGCCTTGCGATCACGGTTGATTCATATCTGAAATATAACGACAACGAAATCAAAAACGCAAATAACGTTTATGTTGGAGGTATTGCGGGAGCTACCTATAATACCATTCAATATTGCCGTGTCAGCGAAAGCTGTACAATTTCTGCCTATGCAAAGTCTGAAACTAATACAAAAGAAAATGAGAAGCCGCATGTAAAAGTCAATGTCGGCGGTGTTCTTGGTGATGCAGTAGGAAAAGAATATATTTCTAACGTTTATTCTGACTGTACGATTACCAAATGTTCCGCTGATGTGTGGAACGACGGCGAGCACTGGGGCATAAATCGCTTTACATGGGATAACGTCAGCCTTATGCAGGGACAGTATTATCCCGTATTCTTCCCTCTTAGCGATGCCGATGATATCGATGAGTACGAAATCAACTTCTATAAAAATGATAAGTATTTTGATAAAGTCAACGAGCTTTTGGAAAAATATCGTCAGGAGTATAATTCGGGACAGAAGACTTATAATGATATAATTCTTTTGGCTGAAAAGGAGCTGAAGGCTGAGCTTCGCGAAAAGCAGGATAATGCAATTAAAGAGGCCGAAAAGCTTTTGGGTAGCAATATCGTTTCCGACTACGATAATTCAATCTTTGAGCTCACAAAGCCTGCAAAGACTTATGTAAATATCGAATTGGACGATAACGTATGCGATATTGACGGTAAATACTTATCTGATTATCTTTATAAGCTTATAGACGAAGAAAACGAAATCAAAAACATTAAGTTCGTAGACAACGCAGGAAACGCTGTAGACGGAAGCATTGTGGGACACTACGGCTTCTACCCCTATCACCAGTCTACCTCTGCCACAGAGCTTACTGTTAAGGTGTTCTTCTACGTTGACGATACGCTGTATACAGACGAGATAACCGTTTCCGTCAAGGGCAAGGAGCTTGTTGACTATAGAATTGAAGGGTTCTATAGCTTGTCGGTCACAAAGGGTACCGATGCCGCGTCAGTCAAGGAAAAGATCCTGCTGGACGGATTCAGTATCGTATATACCTATTCCAACGGTGAAAAAGAGAATTTCTTTATCCGTAAGGTCGTGGATGAAAACGGTAATGTGATTTCCGATAATTCCAATACTGTGGTTATCAGCGATATTGATACAGACGCAGTCGGTAAAGATACGATCCATATTTCACATTACTTACCCTCCTTGGGATATTTTGTGCAATTTGAAGAAGCTATTGAGATCTACTGTGCTCACGATTATGCTTTCGTAGAAACAGTAGATGCAAACTGCAAATTCTCAGGCTATGAAGTATGGGCTTGTCAAAACGAGGGCTGTGAAAAAACGGTCCATAAAAACTATTTCTCGGGCGACCATAGCTTTGTTTTGGAGGCAGGATGGGAACCGACGTGCAAGGACGAGGGATATACAGGAAAGGTATATTGTTCTGTATGCCTGGAGGTATTCGGTAAAGACGTTGGTAAAAACGAATGGATCCAGACTCTTCCCCATAATTATGTTTCCGAATCTCATGCGGATTATAAAGCAGATGCAAAGTTTCCTACTGACAGCTACCATTATTGTACTGTAGGAAAACATTATGAAGCCCATCAGTATACGGTAGAGGAATCATGTGATGAGGACGGAACGCTGATATACATCTACACCTGCTCCGTTTGTAATTACAAGGATCTTGAGGCTGATTATAACATAATAACCGATGCAAAGAAGGAGCACCCCAAGGTCATCATCACCAACGGATATGTGCTGGAGGAAAACGGTGAATTGATCTCGGATCAGGTTGTTGTGTACGTGCAGATAGTCAATAACCCCGGTTTCAAGGGAGCAACCTTCGGAATTCGCTATGATGAAGGTCTTGAGCTGATCTCTGTGGAAGAGGGCGCAATTGTTCCCAAGGAGCTGCAGATCAAGAATCCGGTATATAATGGCTATAATTTCCTCTGGGGTGACAGCGGAAATCTTACTACCGATGATGGTTATCTTCTTAAGCTGACGTTCCGCTATACAGATAATGCTGAAAAGAAACCTCAGAACATTTTCGTTGTATACGGAATGGCTAACGGCTCCGACGGTGGTTTTGTTACTGCCGACGGAAACAGATATATGTTTGCTACTCAGGACGGTACGATACGCGTTGTCAGCCACCTTCCCGGAGATGTCAATAACGATAATGTAGTAGACATTATGGATGCAACTTATGTTGCATGGCATATCGTGGGTAAAACTGATGACGAGGGCAAGCCTATTCAGGTAAACAAAAAGTATGCGGATGTTGACCTGGACGGCTCTGTTGGCATAGAGGACGTTCTTGCGATCCTGCAGTCGCTCTCCGGCAGATACGGAACCAGCCTTCTCAGCTCCGACTATGAGCTGTTCTTCAATCTTGGCGGTATGGAATGCAGCGATATGGACGAGTCTGTTGCGGTTCAGTTCTATGATGAAAACGGAAACCGTACCTCCTGGAGCGAGAATGTTGATTTTGATAAGTACTTCGAGCTGATGAAGCGTCTTGGCTATACCTTCACCGGATGGTATACCAGAATGGACTGTACTTGCGAAAAAGAATGCCCTCACTTGATAAACGCATCTATGGATATTGCCTACGATGCAAACCAGAGCAAACAGACCCTCTATGCCCGCTGGGAAAAGAATAAGCTTGTTTTCGATATGGGCGGTGTAGCAGGATCAGAGGACGTTGTTGTTAAGTTTGATTCTGCATATCATACCGGAGCGAATGCAAAGGTTGAAGTTGAAGTGCCTGAGGAACGCGTTAAGATCGATTGTATTGTAGTATCAAGCTATAATGATAAGAAGACCCCGTATCCCGGTTACTATATTGACAGGATCTTTGACGGTTGGTATCTGGACGGAAAAAAGGTCACCTACGAAGAGCTTTTAACACTTATTGCAACGCCTAATTCATTGACAACAGAGCTTGTTGCCAAATGGAACTATAAGGTAGAGCTTCCCTATAAAAAAGGCGAAGGCTATGAGCCTTTCACTGAGTGGAGTTTTGATGAGTATGGCTTCCAATCTGTTTCCGTCTTTGATGAATCATTTATTGAAGCATTGAAGAAGAGCGAAAACAAGCTTTACAGCATCAGTGTTCCCATTGAGTATACTATAACCTATCACAATCTGCAGGGCGCGGATAATATCCAAAATGAGGATACATATAATATTGAAGACGTATTGGAGTTGCAAGATCCTAATGGTTCTCCCACAGGATATTACTTTGGAGGTTGGTATGACGCTGAAGGTAACCGTGTATATACAATCAGAGATAGTATCGGAAATAGAGATGTCTATGCTAAGTGGTTCTCAAAGGTTTACATAATTACTGTATCTGGTATAGACGTTACTTCAAACAGCAATACTGATTCCTGGGGCAACCCTCTATATAAAGAAAACACACCGTGGTGTACTTTGTACTACAACTACGGCGATGAGAATCATGATAAGGGCTTCTATAAAGATTATTCGTGTACACCTACGCTGAAATTAAGTGCAACAAATATAAATGAGTGGTTGAATGATAATTTCATATTTGGAGGCTTGTATAATTCCCCTATAAGTGATAACGGACATTCATACGCGAAGCCCTCTGACGCAAACGCTTGCGTGCTTAATTCTGCCTTTGAACTTGTTTCCGATCCTTCACTGAATCATAATACAGATAGTGGAACTTTGTACATTCGTCTTGTGCCTAAGAAGTACACAATCAAATTGGACGCAAATACTTCGTCTAAGCCTGTATTGTCTCTTACAAACAGCAATTATACAACAAGTGTATCAGTATACTATAATGAGAAACCTTCATCTATTACAACGTTGCCTCAGAGTACTTATTATGTTCCATATACATACAGTACGTCTCAGAGCGGTGGAACAAGTTATTTCTCCAATACTGGTGTTGGCACAACGTCATATAATATTAGTGGAAATACGACTCTGTATTGTCAATGGGAACAGAAGTATGCGGATCAAATCTATATTGCCAGTGCAGATGATTTCCGTAATAAGATTAGCAGTAATCCCAGTGGGAAGTTCCTGCTTCTTCAAGATATTGATTTCAAGAATACCAAGTATAGCAGTGCAATTGTTTCCAATTTCAGCGGTACGTTAAACGGAAATGGAAAGAGTATCAAAAACCTCTATATTGAAGTGCCTTCGTCTTCCGCTGTTAATTCGGAAAAGAATATAGGTTTGTTTGGATATTTGTCATCTTCCGCTAATATCTATAGTTTAAACTTCTATGATTGTTCTATTTATATGGGAACACAACATGGAGGAGACGCTTTTGTTAATGCGGGTATTCTTGCCGGCTCGGGAAGCGGTAATATTTCAAATATTAGATCGTACAATTGTAATGTTACAATTCATAGAGATGCCTCCAGATATGGCGGTATGATTGGCTATTTGTCTGGTAGTGGTATTATTTCTAACTGTCATGCTTATGGTATTCACTTGTATGGCAATGGTGATACCGGTGGTATTGTAGGTCAATTATCAGGAACTGCAAAAAATTGTAGTATTGCACAGTCTTCTAGCAGAAGATGCAGTATAAAGCATTATGCAAATACAAGTAGACGATCTGTAGGTGGCATATGCGGATTTGGCAGCGGCGGTAGCATTATAGAATGTAACGTATTTAATGTTGATTTTTATCTCGACGGTGACCTTTCTTTGGAAACAAATATGGGAATCATTGTTGGTAACCAGGATGGTGGCCGTATTTATCATGTTGGATACTTAGATGAAACACATGATAGTAACGGAGAACTGGTTCATGACGCTTTTTGGGGTTGGAATGATTATGATTATTCCCATCATTGGTTTAAAGTAGGATGGGGTTATGCAGGAACCATAAGCGGTTCTGTAGACATAGAATAGTAACATAACCTTCCGCAGAGCCCGAATTTCAATTATGGTCTAAACATTCGAAAAACAGATCCCAAAGGTTAAATCTGCTATCGATACCATTAGCTTTTTATTCCACTTAATTTAGCAAATATTTATACATAAAATCCAGAAAGCCGATGACCTTAAAAAGGACATCGGCTTTCTTCCTTATCCCAGACGAGGGGCTGCTCTTTCCCACCGTAATAAAGCACCGTTTCCTCAGCAAGAAAACGCCCTTTTTACCTTGGGACAGGTTATATTCAAGCAATTTATACAGTACATAAAAAAAGCAAGACCCATGTAAATTTGTGCGATTTTGCTACTACTAACTCAGTGATTCCAAAAAAGCAAAAAGAAATGTTTGACACCCGTGGAGAATAAAACTATAATATATACAGCACGTGTTTGGAGAATAAAATGAATAATATTATAGAAATAAAAGATTTCGGGGCGAAGGAGCTGGACGTGTATGCACGCCTGACCGAAGTTCAGCTTTTAAATCGGGAGTTCCCCGAAAAAGGATTGTTTATTGCAGAAAGCCCAAAGGTTATCGAGCGAGCACTCGACAGTGGCTATGAGCCTGTTTCATGCCTTATGGAAAAAAAGCATATTGAGGGCGAAGGCAAGAATATCCTTTCAAAAATCGGAAACATTCCCGTATATACGGCAGAATTCGATATTCTGACAAATCTCACAGGTTTTAAGCTTACCCGAGGTATGCTTTGCGCCATGAAGCGAAAAAAGCTTCCGACAGTAGAAGATATCTGCAAAGATAAAAGCAGAATAGTTGTCCTTGACAGGGTTATGAATCCCACAAATGTTGGCGCCATAATCCGTTCTGCTGCGGCTTTGGGAATGGATGCTGTTCTACTCACTCCCGGCTGCTCCGACCCGCTTTACAGACGTGCGGCAAGGGTCAGCATGGGTACTGTTTTTCAGATCGATTGGACATTTCTCGACGGTGACAGCCTTGACAGCATAAAATCCCTCGGCTTTAAAACCGTTGCCATGGCACTGAAGGATGATTCCATTTCCATCAGCGATCCTGTGCTGACAGCAGAAAAGCGCCTTGCCATTATAATGGGAACAGAGGGCGACGGCCTTTCAGACAGCACCATAGACGACTGCGACTATACTGTGAAAATACCAATGTATCACGGTGTTGACTCACTGAATGTTGCCGCGGCTTCCGCAGTAGCGTTCTATCAGCTTGCCAATAAACCGAATTAAACAAAAATAACATCCTAAGGGAGGCGTATACTTTGTCTAAGGATATCTTTATTTCATATAGAAACGATGGATGCGGCAATCAGTTTGCCCATAGATTGGCAAACGATCTGTTGGGACTGGGCTACAGCGTTTATTTTAATCCAAATGAGCAACACAGCGACTGTTTCCCCGAGAGACTGAAAAATGCTGTTAAGGATTGTAAAGACTTTATTTTAGTACTGTCCCCTGCGTGCATAGAGCGTCTTTTGCGAAATGACGACATTGATTGGGTCCGCGAAGAACTGCTGACAGCCAAGGAAAACAAAAAGCATATTATTCCCGTATTGATCGATGGCGCGGTTATGCCCTCAAGGCCTGAGGATATGCCTGAAAATTTAAGCTTTTTGCCTTATATTGACGCTGTTAAGCTGCCTGACGAGTATAAGGATTCGCCTTTTGCAACGCTCCTTATCGGCCTTAATTCCAAGCAGGACGGACGAGACAGATATAAAAATGCTTTTAACAGCAATCCCGATTATCCCGTGGATCAGGTGTTCAGTCAGCTGGCAGATCAGGCAAAAGCCGGAAGTGTTGAGGCTATGTATGAGCTTGCAATGATGTGCTACTACGGTGTAACCTCTTTGCAGAATCAATCAAATTGGGATTATGAGCAGGCTTCCTATTGGCTTCATCGTGTATCGGAGTCCGATCACCCTCTGCGCCACGAGGCAGAAAATATTCTTGCCCGTATGTACTATAACGGTACTGTACCCGCAGAGCCTCAGTCCTATGAAAAGGCAATGGAATACATAGAACGCGCAGCTCCCTACAGCGAATACGCCAAATCTCAAAAGGCTTATCACTTGAGAGAAGGCATCGGCTGCGAATTTGATTTTAACAAATACCTTGATTTCCTTAAAGAAGGATTCGATACCGGCGATAATATGAGAGCCATCGGCCTTGCAAACTTCTATATCAAATACGGAAAATATGACGAAGCTATGGAGGTTTATGATTCCATAGAAAATCTTACTCCGGATATGAATTATCAGATCGGTATGCTTTACCGCAACGGAGTTCTTTCCAATCCTCCAAAGCCCGATTTTATGCAGGCAGCATTCTATCTCAGAAATGCGGCTGACGAAAACCATATTATGGCGGCATATGAATACGCAATGCTTTGTTTCCGTCCCACAGGAAGATTCCGCAAGGATTTCCGAAGTGCGGAAAAATACTTGAAAATAGCTGCAGACGGCGGCCTTGCAAATGCACAATACGTGCTGGGATTTATGTACAAATCCGGACACGTCACCCTCGATTTGCCTAAGGCTGTTGAGTATCTGGAAAAGGCTAAAGCTCAGGGCCATTCCTTCTCAGCAATGGAACTTGCCTCCGTATATCAGCAGCCTGAGGTACA
>JAZTXZ010000031.1:0-21697 GCA_045636685.1 Candidatus Avispirillum sp. | reverse complement strand
TAAGCTCGCTTGCCATCAGCAGAAAATCACTGGAAAGCTCTATATCGGCTTCTTCCATACTGTTGATATATTCCATATACTGATCGCAAAGTACCGATATCTGAATATCCTCGATGCTCATTTTGTTTTTCTTTATAAGTGATAGGCAGAGATCAAGAGGCCCTTCAAATTTTTCCAGCTTATAATTCAGTGCTTCCATATCAGATACCGGGTATGAGGCTGATGAGGCTGAACATGCCGTTGCTTATAAGATTGCATACTATGGAGATTGGAGTTGAAAGAACTCCGAGGAAGAGAAGAATGAGAAGAACGTATCTGATGATATGCTCATATCTCAGAACGAAGAAATATACTTTAGAGGGAAGGAACATGAAAAGAACCTTTGAACCGTCAAGGGGAGGAATGGGAATGAGATTGAATACTGCCAGATAGAGATTCAGGATATGGAAGTAATAAAGCAGCATCACAAGGAAATAGAGAAGCTTTCCCGCAAATGTTGTATCCATACCGATTACTGCGGGTACGGAAAGGAAAGAAACTGCAAGTGCATAGATAATGAGTGCAACAAAGGAGAGAAGCAGATTGGAAACAGGACCTGCAGCTGCAGATATTACCATGCCCCATTTTGGGTTTTTGAAATTACGCGTGTTGATGGGAACAGGCTTTGCCCAACCGAATCCGAAGAGAAGCATGCTGATAGTACCGATGAGGTCAAGATGCTTTGCGGGATTAAGGGTAAGTCTTCCCAGGTTTCTTGCAGTAGGGTCTCCCATCTTATAGGCTGCATAGCCGTGAGCCATTTCGTGGAGAGACAGTGAGAAGAGAACGACTATGATCGTGAAGAGAATGCCGGGAAGGATGTCTCTTATGTCAGCGCCGTTACGAAGCGATATTAAAAGATCGTATATCATATCAGGGACACTTTCGTTTTAAATTAAAGTTCGCACATTCTGATTATTGTATTCCATACATCGTCTTTGCCTTCGCGGCTTTCTGAGGAATACATTATTTCAGCAGAAGCTGCGGGGTAGCTTCCCATAGAAGCGGCAAGAGCTTTTTTCTGTGTGGCGTTAAGCTTGTCGACTTTGGTATAAACGATAATAAAGGGAAGTCCGGATTCTGTGAGATAGTCAAGCATCTGCTTGTCGTCTGCGGTAGGACCGACCTTTCCGTCAATGAGCTGAACAACGCAGCGAAGAAGGTCTATATTATTATTGCCTGTAAAATAAGCATCTGTCAGTGCAGACCATCTTTTTTTGTCCTCAAAAGTTCTTTTTGCAAATCCGTAACCGGGAAGGTCTACGAGAAGAAGCTTTGAGTCCACATTGTAGAAGTTGACAGTAATTGTTTTTCCGGGTGTACCGCTTACTCTTGCAAGTGACTTTCTCTGAAGAAGAGTGTTTATAAGAGAGCTTTTACCGACGTTTGAACGTCCTGAAAAAGCAACCTGAGGTACAACCAATGCAGGGAACTGCTTAGGAGTTCCTGCGGAAATAAGAAGGGATGAGTTGTTAGTATTTATCTTCATCAGTTTTCCTTTTCTTTCATGTTCACGCAAGTGCTGCTTTTGTGATTATGCGAATCGGCAGGGACAGAATAAACAGTTTCGTCTGCCTTTTTTTCTGAAACGGATTCACAGCTATCAGCATTTTTCTTTTCGAGTATTTCACGAAGGACCTGATCGCACTTTTTGCAGGGAATAAAGAGCAGACTCTGGCGAACAATGGGATCGATCTCTTCGAGGTCGGGGAGATTGTCGGCGGGGATAATCACTCTCTTAATTCCTGCGTTCCAAGCTGCGGTGGTCTTTTCCTTAAGACCGCCGATGGGGAGAACTCGTCCGGTAAGAGTAAGTTCACCGGTCATAGCTGTGTCCCCTCTTGCGGGAATGCCCGAGAGGGTACTCACGAGGGATGAAAGCATAGTAACACCGGCTGAAGGGCCATCCTTAGGAGTTGCACCTTCGGGAACGTGAATATGTATATCCTTTGTTTTATAGAAATCGAGAGGGATGCCAAGCTCATCGGCATGAGCTCTTATATAGCTTACCGCAATCTTTGCGGATTCCTTCATAACGTCGCCGAGAGTACCTGTAAGCTCAAGCTTTCCCGTACCTTCCATAACTGTGGTCTCAACCTTGAGAACGTCACCTCCGACAGAGGTGTATGCAAGTCCGTTTACAACTCCGACATGGCTTTCGCATGACTTGTCTTCCTCAAGGAACTTTCTTGCACCAAGGAAGGTGTGAAGGTTAGCTTTTGTAACTGATACACTCTTTTTGCCTGACTCGATCATAGCTCTTGCAACCTTTCTGCAAAGAGAAGCGATCTCTCTTTCAAGGTTACGTACGCCGGACTCTCTTGTATATCCGTCGATGATTTCTTCAATTACGGGACGGCTGATGCGGAGAGCTCTTTTTGTGAGACCGTGGCGTTTAAGCTGCTTTGGGACCAGATGGTTTTCCGCGATAGCCGCTTTTTCGTTCTTTGTGTAGGATGAAAGCTCGATAACTTCCATTCTGTCAAGAAGAGGGCGGGGGATAGTGTCAAGTGTGTTTGCCGTAGCGATAAACATAACATTTGAAAGATCGCAGGGCATTTCCACAAAATGATCACGGAAGGTCTTGTTCTGTTCGCCGTCGAGAACCTCGAGAAGAGCAGAAGAAGGATCTCCGCGCATGTCGGAACAAAGTTTGTCAACCTCATCAAGAAGCATAACGGGATTCATGCTTCCTGCCTGAGTGAGAGCAGTAACTATTCTGCCGGGCATTGCGGCAACATAAGTCTTTCTGTGGCCGCGGATCTCAGCTTCGTCACGGATACCTCCGAGAGAAACACGGACAAATTTTCTGTTCATTGCTCTGGCAACAGATGCGCCGAGGGAGGTCTTACCTGTTCCGGGAGGGCCTACAAGGCAGATTATCTGATTTCCCAGAGAGGGATTGAGCTGCTTTACTGCAAGGTATTCGAGTATTCTTTCCTTAGGTTTTTGAAGCCCATCGTGGTCATTGTCAAGTATCTCTTTGGCTTTTGCTATATCAATGGTGTCTTCGGTGTAAGTGGTGAAGGGAATCTCAAGACATATATCAAGATAGTTTCGGAGAACTGCTGCTTCAGGGCTGCCAAAGGGGGATTTTGCCAGTCTGCCAACTTCTTTATAGAGCTTATCCTTAACTTCTTTGGGAAGGTTAGCGGCATCTATCTTGTCATAATATTCTTCGCATTCATCGTCGGAATCTCCGCCAAGCTCACCCTGAATAACCTTGAGCTGCTCACGAAGGTAGTAGTCACGCTGGTTTTCGTCGATAGCCTCGCGAACCTTTTTGTGTATGGACATTTCAATGGCAAGGAGCTTAGTTTCGTTTTCAAGAATAACTATAAGCTTTTCAAGTCTTTTAAGAGGCTCGAATTCTTCAAGTACTTGTTGCTTATCCTCGTATTTCACAAGGGTGCTGGATGCTATAAAATCGGCAGCCTGTCCCGGGTTTTTGATAGCTTCTGCAGCCATTATGATATCGCTTCCGTCAGTGGGAGCGAATACCATCATGGATTTAAGCCCATTGATGGCTTCTCTGTGGAGAGCTTCAGCACGAAGATCAGAATCGATGTTTTCGATCGTTACCGTCTTCGTCATAACTTCTGCATACATGCATCTTCCCATTCCGGTAAATGAAAGGGTTTTAGCACGGCATACACCTTCTGCGATAACTCTTGTTGTTTTCTCGCTTCCTTTATGAGACTGCTTTACTCGGCATACGGTTCCTACCTCATAAAGATCGAGGGGGGTGGGGGATTCGCAGTCGATGGATCTCTGGCAAAGCAAGAGTACATACATATCTGTTTCTCTGCAAGCCTCAAGAGCCGCAAGAGAAATTTCTCGTTCTATTTCAAAACTAAGAGGTACAGAAGGGAATGCAACGAGACCTCTTGTCGGGATGACGGGTAGCGTAAGCTTTTCAGCTTTTTCAATATATTTGGGCATTGGGTTTCCTTTCTAAGGGTGAAAATACAAAATATCAATCTATTATAGCATAGTGCAATAGGAAAAGCAAACATTAATTAAAGTTTTTACAAATATAATTATATCGCACCACTGAGAGTATTTTGTGCAGAAGTGTTGAAAAAACATGTGAAATCTGCTATTCTATTACAAACAGCGGAGGTGTAACGTGGTTATTACAGAAAATTATGATCTTGAAAAAACAGTGCTTGCAGGAGTTAACTGCTTTGCAGTACCTATAGAGGTGTTTGTGCCTTCTGAAGGTGAGGTGCAGATAACATCATATTCTGTTTGTGTTGAAAAAGCACGTCAGTGGGAAGAGTTGTTTTGTGATGATATACTCAGTGAAGAATCGCTTGTGTGGCTGGAAAACGAACTTTCTGCACTTGTAGAAAAACTTGGTTACAGACGTGTTTTTAATGAAAATGAGATAATGCTGGAATATGTATTTACTCCTGATATGCATATGCCGAAATGTAAAGACTCAATAAAAGTGCATAGAATTTCGTCTAATGCCGTTCTTGCAGAGCTTTGTGAAGCATCCGGATGTGATATTGAGATTGCAGACGACGGTGAAGATGTGATTTTTGCGGTTGTAGAAGGTGGGCTTCTTCGTGCCTATGCAGGTATGAATGATATCTATTACGAGGATGATTCTGTTGAGATCAGCGTGGAAACTGCCCCAGATTGTCGACGAAAAGGATATGGAGCTGCCTGTGTAACTGAGCTGGTAAAGTATCTTACAGGAAAAGGGAAAACTGTAAGATATAAATGCTCCTCCCAAAACCTGCCATCATCGGCACTTTGTGAAAAATGCGGTTTTGAAATTGAAGGCACAAGATATTCGTTTGTTTGCGAAAAGATATAGACAATCACAAAAAAGCATTAGACGATAAAATAAAATACAATTGACTAAGTTGGTGATAAGATGGCTTTTGATGCCGGAATGCTTTCGTTCGTTCTGAACGAGATAAACAAAAAAACTGCGGGCAGTAAAGTTGAAAAAATATATCAGCCTGCAAGGGATGAACTTGTATTTATACTCAGAAACTTTGGTTCATCTGAAAGACTTCTCATAAATGCGGGTAGCCGTTGCCCCAGAATCAATATTACAAATACTAAATCCGAGAACCCTCAAAAGGCGCCTATGTTGTGTATGCTTCTCAGAAAGCATCTTCAGGGAGCTGTATTTAAAGGTGCCGAGCAGCTCGGATTTGAGAGAGCTGCGCGACTTTCCTTTGATGCTTTTGACGATATGGGATTTCGTTGCGAAAAGCATATCATTGTTGAAATGATGGGCAAATATTCCAATATTATTCTTACAGACGGTGATCTTAAAATATTGACAGTACTCAGGCAGGTGGATTTTACACAAAGCATGCGTCGTCAGCTTCTCCCGGGAATGATATACGAGGCGCCTCCCGGACAGGATAAACTGGATCCTATGATGGTTGATGCGGACACCTTTAAGCGGCTTGCGTCTGAGTGTGATTATAATCGTCCTTGTGAGAAATTTATAATGAGCAATTTTTCAGGTATTTCTCCACTTGTAGCGAGGGAGATCGCAACGCTTTCCGGAGGATATTCCGGTGCAACTCTTGAAGAATGCGCAAGAGATCTTACGGATGTTTTCTTTACTGTTATCAGAAATATAATCGAAGCTTCGGGCTCTCCCGTAATACTTTTTGATAAAAACAAAGCTCCTAAGGAATATTGCTTTATGCCTGTAACTCAATACGGAGATGAGTATACTGTACAGATTTGCAATTCTTTTGGAGAGATGCTTGATACTTTTTTCGCAACCAAGAGCAGAGATGAAAAAGTATCACAGAAGGCATCTGATATTATCAAAATTCTTACTGCGGCAGAAACTCGCCTTACAAAAAAATATCAGCTTCAGCAAAATGAGCTTTCAGAATGTGATGAGGGCGAAAAGTACCGTCTTTACGGTGACCTGATAACTGCTAATATATATAGATTGAGAAGAGGGCAGGATAGCTGTGTTCTTGAAAACTATATGGATGGAACTCAAGTTGAGATCTCTCTTGATACAAGGCTCACTCCATCACAAAACGCACAGCGCTATTATAAAAAATATCAAAAGGCAAAATCTGCAAAGGAGCATCTTACCGAACAGATAGAAATTTGTGTCAATGAGATTAAATATATTGCCTCCGTTAGAGATTCCCTTTCAAGAGCTGAAACGGAAAAGGATCTGACAGAGATAAGAAGTGAGCTTTATCATAGCGGATATGCATCCAAAATGAAGCAGTATACTGAGAAAAAGCAGTCAAAGCCATCGTATCTTACTTTCAGAACAACAAACGGATATACGGTGCTTTGCGGAAAAAACAATACGGCAAACGATTGGCTTACTTTCAAACATGCAGAGAAGGGTGACTGGTGGTTCCATGCAAAAAATATGCCCGGTTCTCATGTGATAATGGAGTGCGCAGGTCTCCCGGAGCCTCCCGCGGAAGATTTCACCGAAGCTTGTACCATAGCTGCAGTATATTCAAAGGCAGGCGAAGGTGCATTCGCTGAGGTTGATTATACAAGAGTGAAGCATGTTAAAAAGCCTCCTGCGGCGAAACCCGGATTTGTTATATATCACACAAATTGGTCTGCCAGCGTTTCTGTGGATAAGGCCTTGGCAGATAAGCTTCAAGTGAAATAGGAGGTGACTGAAGATTATGGGATTTTGTTTTAAATGCGGTACAGAGCTTGTTGAAGGCGCTAATTTTTGCCATAATTGTGCCGCTCCTGTGGTTGTGGAAGAACCCGAAAATTTCGCAGTGGAGGAGAGTAGAACAGTATCTGTGAGGCCTGAGCCTGCCCCCAATGCGTCTACCTACGTGATATGTGAACCTGTTCAGATCCCCGAAACTACCGAGGAGGACAGACAAGGTCTCCTTGATAAGATCAGAAAAAAGCTTTCGGGTGAGGTCATAACCTGGAGGTTAATAAGTATATTTACTTTCGTGCTTATTGTGTTTATGTTTGTCGGTATGATTTCAAGCATTGCTTTGACTGCTATGGATGGCTCATGGGAGTATGATACCGGATACGATGAATCGTATATGGATATAGATGTAAGCTATGATATTGCTGATGAAAGTTATGATGGGTCTGTATCCCATGTTTGGATGTATTTCTATCTTGGCTTTGTGTTAAGCTTTTATCTGGGACTTCCCGCAGCTATAGTAGGTCTTGTAGTGTCTAAAAAAGCTGCAAGGTGTAAAAAACAGTTGTATGACGATTGTTCTTTGGTACTTGGCAGATACGGTTCAATATCTGTTATCATTATTCCTGCAATATTTAATCCACTTGTTCTCATTTTTACAATTCCTTTGTTTGCAACAGTGAAGGACAACAGACTTGTGCTGTTGGAGATAAGTGATATGCAGAAGAAATATTACGGTTATTGATAACAATTGTCAGCTTGTTGTTGATTTTGTAATAATTTAGTGTTAACATGTAATAAAGAAAATTTTATTAAGGAGTGATATTATGCCTTTTTGTAAGAGTTGTGGTAAGGGACTTCCTACCGATGCAGAGTTTTGCGTAAGCTGTGGTGTTCCTGTGGAGAAATATGAAGAACAGTATACTGATAACAATATGCCTGCGCCTCCCGTTGTGCCCGAAGAGCAGGGCGATAACGGAAGTGAGCGTAGACAGAAGCTTATGGATAACTTCTATCTCAGGCTCAAATGGGAGCTGAAGGCATGGAGTATATCCAGCAAGGTGATGACTATTTTTGGTGGCGCTTGTGCAGGTCTTTCTCTTTTAAGCCTTATGATTGCTCTTATAAGCTGGAGCGAATTTAGTGCTTTTTTTGGAATGTACGCGTATATGTTTTTCATTTATGCTCTCATTACACTTCCTATTGGTATTGTCTCCATTGTAATGACGGGTAAGGTTAGAAAGTATATGGAGGGCCTTTATTATGACTGTGGACCTGCTGTTAAACGAGGCGAGTCTATTGGTATGATTGTTTTTAACTATCTCTTTAATGAAGTTGCTCTTGTGTTCTTCCTCATCAACTTTATAACAATTAAAATGCACCGCGAGGAATTTGAGGAGATACGTTCTCTTCAGCTTAATGCAGCAAGAAACAATAATACATACTAAGAAAAAGAGGCTTTCCTATGGGGTATTCCTTAGGAAAGCTCTTTTGTTTGAGGTCATATGAAAGAAATAAGAGAACAGCTTTGGGAATTGAGCGATAAAAGGTACAAGAATTTTCAATGTTCATTAATGCCGACAGTCGATCCTGATACTGTCATCGGAGTCAGAACTCCGCTGCTTCGAAAAATGGCAAAGGGAATGGATGAACGAACAGCCGAAGAGTTTATCGGGCAATTACCTCATAGGTATTACGAGGAAAACAATCTTCATGCTTTTCTTGTTGAAAGAATACAGGATATCGACAAGTGTTATTTTGAGACTGAGCGTTTTCTGCCATATATAGACAACTGGGCAACATGTGATTCATTTTCCCCAAGGATTTTCTTAAAAGATGGCGAGAGACTTATAAGCAGCTCTTTCAAGTGGATGGAAAGTACTCATGCTTATACTATCCGATTCGGAATAGAAATACTTATGAGGCATTTTCTTGACAGTGATTTTGAACCGAGATTTTCTGATAGAGTAGCACAGATAAATTCCAATGAATATTACGTTAAAATGACGTGTGCCTGGTATTTCGCAACGGCTTTGGCAAAACAGTATGAAACGATAATAGATTATTTTGAAAAATCAATGCTTGATAAATGGGTACACAACAAAGCTATTCAAAAAGCTCTTGAAAGCTACAGAGTAACAAATGAGCATAAAGAATATTTAAAAGGTTTAAGAATTAGGTAACATAGCGATGGTGAAAATCCACCATTTTAATAATAGGCTATTTTTGTTGCCAAATATACTTGTGCGTGTTATACTGTTTTCATACGGAGGTGGCTATTATGCTTTGTAAACAACATTTTATAAAACTTATGGCGAAGATGCAACGCTTCGAAAAAATCTTGAATCCTTATTTGTTCACAAAGATACAGTCTGTACCCGTTTTTGCATTTGTATCTCAGAAACAGCTCCATTCCGTTCCTTCAGATGAGTGCTTTGTGCCTATACAGAATGGATGGAAATGGGGAGAAGAGGGCGCGTATTGTTGGATAAAAGCAGAGTATACGGTTCCAAAAGAGCTTGAGGGAAAAGATATTTTCGTTATGCCGAGAATGGGTGGATCTGAGGCTTTGCTTTGGGTGGACGGAGTACCTTTCGGTACCTTTAACACTAAATATGTTTATACCTCGCACGGTAATCATTATTGTGGTCTTATCAGGAAGTGTGCGAAGGCAGGCGAGAAAATACAAATTGCGGTTGAGTATTACGCAGGTCATGCCTGCTACGGTACTAACCCATTCTCAAAGGATATG
Source organism: Candidatus Avispirillum sp. (assembly GCA_045636685.1). Classification (GTDB taxonomy): domain Bacteria; phylum Bacillota; class Clostridia; order Oscillospirales; family CAG-272; genus Avispirillum. The sequence goes on along the minus strand of JAZTXZ010000031.1, from coordinate 12,263 downwards.
CCTCAGATCAACAATTATGATTTTTCTTTCCAAAGTCTTGATATATGCGTAAAGAACCAGTGTATAAACGACTTTTATTTTGATCTTAAAACTGTAACTCAGTTGGCAGAACAATTGCCCGAGAGCAGCTTTATGAAAGCAAATGCTTATAATGCCCTTGCGGAAGCACATAAACTTCTTTATTATTCTCCGGAAGATGTTTCCGAAGAGGAATTTTTCAGCGCTATCAAAGCGGCGCATCCTTCTTTGAAAAGTGTGTTGAATTATAAAAACGGCGATGCTTCACCTGAGGTTGGGTTGATCGGTCATTCTCATATGGACACTGCCTGGCTTTGGCATGTTGATGAAACTGTGAAAAAATGTGCCCGTACTTTCAGTAATCAGTTAAGTTTGATGGAGCAATATCCCGAGCATTTGTTTGTCCAAAGTTCTGCGTGTCACAGTGATATGATGAGAAAGCATTATCCTGAGCTGTTTTCACGTATTCAGGATATGGTTGAAAAGGGAAGGTATGAACCTAACGGTGCCGTTTGGGTGGAATGTGACTGTAATATTACATCAGGCGAATCAATGATACGTCAGTTTTTGTGGGGACAGAGATTCACGAAAAAACATTTCAATTTCCTTTCGGATGTCTTTTGGCTGCCGGATACATTCGGATACTCCGCATCAATACCTCAGATCATGAAAGGTTGCGGTGTTGATTACTTTTTGACGACAAAAATATCCTGGAATGATACCAATAAATTCCCATATAACACATTTTATTGGCAGGGAATAGATGGGACTAAGGTGTTTTCGCACTTTAACACTATTCAATCATGGCCTGATGTCAAGGAACTGCGCGAATGTATTGTTAGTGATAATCATGATCAGGACCAGCCAACAGTTACCAATAAACGTTTGATGGCATACGGATACGGTGACGGAGGTGGCGGCCCTCAGTTTGAAATGCTTGAGATCGCCCGACGTTGCAGGGATCTGTGTGATGTTCCGAAAACACACTATACTACCGTAAGTGATTTTATGAAGGAACTTCAAGATACATGTGTTGAACCAAATACCTATCGGGGAGAGCTTTATCTTGAGCTTCACCGCGGTACTCTTACAAATCAGCATGAAATAAAGCGCAACAACAGAAAAGCAGAGTTTGCATTAAGAAATCTGGAGTTTCTAACTGTTGCTGATTGCCTTAAAAGGAAAGTTATATGCAGCACCGAAGAAACAAATAAGCTGTATGAGACACTTCTTATAAACCAGTTTCACGATATTCTTCCCGGAACCTGTATCAATCGTGCGCACGAGGAATGTAAAGCTCAGATGCGAGAGCTTCTTATACGCGTGAATGAACAGATAGCGAATATTATAAACGGAAGCGGGGAATGTATCTCGGTTATCAATACACTTTCTTTTGACAGAAGAGATGTAGTTGTTATGGATAATAACGGAAGATCTATCGAAAATGTTTTTCAGCAGACTTATACGGACATAAGCGGTAAAGAAAAGCGTATTATAGGAGGGGTAAGAGTTCCTGCTTTTTCTTCAGTTCAGCTGAATTACGGCAAAGGTAGAACAAGTAATACCGAGCCTTTTTCTTTCGTTGACGGTAAACTTGTGACTCCTTTTGCAATGGTTGAATTTGATGATAACGGTTTTATTTCTTCATTTATTGACTTGTCTGCAGATAGAGAATTGGTAGAAGGCCTTTCGCTGAACACATTCCTTATGGCAGAGGACGTTCCCGTAAATTGGGATAACTGGGATATTGATCCTGATCTTGAAATGAAATTCACCCCTTGCGCAACACTTATTGACAGAGAAGTGATCTCCTGTGGTGGGGTTGCTTTTATTATCAGAAGCAGATACAGAATCAGCGCAAAATCTAATGTTATCCAGGATATGATATTTTTTGCAGATTCACCTGAGGTGCGATTTGATACCTATATGGATTGGCATGACGACCATAGGTTTTTGAAGGTTGCATTTGAAACAAATGTCTATGAAGATTTTGCAAGAAACGAGATCCAATTCGGATATTGCAAACGCCCTACTACAAGAAATAATTCTATTGAGCAGGCGAAATTTGAAGTATCTAATCATAAATACACAGATATTTCCGAGCCAAATTACGGTATTGTTTTGATGAATGATTGCAAATACGGAATTTCGCAAAAAGGCTCACAATTGCATTTGTCCCTTCATAAGGGAGGGGTGCATCCTGATATTAAAGGTGATAAGGGGGGGCATCACGTTGTTTATTCCTTTATGCCCCATAACTGTGCGTTCGGTGCTGAGGCTGTAATTCATCCTTCATATATGCTTAATGTTCCTCATTTAGTATCCGATGGTGACTTTAGGGTAAAAACGCCGGTAACGATAGATAAACCCAATATAATCGTTGAGTGTGTAAAGCCCTGTGAGGATGAAGAATATGCCTATATTGTTCGCTTTTACGAAGCAGAGGGCACTCGCACTAATTGTGAGATAAGGCTTCATGACAGCGTGAAGAGTTATGTCTATACCAACATGCTAGAAGAACCAATAGGCGAGATGAAAGGCGGAAATGTTTTCACAAAACAGATGCGTCCGTTTGAAATAGTCACAGTTAAAGCATATTATTAATAAAACAAAAAAACGCCTGTAAAGGCGTTTTTTGTTTGTTAATGAAGATATTAGCCGAGTCTTGCCTCGAGAGCAGCAAGTTCTTCGTACATCTCAGCGGGAACGTGGTCGCCAACGAGAGCGTAGAACTCCTTGATGTTCTCAACGTCTTCCTTCCAGGACTCAACCTCTACTGTAAGGAGGACACGGATAGTATCGATAGAGATATCAAGACCTTCGATGTTGATGTCTTCAGCCTTGGGAACATAGCCAATAGCAGTCTCAACAGCGTCAACCTTGTCCTCGCAACGGTCAATGATCCAGTTAAGAACTCTCATGTTGTCGCCGAATCCGGGCCAAATGAAGTGGCCTTCGTCGTCTGTACGGAACCAGTTAACGTGGAAGATCTTGGGAGCGTTGGGGATAACCTTGCCCATTTCTACCCAGTGCTTGAAGTAGTCACCCATGTTGTAGCCAACGAAGGGACGCATAGCCATGGGGTCACGACGAACTACGCCGACAGCGCCTGCTGCAGCTGCAGTTGTCTCGGATGCCATGATAGAACCAACGAATGCACCGTGCTGCCAGTTGAAGGACTGGTATACAAGGGGAGCAGTCTTTGCTCTTCTACCACCGAATACGATAGCGGAGATGGGAACACCAGCGAGGCTGTCGAACTCAGAGGAGATGCAGGGGCAGTTCTTAGCAAGAGCTGTGAATCTGGAGTTAGGATGAGCACCAGCTGTTGCAGCCTTGTTTGCCTTGTCGTACTTGGAGATATCCCAGGGATTGCCTCTCCAGTCGATAGCGTTTGCGGGAGGATTGTCGTTGAGGCCTTCCCACCAAACTGTGTTGTTGTCAAGATCGTGAACAACGTTTGTGAAGATAGTTTCTTTCATTGTTGTTGCAAGAGCATTGGGGTTGGACTTAACGTTTGTACCGGGAGCAACACCGAAGAAACCCTTTTCGGGGTTAACAGCCCAAAGTTTACCGTCAGCACCGACTCTGAGCCAAGCGATATCGTCACCTACGCACCATACCTTATAACCTTCCTTCTTGAAGAGTTCGGGAGGAATAAGCATTGCGAGGTTTGTCTTACCGCAAGCGGAGGGGAATGCAGCAGAAATATACTTGATCTCGGCTTCGGGATTTTCAAGACCGAGGATGAGCATGTGCTCAGCCATCCAGCCTTCCTTACGGCCGAGGTAGGAAGCGATACGGAGAGCGAAGCACTTCTTACCGAGAAGAACGTTTCCGCCGTAACCGGAGTTAACGGACATGATTGTGTTATCCTGGGGGAAGTGAACGATGTAACGGTTTTCTTCGTCGATATCAGCCTTAGCGTGGAGACCCTTGATGTAGTCAGGGCTGTCGCCGAGAGCCTCGAGAACGTTTGTGCCAACACGTGTCATGATAAGCATGTTGAGTACAACGTAGATAGAGTCTGTAAGCTCAATACCGTACTTAGCGAAGTCGGAACCTACAACACCCATGGAGTAGGGGATTACGTACATTGTTCTGCCCTGCATAGCACCTGTGTAGAGCTTATAGAGCTTAGCGTACATTTCAGCGGGATCCATCCAGTTGTTGATGTTACCAGCCTCTTCCTTTGTAGGTGTGCAGATGTAAGTTCTGCCCTCAACACGAGCAACGTCATTTACAGCGGTGCGGTGGAGGTAGCAGTTGGGGAGGATCTCCTCGTTGAGCTTCTGAATCTCACCGGTGGAGCAAGCCTCAGCGCGAAGAGCTTCTGCCTGTTCTTCAGTGCCGTCGATCCAAACGATCTTGTCAGGCTTTGTGATGGCAGCCATCTCTTCGATCCAGGAAAGAACATACTTGTTGTTTGTCATGGTTAGTATCTCCTTTGAAAGATTTACAAAATGAATATACATATTTTGCTAAGTAATATATTATCATTACTTAGTTTATTTTGCAATAGTTTATTATAAATATTTGTGTAAAAATGAAATTTGATATTTGTTTGTGCTGCAAAAAATTGCTGTTCTTATTTACTTTTATGTATTAGTTTGTTATAATTATTAAAACATTTGTTTAAGGAGGAGCCATGGCAATTCTTAATGATAAAGAAAAAGCAATGTTTGATTATATAAACAGGCAGTTTGAGGAAACCGGTTATTCTCCCAGTGTTCGAGATATTCAGAAGGCGCTGGGAATTGGAAGCACTGCAACGGTTTATAACTATATAGAAAAGCTTTGTGAAAAGGGATATCTTAGAAAGGATGCTGCTAAGAGCAGATCGCTGAGGCCCGTACAGGATTCTCCTATATACCGTGTTCCCGTAATAGGTAGAGTAACTGCCGGTGCGCCTATTCTTGCTTATGAGGAAAATGACGGATTTGTTACATTTTCTCCCGATAAGAGAAGGTTTTCCGCTTCATCCTTGTTTGCCCTCAAGGTTAAGGGCAGAAGTATGATCAATGCAGGCATCATGGATGGGGATTACGCTATAGTCGAAAAAACCGATATTGCGTATAGCGGAGAGATAGTGGTCGCGCTTATAGATGATGAGGCAACTGTTAAAACTTTTTATGCTGAGGGGGACAGATTCCGTCTCCAGCCTGAGAATGACGAATACGAACCTATTTATACTGATCATGTTAAGATTCTTGGCAAAGTGGTTGCGAGCATTCGATATTATTGAGGTCTGATTTGAAAAGAATTGATTTGAAAAAAAGGAAGCTTGGACCGTCGGCAGTAATTGCGGTAGGGTTTGCTTTGCTTGTTCTTTTTGGTGCTCTGCTGCTCATGCTGCCGATTTCATCTGAGGATGGTCAAAGTGAAGGTTTTTTAACCTGCTTGTTTACTGCAACAAGTGCTTCCTGTGTTACGGGACTCATACTTGTTGATACAGCATCAAACTGGAGCGGCTTCGGAGAAGCTGTTATTATCTGCCTTATACAGATAGGTGGACTTGGTTTCATGACCGTTGCCATGATGTTATCGTTGCTGATAAAACGCAGAATATCTCCAAAAGAACGACGGCTTGTTGCACAGTCCTTTAACCTTTCTTCCTATGGAGGAATAGTTAAACTTATAAAAAAAGTTATAATAGGAACTTTTATTTTCGAAGCTGTAGGTGCTCTTGTGCTTTCCACAAGGTTTATTCCATTGTTCGGGCTTGGCAGGGGAATATGGAAGTCTGTGTTTACATCCATATCTGCTTTTTGCAATGCGGGATTTGATCTTATGGGCAAAGATTACGGTGCTTTTTCCAGTCTTACGAGTCAGTATTCTGATCCTGTCATTAATATTACAATAATAATGCTTATAGTGATAGGCGGAATCGGATTTGTTGTATGGGACGATCTTTTTAAATTGGTAACATCTAAAAAACGTCTTTCTGTATATACCAGGATAGTTCTTATTACTACAGGTGTTCTTCTTTTGGGAGGTGCGTTGGTATTCGCGCTTCTTGAATGGAGAAATCAGGATACTATCGGGAATATGTCTTTTGTTGACAAAATACTTGCTTCGGTTTTCCAGTCCGTTACTGCAAGAACTGCAGGATTCAATACTGTGGATCTTTGCGGTATGACTCCCGTAACCAAGCTTATATTTATTTTTCTCATGTTTATAGGCGGCTGTTCCGGTTCAACTGCAGGCGGTGTTAAGGTCGGTACTTTTGCGATAGTATTTATGACCATACTCAATGTTCTTGCGGGCAGAAGCGGTGTTGTGATGTTCCGCAGAAAGATATCGGACAATAACGTCCTTCGCGCACTTGCAATCGTTGTTTTACAGTTTGCAGTTACGATAATTGGTGCTGTGATTATAATGAGCGGTGGAGCGGGAACTATGGATGCTATGTTTGAAGCTTTTTCTGCAACCGGTACTGTTGGTGTGACTCTTTCGTTAACGGGTAGCCTGAACCTTGCCGGAAAGATTGCGGTCATATTCATGATGTACTTTGGAAGAGTTGGCATACTTACGGTTTCATATGCAGTAATGGCGCGACTTTCCGAAAGCAAAAAAGAATTTAATAATGCCGAAGCCAGTGTAATGGTCGGCTGATAGGAACAGAGATATGAAGAGTTTTTGTATTATAGGTCTTGGTAGTTTTGGACGTACTCTTGCCGTAAGACTTGCGGAATCCGGCTGTCAGGTTATGGTTATAGATGAAGATGCGCAAAAGGTGAATCTTCTTGCTGATAGGGTTACAGATGCTGTTATCGGTGATCCGACCAATGAAAATGTGCTCCGCGATTGTGGCGTGCGTAATTATGACTGTTGCATAAACTGTTTTTATGAAAATCTTAATGATAGTGTCCTTGTAACTGTTATTCTCAAGGAGCTCGGTGTTAAAGAGGTAATAGCAAGAGCAGGTAATCTGCGACATAAAAGAGTTCTTGAAAAGCTTGGAGCTGATACAGTAGTGATTCCCGAGCTTGATATGGGTGAAAAACTCGCAGATATGCTTGTGCGTAAAAATGTGGTAGATTATTTTGAACTCCATGGAGAGTATGCAATGGCCGAGGTTAATGTCCCGAAAAAATGGATCGGCAAAAACCTTATGGAGCTTGATGTTAGAAGAAAATATAATCTCACAGTTGTTTCTGTCTGTACTTCCGAAGGAGCATTTGTATTGCCTCCTGTACCCACGACGCCTTTTGCGGTTGGGGATGTTGTCAGTGTTATCGGAAAAATAGATGATATTGATAAAGTTACCGGAAACGGTTGAGTACATTTTTCGATATAAGACAAGAACATTTGTTAAACTCGATAATTTGCGTAATATAGTGCATACAGTATTAAAAATGTTTAGGGAGAAGCCACCTTCTCCCTTTTTCCTTTATATGAAATTTCACATATTTAAAACTGTTTTGTAAATAATAACTGTAAAACCTTTGAAAGGTGGACAGTAATGGATAATAAAGATATTCTTTGTGCTGATTTTAACACTAATGTAGCACAGATGGACAAAATACTTCGATGCGACGAAAATTTTGACTTAATAAAAAGAACGCTGAATCTGAATAATACACAATGTGTTATGTATTATGTGGATGGCTTTATAAAAGCAGAGTCAATGCAAAAGTTGATGATGCATCTTTTGTCGGTTAAGGATTTCGGTAATGGTGAAGAGAATAGCGCAAAAAAATTCTCGGATACGTCTCTGCCTGCCGTTGAGGTTGATGTGCAAAACAGCATCGACGCTTTGGTTGTAGCAGTACTTTCCGGTTGTACGGCTTTTCTTTCCGAAGGATTTGGTACCAATGCTCTCATCATTGATATGCGAACTTATCCTGCACGCACAACTACCGAACCGGAAAATGATAGAGTTATGCGCGGCAGCCGTGACGGATTTGTTGAAACTATGATATTCAACACGGCTATGATAAGACGGCGTATCAGAGATCCGAAATTTACCGTGAAATATCTGACAGCAGGAACACAAACGAGAACAGATATGGCACTATGCTATATTGACGGGGTGGCTGACGGGGAATATGTAAAGGAGCTGACGGAAAAGATATCGGGAATGGAATGCGATTCACTTGTTATGGGACACAGAAGTGTTGCTGAAACTCTTATAAAACAGAGTTGGTACAATCCGTTTCCAAAGGTAAGAACTACTGAAAGACCTGATGCCGTAGCTGCTACAATACTTGAGGGAGGCGTTGTCCTTATATGTGATAACAGCCCTGAGGCAATGATTTTTCCTACTTCGATATTTGATTTTTTGCAAGAGACTGATGACTACTATTTTCCGCCTCTCACAGGAACCTATCTCAGAATAATACGCCATATAGTATTTTGGCTTACAATGTTGTTGACGCCTGTGTGGTATCTCCTTTTGTCATATGAAAGTGTTCTTCCCGAATGGATGGGATTTATAATTCCAAAGGAACCGGGACAACTGCCTATTATAGTACAGCTTTTTTTGACAGAATTTGTTCTTGACGGTCTTAAGCTTGCTTCTTTGAATACCCCAAGCACTCTTTCCAATTCGTTGTCGGTTGTGGGAGGCCTTCTTCTCGGAGACTTTGCAGTGCAGGTGGGCTGGCTTTGCCCCGATGTAATTCTTTATATGGCCTTTGTTGCTATTACTAACTTTACGCAGTCCTCATATGAGCTGGGATATGCGTTCAAGTATATGCGAATGCTGACCTTGCTTCTTACGGCGCTTTTTGGTATTTATGGGCTTCTTTCCGGTATATTGATAACTTTTGTTCTTGTTGCGACGAATAAAACAGTTAACGGAAAACGTGATTATCTCTATCCCCTTGTTCCTTTTAACGGAAAAGCGCTTGCGCGACTTTTCTTTAGGTTAAAAAAGAGACATTAAGTAAAAATACTGCCCTGTGAAGGGCAGTATTTTTTTGTTGAAATATTGAAATAAGAATTATTTGATGGTATAATTCATTTGTATAATTATTTTTAATGGAGAATTTTATGAAAAAATATCTTGCAATAGACCTTGGTGCTTCCAGCGGAAGAGGTATTCTCGGTAAAATTGAAAACGGAAAGCTCACTCTCGAAGAGGTGCATCGCTTTTCCAACGACCCTGTTGTAACCGAGTCCGGCTTCTTTTGGGATACTCTTCGTCTTCTTTATGAGATCAAGGCGGCTATCCTCAAGTGCTCTCTCGGTGAGGGTGTTGACACCATCGGTATCGACACATGGGGCGTTGACTACGCTTACATAGATTCAACAGGTGCTATGATGGCGCCCTCCTATCAGTACAGAGATCACAGAACAACTCCAATGATGGACAAAGTATATTCCCGTGTTCCTTACTCTGCTCTTTATAAGATCACAGGCATTGAGTCTATGAGCTTCAATACTATTTTCCAGATAGCTGACGATATTGAGCGTCGTCCCTGGCTTCCCGAAAATGCGGACAAACTTCTCCTTACCCCCGACCTTCTCGGTTATCTTCTTACAGGTAAGTGCGCATCCGAATACACCATAGCTTCCACTACTGCTCTTATGGATGCAGAAAAACGCGAATTTTCTAAGGAACTGTTCCGTGAGTTTGATATTGAGGAAGAGTTGTTTGCTCCCGTTGTAATGCCCGGTAACGTTCTCGGTAAGCTCACAAAGAAGATCGACGAGGAAACAGGCCACAGCGGTGCTGTTGTTGTAAACGTAGGAAGCCACGATACATCAAGTGCTATCGCTGCAGTTCCCGCGACAGATGACGGATTCCTCTTTATCTCCAGCGGCACATGGTCTCTTATGGGTATCGAGTCCGATACACCTGTTATCAATGATATTACAAGAAAGTACAGCTTTACAAACGAGGGCGGTACCTTCGGTAAGATCAATATCATGAAGAATATCATGGGCCTCTGGCTCATTCAGGAGTCCCGCCGTCAGTGGAAGAGAGAAGGACTTAACTATTCCTTCGATGAAATGTCCGATGCGGCTCTCAAGTCCGAGCCCTTTGCTTCCATCATCAATCCCGATGATCCTATGTTCAATGAGGCAGGCGATATGCCCGGAAAGATCCGTGAGTACTGTAAGAAGACAGGTCAGAATATCCCCGAAACTATGGGCGCGGTTGTCCGTGCTATTTTCGAGTCTCTCGCTCTCCGCTACCGCTGGACTGCTGAAAAGCTTGAGGAGCTTACCGGAAAGAAGTACAACACTATCAATATTGTGGGCGGAGGTACAAAGGACGAGCTTCTTTGCCGCTTTACAGCTAACGGTACAGGCAGAACAGTAGTTGCAGGCCCCGTAGAAGCAACAGCTATCGGTAATATCCTCGCACAGGCAGTTGCTGCAGGCGAGATTTCCGGCGTTGAGGAAGCCCGCGAGGTCGTTAGAAATTCTTTTGATACTAAGACTTATGTTCCTGAAACTGCTCTTGCGGACGGATGGGACGAGGCATATGCTCGATTTGTTGAGCTTATAAAATAAAAATGCTTGATAATTTTATATACAGTGTAAATGTAATACTGCCTGTATTTATTATCGTAATTTTAGGATTTGTCCTCGGTAGAACAGGATTTATCGGCGAGAGCTTCATTGAACCTGCTGAGAAGATTGTGTTTAAGGTAGCTCTTCCTGTAATGCTGTTTCTTGAGGTTGCAGGGGCAGAGAAGCTTTCGGGCAGTGATATGAAGCTTATTGTTTTCTGTATCTGTGCTGTTACATCTGTGTTTTTGCTTGTTTCCCTCATTGCATTTGTCTTTGTTAAAAAGGAATACAGAGGCGCTTTTGCTCAGGGGGCATCAAGATCAAATTTTGCAGTTCTCGGAATTCCTCTTGCAATCAGCATGTTCGGAGATGCGGGCGGTACGGCTATCGCACTTGTGATGCCGTTTGTTATTATCATGTTCAATACTTATTCTGTTATTGTTCTTTCTGTTTTTGCAAACGGAGAAAAAAGGATGAGTGTGAGCGGTACGCTGAAAAAGCTGTTTCTGAATATTGTAACAAATCCTTTGATCATCGCTGTGTTTCTTGCGTTGCCGGTGCTTTATTTTGAAATAGAGTTTCCAACCTTTGCCAACAGAAGTCTTGATTATATCAGCGCGATGACAACACCCCTTTCACTTATTTGCCTTGGAGCAAACTTTAAGCTTTCTGCAATAAAAGGCAGAGCGGTAACAGCAGCAGTTGCAACTGCTTTAAAGCTTGTCATTATTCCTCTCATATGCGTAACCGTTGCGGCGCTTTTGGGCTTCAGAAACGAGTCTCTCGGAACAGTATTTATTCTGTTTGCGGCTCCTTCTGCGGTTAGCAGCTATATTATGGCGAGAAACATGAATAATGATTCTGATCTTGCATCACAGATACTTCTTTTTACCACAATGATATGTGTATTTACCGTTTTTGCGGGTGTATTTGTGCTGAAAACCTTGTCTCTCATTTAATAGTGAGTTGTGCAAGGTGCTAAAAACAACTTTTTTCTGAAAAATGTTAAAAAATTTGTTTATAAATGTACTTTTTTGTGATATAATTGTTTGTCATTGTATTTTCATTACATAAATAAAACATTCGGAGGTTACAATGGAGAGCTTGTACGGAGAACTTGGCATTATAGCTATGAGAGGCTGTGAGAAATTTGTCGATGTAGTCGATAACTATCTCAAGGAGTGGAGACGCCATGATGACGATAAGGATTTCATTATGCACGTTGATTGCCCCCGTTTCTCAAGCGGAGAGGCTAAGGCGCTGCTTAAGGAGTCTGCACGAGGCCACGATATTTATATTATTTCCGACTGCTTCAATTACGGTCAGGAATACAAGATGTATGGCAGAATGGTGCCCATGAGTCCCGATGATCACTTTGCTGATCTTAAGAGAGTAATTGCGGCAATTGAAGGTAAGGCTTCAAGAATTTCTGTTATCATGCCCATGCTGTATGAGGGCAGACAGCATAAGAGAAGCTCCAGAGAATCTCTTGACTGCGCAATGGCGCTTCAGGAGCTCGTTCAGATGGGTGTTTCCAACATCATTACTTTTGATGCTCACGACCCCAGAGTTCAGAATGCAATTCCCCTTAGCGGATTTGATAATATCCGTCCTTCCTATCAGATGCTCAAGGCGCTTATCAATGAGTATCCCGATATTTCTCTCGGCAAGGATGATATCGCGTTCATCTCTCCTGACGAGGGCGCCATGTCCAGAAGTATGTATTTCTCATCTCTTCTCGGCGTAGATCTTGGTATGTTCTATAAGAGAAGAAACTA
>JAZTXZ010000030.1:0-3075 GCA_045636685.1 Candidatus Avispirillum sp. | reverse complement strand
TGCGGCAAGGCTGATAAGAACCTTATCACAGTTGCGGCTCATAAGGGTCAGGTAGACTTCTACCTCTACGTTGCAAAGAGCTTTGACGTTAAGGACGTTCTTGCTCTCAACGGTAAGATCTCCGGTACACCTATCCTTCTTCCTAAGTTCGCATACGGTTACACATGCGTTCTCAACGAGCAGACAAACGCAAGAGAAATGCTCTTCGATTGCCTTAACTTCCGCCGCGAGGACATCTCCTGCGATATGGTAGGTCTTGAGCCCCAGTGGATGACAAAGCATTACGACACATCTATCGATAAGAAGTGGGATGAAGAGCGCTTCTATATCCCCGGTTGGCTTCCCGACAACCAGTCCGGTCCCGAGACATTCTTCTATGCTCTCCGTGAGATGGGCTTCAAGCTTTCTCTCTGGCTCTGCCAGAACTACGACCTTCTCTGGGAAGAGGAGCGTCAGTGCGGCGAAAGAGCTAAGGAGTTCGGTAAGGAGTATACATACGAGGGCGCATCCATCCTTGACCCCCACTTCGCTTGCCCCATGTATATGGACGGCCTTACAAAGAAGGACATTCCTTGGTTCGACCACCTCAAGAAGTTCTGCGACAACGGCGCATCCAGCTTCAAGCTTGACGGCGCTTTCCAGGTAAACGACCATCCCGACAGACTCTGGGCAGGTAAGTACTTCGACGATGAGGTACATAACGTATATCCCGTAATCTACGTTAAGCAGATGCAGGAGGGCTTCTCCGATCATACAGGTCGCCGTGCCGTTGTTTATACACCTTGCGTATACGCAGGTACACAGCGTTATGCTTCCTCCTGGGCAGGCGATACAGGCGGCGGATACGATACAGTTGTAGCAATGCTCAACTTCGGTCTTTCCGGTCACTCCAACGCAACATGTGACATGGAGGCAACAAGCCTTGAGGGTATCCACTACGGCTTCCTCACTCCCTGGACACAGCAGCTCGGCTGGAGAACATGGAACCAGCCCTGGTTCCTCCGCGACGAGCTTTGCGATGCAATTCGCGAGTACTCTCACATGAGAAACAGCCTCTTCCCCTACATCTACTCCATGGCTCACAAGGCAAACGAGACAGCACTTCCTATGACTCGTGCACTCTCTCTCATGTGGCCCGATAAGGCTGAATACGATTATATCACAAACGAGTATATGTTCGGTGACAGCTTCCTCGTTGCAGTATTCGATATGAAGGTAACACTTCCCGAGGGCAAGTGGGTTGACTACTTCACAGGCGACGTTTACGAGGGCGGCCAGACTATCGAGTATAAGGTTCCCGCAGGCAAGGGCGGTGCTATGCTTGTTAAGGCAGGCAGCGTATTCTGCACTCAGGATTACCAGAAGTACATCGAGAAGTGCATTCCCGAGAACTATCATATCAACGTATATCCCGGCGGCTGCGGCTCCTTCACTCTCTACGAGGATGACGGTTATACATACGATTATGAGAACGGTAAGGTAGCTAAGACTCTCATCGAGCTCTGCGGCGACGATAAGGCATTCGAGCTCACAGTTAATATGCGTGAGGGTAGCTACGAGGGTCGCGAGAAGACTGCTGACAGCCTCCTTTCCGATCCCGATATCTTCGGTATGGGCGACGTTACAAGCTTTGACGTTGTTATCAACGGCGTTGCAAAGTCTGTTACTCTTGACGGCCAGGCAGTTGACTTCTGCACATGTGATGGCAAGACAACAAAGTTTGCAATCTCCAAGGACGACCACAGAGCACGCAAGCTCACATATAAGGTTGAAATGTAATCAAATAAAAAAAAGACCGCGACCGCGGTCTTTTTTTATTGGTATTTGCGGAAACTTTTTTGGAAAAAAGTTTCCTCCCTTCCTAAAACATAGTCGATACGCGGGCATAAAGAAACCAATAATTATAGGATATCTTGCCCGCTCAGACTTTGCAAAAGCAAAGTCCCAAGTATAGACTAAACTTTAAGGACGGTTCGATACACTCACCTCGATATTCTCCTTGTTTTAGTTATTTCGTCGAAAAAACGATACTGAATCGTTTTTTCTTCCTCATCCCCCAAAAACTTCAAAAAGAAACAAAAAGACTATGCAGGCGCGTTTGATGCACTTGCATAGTATTTTGATGATTTTTATTTAATTTCTTGCTCCAACTCGTTGAATTCCTTTGTATCAAAAAACTCAGCGAGAGTAATATCAAGACCGTCGCAAATGATCTTAATAGTCAATATTTTAGGATTCTGACTTCTTCCGTATAGAATGCTTTTGAGAGAAGAGGGAGAAAGACCGCACAATGTTGATAATTTATTTACCGAAATATCTCTCTCGCCGCAAAGCTGTAGTATGCGATTTTTTATAGCTGTTAAGGTATCCATTGGTTTTCTCCTTGTATTTACTACAAAAAGAATAACCAAATATGTTGCAATTTATAGGCGATACATGATACTATTAGGCTACACATCGCCTATAAAAGGAGAATACAGCTTATGAAAGTAGCAATAATAGGATCAAGAGGGCTTGAAATTGATGATATTGAGAAGTATATTCCCGATATTGTAACGGAAATAGTTTCGGGAGGGGCAAAGGGTGTAGATAAATGTGCGAGGGAATTTGCGATAAAATGGGGATTGAAGCTAACGGAATTTCTGCCCGAATATGAAAAATATAAAAAAGGTGCGCCGTTGAAACGAAATTTGCAGATAATTGATTACGCAGATATGGTCATTGCTTTTTGGGATGGAGAGTCTAAGGGAACGAGGTTTGTTATTGATAATTGTAGGGAGAGAAACAAAGAGATCAAGGTAATTGTTGTTAAATAATAAATAAACCGGCTACGAAAAATCCGTATTGGGTATTTTCTTTGATTTTCAATCTTTAAATTCTGGTTTATCGGGGAGGTTCAAACTGAAATTTGATAGGCGCGATCGAAACGCAGAGCCTCCCCTTCACACCTCGAATCTTTGATATACTCGGGCATTCACTTGTGAATGCCGAGCGAATCACGTTATCTCTGCCCTCGTATATCTTCATATTCGCGATGAGAAGTGGAGGCTTTAGTTCAGCGAATCCTCGATAACG
>JAZTXZ010000029.1:0-25583 GCA_045636685.1 Candidatus Avispirillum sp. | reverse complement strand
CTGATGCAAAAATTGCATCAGCCTTAATTTTTTAGATAATACAAAAGGACTGTTGCAAATAACAACAGTCCTTTTTCTTATATTTTCTTATCGCCCTTTGTGAAGATGAGTCCGTCAGCTCCAACAATATCGGAGCGCCAGATTACACCCTCGGGGCATACGGAGAAGCACATACCGCATCCCGTACACTTATCATAATTGATGGTTGCGATATTTCCCTGGATCTCAATTCCGTTTTCAGGACATACCTTCTGGCATACGCCGCATCCTGTACAGCCAACACGGCAATTGTATCTTTCCTTAGCTGCAGTATCCTTTGAAGCACAGCCAACCCAGTAATATGTATCATAGGGAATGAGCTTTATAATATGCTTAGGACAAGCGTTGACACAGCTTCCGCAACCCGCACAAAGTCTATAATCTACTACTGCCGTTCCGTTCTTTATACTGATAGCACCAAAGGGACAAACCTTTGTACAGTTTCCAAGACCGACGCATGCATATCGGCATCCTTTATATCCTCCGCCAAGCTTCATTTCGGCAAGGCAATCATTGGCACCGTCATCATAAATATATTTTTTACGGGTAGTAGAGTCAGTACCTGAGCACATTACCTGAGCGCGCATTTTAACGGTTCTCTCCTCATTTCCCATTATAACGCCGATCTTTTGCGCCGTTGAAGCGCCACCGGGAGTACAGGCTGACGGAGATGCTTTTCCGTTGACAATATCGAGTGCAAGAGAAGCACAATCTCCCCTGCCGCATACACCGCAGTTATCTCCGGGAAGGCAATCAAGAATCTTTTCTCTTTTCAACTCATTTGTTATTCTTTCGCCGCTATACTCTGCATTTTGCAAAATCGCTGCAATAAGAGCGATCACACACAGTATAGCAACAGCAACAACTATTCCGAAAACCATGATTCACCTCTCAAAAACTGAGGCCGTAAAAGCCCGAAAAGGCCATTGCCGCCAAAGCACATGAAAGAAGCAGGATGGGAATACCTCTGAAACTCTCAGAAATATCGGAATCCTCAAATTTCTTCTGTATGCTTGAAAACACCAACATAACGAAAGTAAATCCAATACCTGAGCTTAACAGGAAAAGGACTGACATACCGAAGGACAGTTTGTTTTCTATGCAAAGAAGTATAGATCCAAGAACCACGCAATTACTTGTGATAACAGGAAGATTTGCCTCTACCACAGAATGTGCAATTCCGGATATCTTAGACGAAACAAGCTGAACAAGACAAATTACAGCTGTGATAATGATAACAGAAGTAAATGTGACGAGAAACGTTATGTTAAGAGGTTCAAATACAAATCTATAAAGTGCAAGAGATGCAGTACCTGCAATTATAGTAACACCAGTCACAAGACCACCGTAAATGGCGGAGCCGGATGTCTTCTCGGTTGCTGTAAAGAAGGATTCAACACCGAAAAGCTTTGTGAGAAGTAAGTTATCGACAAGAATTGCCGCAAGAACTACCAATATAGCTTCCATATTATCCTCCTTAGTCAATTTCATTTACAGCACGAGCTGCTATTTTCTTTCTGCGCACAATATACTTTGCGACAGCGGCACCGATTCCTGCAAGCAGAAGAATACCGATCAAATTATTGAGTATGGGCATGGGAGCATTCTTAAACACAGTGATTCCACCGTTTCCGTTAACATCGGAAAACAGCTTACCGATACCGAAAAGCTCTCTCGGGAACGCTGCCATAAGCATTGCAACAACCATCTGTCCACTGGTTACGAGGCTGTCAACAATTGCTCTGCCTCCGGCATTGTCAGCCTTTGTGGATTCAAGTCTAACCAGAATTATACAGCTGACAGCAAGAATGGGAAGATAAATTCCAAGTGAATCTGCAACTGCAGGTACGATATACCATGTGAGCAACTCAACAAGGGACGCGCAGAATGCAGTTACGGTGATAAAGAAAAGTGATCTGAGTTTTATAGGGATCGCTTTCTTAACGGCAGCAACTATAACCTGTGCCATAAGAAGTGTTACAGCAAAGATAAGTGCCATTGAAAATGCTCTGGAAGCAGTAGTTGTAACAACCATAAGGGGGCAAACCGTGAGCATTTTATATGAGGAGAGCTCTGTTGAGCTTTTAAGTCTTGTTTTAATAAGCATATCCGACCTCCTCAGTTATCATTTTCATCTGCTGCGGCAGGCTGGGCATCAGTTGTATTTTCAGCTGATGCCGCAGTAGTATCTGCTGTAGTTTCTGATGTTGTATCTTCTACGGTTGTGTCCTCAGCAGTTGTTTCATCGGCAACAGTTGTATCCTCTTCAGGGATAGTTGTATCTTCGGAAACACCTGTTGTTTCTTCAGGTTTTGCTGTAGTATCCTCAGTAGCACCTGTTGTTTCCTCAGGAGCGGTTGTTTCTTCATCATTTTCGGTTGTTTCTGTGTCGTATACAGTTGTATCGTCAGTACCGTCAATATCTATATCACCGTCTCCGCTATTGGCGTTAGAGCCTCCCTGGAAATCTCCGACACCGGGTCTTGAAGATCCGGTCGTATCGCTTGTTGTATCCTTGGAAGGATCCTTTTTATTTTCTTCTTCCTTTTTGATCTCTTCCTCAATTTCCTCCTCAGTTATAGTTTCATAACCAAGTTCCTTTGCAATTGAGTCAGAACTGAGGCCAAGACCAAGGACTGCGCGAATACTTTCGCCGACAGCCTTTGAAGAAGTTGTAGCTCCTGAAATCAGATCATAGTTTTCGCTGATATTTCCGATAAGCAGTCCATAAAACTGAGAAAGGAAGCCGTCGCCCTCAATTTTTGAGCCAAGGCCCTTAGATTCATTGTGTTCTACAATCTTGATCTTGCTTATCTTATTTTCTGAATTAAATGCAACAAGATAGTCTATCTTACCGCCAAAGCCATCAGCTGTGCCCGACACGCAGAAGCCAGCCATTTTTTCTTTGAAGAATACGGCATAGACCTTAAAACCTTCTTTATCTGCTTTATACTCTTCGATTCTGTCGCAACCGGTAAATACGGAAAGAACTTCTTTTTGTTCAGCCTTTTCCGCATAAGCAGCTATAGAAGCTGAAACTCCCCAGCCGACAAGTCCGATAATCAATGCAAACAAAGCTACTACAAACGCGAATACAAGTGCATTTCTATTATTTTCCATGCTTTCATTTTCGCTATTGATATTTGCAACCTCAGGTGCAGGTGCAAACTCATCAGGATCGAATTCAGGAGAATTGATCTGAGCCTCCGTAAGCCCTTTCTTGAACTCGGAAGCATTTGAATTATTTAACTTTTTCATATTTGCCTCCGAATCTCTTAGGTCTTGTCCAGGACTCCAGCAGTGGAACGAGAAGATTCATAAGAAGGATGGCATAAGCACAGCCTTCAGGGTATGCACAATAATTGCGAATGAAAAATGTAATAAGTCCGCAACCGATACCAAACAGTATCTTTCCTCCACGTGTTACGGGAACGGTAGTATAATCATTTGCACAGAAAAGTGCTGCAAACAAAAGTCCGCCGGAAACCAGCTGATAATAAACAGCATTTGCTTCTCCTGTAATGGGAGATATAATTGAAAGTACAGCAACTGTACCGACAAATGTTACCGGAATCTGCCAGCTGACAACACGTCTGAAGAACAGATATACAAATCCTGCTCCGAGGGCAATAGCCGATACCTCTCCGATAGCGCCCTGTGTATTTCCTACAACAAGATTAAACAAGGATACAGAAGGTGTTTCCCCTGCCTTCATCTGTACAAGAGGGGTTGCGCTGGAAACAATATCTCCTGCATTATTCATATAGCTTACCATCTGCTGGGGCCAGCAAAGGGAAAGAAATACTCTTGCCGCGATAGCAGGGTTTACTATATTCTTACCAAGACCGCCAAAGAACTGCTTGACTATGATAATAGCAAATATGCTTCCGACAGCAGGCACCCAAAGAGCAACGCCTGATGGCATCATGAGGCCAAGAATAAGTCCCGTTACTACCGCAGAAAGATCGGTAATACGAATGGCCTTTTTTCTGATAATCTGATATACACCTTCGGAAGCAACTGCAGTTACAACAGAAATCATAACAATGGCGAGTGCTCTCATGCCGAAGAAATATACAGCAAAAGCAAGCGCAGGAATTAGCGCTATTATTACATCGAACATTATACTTCTTACAGTATCCAATCTTCTCATATGAGGAGCAGGCGATACATGAAGAAGTTCAGGAAGAGAGAATGCTGTTCTTTTCTTTCCTGAAATGTTAACGGTTTCTTCACTGTGATTCATAAGAAACGTTACTGCTCAGAAGCAGCATTCCTCCTTTTTGCCAAAATATCTGTCTTTGCTCTTGCAACAAGCTGAGTAACGGGGAGACCGCCCGGGCAAACATGAGTACATGCACCGCACTCAATACATGCCGCAGCTCCGAGTTTCTCGGATTTTTCGATCTTTCCCTTTTTGACCGCCGATGCAATATCAAGAGGCATAAGTCCCATGGGACAAGCCTTTACACATCTTGCGCATCTTATGCAAACAGGTTCCATTTTAGATTCGCGGTCAAAATAATCGCTGAAAACAAGAATAGCAGAAGTTGTTTTCGATACGGGTGCATTAACATCCCACTGAGGCTGTCCCATCATGGGACCGCCGAAAATGATCTTTTTCGCATCCTTGATGATACCTCCGCAGGCATCTATAATATAGGACGCAGATGTACCTATGGGAACAGAAAGATTCCTCGGCTGTGCTATGCAATCTCCATCCACGGTTATATTGCGACAGATCATGGGAAGTCCTTTTGAAAAAGCATCATATACTGCAGCACAGGTCTCTGCGTTAAAAACTACGCAGCCAACGTCTATTGCAGTCTTTCCTTCAGGTATCTGTTCTTTGGTGAGAGCGCACACAAGATGCTTCTCACTTCCGGAAGGATACTTGGATGTTACCTTCTTAACACTGATCAATCCGTCTGCGCCAAGGGCCTGAGAAAGCTTTTTGATCTCATCTTTTCTGTCTCGTTCAATTGCTACATAAGCTTCACGAACGCCGATAGCCATCATGAGTATCTTGATGCCTCCGATAATATCGGAAAGTCTTTCAAGAATCATTCTACGAGTAATTGTTACAAAAGGCTCTCCCTCGCAGCAATTAACAATAATTCTTTCAACACGTCCCCTTGATGCCGCAACCTTTGCATGTGTTGGGAAGGCAGTGCCACCCATGCCTGCAATACCTGCATTTTTTATAACTGCAACTATTTCCTCAAAGGTAGCATCACTAAGCTTTTTGCCAAAGGGGCGAACCGTTGGAGCAAGAGTATTTTTATGATCATTTGCAATTACGATATTATAAGAAATACCGCCGTATGCAGTTGTTACCTCTTCGATCTTCTGAACAGTACCTGAAACACTTGAATGTACAGGACAACCGAGTCCGCCGGGGATATCTCCGATGAGCTGTCCTGCCAGAACATTGTCTCCTACCTTAACAGTAGGGCGGCACATTACTCCCACATGCTGAGAAAGAGGGATCGATACTGTATCAGGTTCCTTTATCTTCTCTATAGGAGAATTTTTTGTATATTTATGATCGTCGGGACGAATACCGCCCCTAAAGGTGTATGCCAATGTTATTCACCTCTTATAAATTATTTTAAAGGAGTCCAGTTACCGAATACTGTGAAGTTAATTACACCGGGCTCAATATTTTCGGGATGTCCGCAGATACGAAGACGAACAGCCTTTGCTCTCATCTGTGTGATGGGAAGATAGTCGATAAGCATATCAACTGTGTTTTCGGACTTATCAAGAACGCATACCCACTCGTCATCCATGGAAAGAGCTTCTACCTTATACTGGAAAGGTCCGGGCATAATTCCCTTCTTGAAATCCATTCCAACGTCTCTCCACATGATTCGCATGGAGTAGATATTAAGTCCCTCTTCGGACATCTTAACAGTAAGTGTGGGATCGGGATCGTCTGCCGCAGGCTGCCACCATGTGAGCATGGAATCGTCGCAAGCGTAGATACCGTCACGGCCGGGCGCCATGGAGGACTCTACTGCAGGACCGATATTCTGTGTAAGAGGAATAAGTCCCGCATCGTTACCGAGGTGGGGATTTTCCTTATATCCGGGAATCCACTGGGGGATCTCAGTTGACTTTGTGGGAATAATATCGCCGTTTTCGTTAAAGCCTATGGGATCAAAACCGCATCTTCTCTCAAAGTTACCGCCATAACCTACGAGACATGTATAGAATACCCAAAGTGTATTATTGGGACCTTCAACGATGCTACCGTGACCGGGAGCACGAACAAGGCCGTGACGGTTAATAAGGAAGGGGCTTGTTTCCATATATGTCCAGGGGCCCATGGGAGAATCGCTCTTATAAGCGCCCATAGCATAAGTTACCCATTCAGTACCGGGGCCGGAGTAAACAAGGTAATATGTACCGTTTCTCTTGTGCATCCAAGCACCCTCAACCCAAGAGTAGGAGCCGTCCTGGTTCCAGTCGCCCATTCTCTCCCAAACGTGGTTTTCTGTATCCATATCGAACATTACTTCAGGATCGTGGAGAAGCTTTGTAGGCTCGTCTTTATCAAGCTCAACACCCTTGATACCGCCGCCGCAACCGCTGTAAAGGTAAAGTCTGTCATCGTCATCAGAGAAAAGCATGGGATCATCACAAAGATAGATTTCTCCGTCGGGACGAATGAAATTACCAATATTTCTGAAAGGACCAAGAGGGCTGTCGGAAACGTAGAGAGGTGCGGAGCAAGCAGTGAGATAGAACTTACCCTTATGCTTTACAACTGTGGGAGCGTATCCGCAATCGTAGGGTTCCATGTGTACGTGATTCCAGGTTGCGAAATCCTCAGTCCAGTAAACCATTCCGCAGGAAGGATAGAGATACCACTTTCCATCCTCATAGATTACTGTGGGATCGGCTGTTTCTCTGAAGTCTGCTCTGTGCTTCCAACCAAAGTTAAAGCAGTTTCTGCCGAGGGGATAATCGGGCAGGGGGATAGGGTTACAATATGTTTTTGTTACGTCGATCATTTTAATTCTCCTTTTTAGTCCAATATCCGAAAATAGAAATATTCATAACACCGGGCTTGATACCCTTGGGGGTTTCAGTAATAGTAAGGCGTACCTCATTCGCTCTGATAGTATCAAAGGTGCGATAATCTATAATAAAATCTTCTTCGCTGTCCGTTCTGTCAAGAACGCAGGTCCATTCTTCACTTTCATCTGTATCGCGTACTTCCAGCTTATATTTGATGGGACCGGGTAATGCTCCGCCGGAAAGAGAAAGTCCAACGTCACGCCAGATAATTCTGACAGTGCAACAGTTCATTCCCCAATATGTAAGAGGAATTGTGAGAGTAGGCTCCGCATCATCATCTGCAGGCTCCCACCATGACATAAGATCCTCATCTGTTGCATAGAGAGCACTTCTGCCGGGAGCTTCGCTTGAAGCAAATGCTCTTCTTCTGCCGGATACACAGATAAGACCTGTATCACCTTCATTTACAGGATCAGATACGGCACCGGGAGCCCACTGAGGAGTTTCAGTTACCTTTTTGCAAACGAGATCACCGTTCTCATCGATATAGATGGGGTCATAACCGATACGGCGCTCCATTGCATCAATGTAACAAATTGTAGTTGTATAGAAACACCAAAGTGTATCAGCGGGGCCTTCTACGATACAGCCGTGACCGGGACCGCGTACAACTCCGTCGCGCTTTTCAATAAAGGGGCTTGACTCCATATAAGTCCAGGGGCCGAGAGGAGAATCACCCTTATATGCGCCCATTGCATAAGAGGAATACTCTGTTGCGGGGGCACCGTATGTAAGATAGTAAACACCGTTCTTTTTGAACATCCAAGGACCTTCCATAGCGCAGGAGCTGCCGTCCTCGTTATACTCACCGCCGCGCTCCCAAATATGGTCGGGATTAAAGCGGAACATAAGTGTGGGCTCAGAAAGAAGCTTTACGGGATCATTAGCATCAAGCTCAACACCGAGAATCTCGGGCCAGCCTGTAGTGTAATAAAGATAAAATCTTCCGTCATCATCGGAAAATACCATGGGATCGTAGCAACGTGTCAGCTCCTCACCCGAAGGAAGTGTGAATCTTCCGATAGACACAAAGGGACCGAGAGGATCATCGGAAACGTAAAGATCGGAAAGGCTTGAACAAAGATAATACTTTCCGTTGTGCTTGGCAACAGTAGGAGCATATCCGCAATCATAAGGCTCCATATGCTTATGCTTCCATGTTACGAAATCCTCAGACCAATATACCATTCCGCAGGAGGAATAGAGATACCAAATACCGTTTTCGTAAAGAACTGTAGGGTCTGCAGTTTCTCTCCAGTTCTCTTCCTTGTCAAGACTGAATCTTCCGATAGGATAATCAGGCAAGGGTATAGGGTTACAATAAGTGTTTTGATACTTGTTCATAAACGCTCCGATACGTATAAATTTACACAGTAATTGTACCACAAATCACAACTTATGTAAATAGTAAAGACTGTTTTTTAAAATAAAAAGGCAGGTAAACAATACCTGCCCATAAATAGGATTTGACATCAATCTTCGTTATAAAGATCATTATAGAAAATGATCTCCTCGGGAAGTCTGAGATTCAGCTTTTCCTTTGCAACATCCACAACGTGTTCACCATCCTCAATGCTGGCATACTCGTTTTTCAGCTTATCTCTTTCCTCCTCCAGATCCTCAACCTCTTCATTAAGAGTCTCGAGTTTTTCCTTATACGAATTATACTGGAGTTGAAGCTGTAAAATAGTTATAACCGCAAAAACAGCGAACGCAAAAACAGCTATCTTTACAACAAAACTTGTTTCTCTTCTCTTTCTCATAAACGACAACTCCTTTATCAAGATAGCTTCACATACTGATGAAGCTCTTTTTTCATATTCTCGGTTTTTCTTATTGATCTTTTACGCAAAACTGCTCTTCCGATCAAAACAAATAAACGTTTAAACAACAAAACTGCAATTTTCAAGGGGTACAGAAATACCATTAAAAGCTTTTTGATCCCTATGGAAATAAGTTTAAAAACACACATTAATACACGACTGAGCAGTAATCGGTATATAAAGAATCCGATTACGGTAGCAAGAGCTGTAAACCATCTGAAATGACCGCTGGAGGCAGCATATACAAATATGCAATAGCATACTCCGCAAAATAAAAGATAAATTATATCAAATAAATTGGCAAACAACAGCTCTCGTCTCAGTGGTGATAAAAGCATTCTGACAAAGCGAACAGCATCATAAACGATGCCGAGAAAAAATCCCAGCAGGACAGCAACTGCTGCTTCCCACAGCTGATGCGAAATTACAATAAACTGCATCAGCTACGCTTTTTCTTTTTCTTTACGGCCGCAGTTTTACCGTAATAAAACACTCCGTTTATCAGTCCGTGGATTGCAACTTTCCCGCTATCGGAGCTAAAATAATCTATTTTCAGATCTTCCCCGTCAATACCCAGATATCCGTCTGAAAGAGTAAGATCAACACTATTTTCTGTAAACTCCGCAACGTCCACCACACCTGTAAGCTCAAGACGACTCCTTGAGTATACAAACACATTCTGTTCAGTCTTTTCTTCCATAAAGCAACTCCCCATTGAGATGTTTTATGATATGAAAATCAAAAACAAAATATGTCAGTTATTAATTATCTCATACATTGAAGATGCATCCGCTTTAGCGGTATGCTCCTTAATATCCATAACCTTAAAACGGAGAGTTTTTTCTCCGAAAGTTACTTCAACCACATCACCGACCTTAACGTCATAAGATGCCTTTACAATTTTTCCGTTAACCGCAACATGATCATTATCGCAAGCATCGTTTGCTACAGTGCGGCGCTTTATAACACGTGATACCTTTAAAAATTTATCAATTCTCATAACAAAAATAGCCAAACAGCCCCGATATACATCGGAGCTGCTTGATATGCAAATAATCAGTTAACCTTTTCCTTAAGCTTCGCACCTGCGGAGAATGCAGGATACTTGCATGCTGCGATCTTGATCTCTTCACCGGTAGCGGGATTACGTCCGATTCTTTCTGCTCTTTCCTTAACCTCAAATGTACCAAAACCGATAAGCTGTACCTTTTCGCCGCTAGCGAGAGCATCCTCGATAGACTCAAAAACCGCTGCAACTGCAGCCTCTGCGTCCTTCTTCTTAAGGTCTGTCTTTGCTGCAACTGCTTCAATAAGCTGAGACTTGTTCATTGGTTTTATTCCTTTCAAATAACGTATATCTATTTCGCCCGCTATCGCAGACTTTACCTGAGTTAGTATAACACTATTTTACTAATTTGGCAATAGGTTTTTTAATATTTAAATCCCTTTTATATATTTTTTCTAAAAACGGAATCATTATAAACTGCGTACGGAAAGACTCAAAATTAATTTGATTTCTCAAATTCATTTATGAAGCCATCAGTCTTTGCAGAAAGGAGAGCCTCAAGATCAAGTCCTCTCATCTCCGCTGCTGCACACAGCGCAAACAATGCATTGCCGATCTCTTCATCACTCGTATTAATTCCCTTTTCAAGTGATGATGATACAATACTCCACGCATCTTTTTCGTTTGATACGCCGAATGAGAATTTGGAAAGTGCCTTTCCCTGAACCTTTTCAGCTCTGAGGAGTGCAGGCATATAAGGAGGTACTCTTTTCAGAACCTCAGAGGGAGTGGCAAAGTTCTTTTCCTCTTTTTTGATATTATCCCAGTTCACAATGACATCATCACTGTTTGAGACAAGGGTATCTGCAAAAACATGGGGATGACGAACGATCATTTTGTGGGTAATATCATGTATTACATCCTCAATATCAAAGCTTTCTTTCTCAGCTTCTATCTGAGCATGGAAAACAACCTGAAACATAAGGTCCCCCAGTTCCTCTTGCATAAGAACAGGATCATTCTTATCAATGGCTTCAATGACCTCGTATGTTTCCTCAATAAGGCATTTACGAACAGAGGTATGAGTCTGTTCAATATCCCAGGGACAGCCACCTTCTCCTCGAAGAGCCGCCATTACGCTGACAAGGGAATCAAAATCGTGTTTCTTTTCTGAAAGAAGTTGTTCTTTTGTTTTCATAGTGTTCCTTATTTTACAAGCTTGAGCTTTGAAAGTATCTTGTAGATGGTAGCGCCTTTAGGAAGAAGCTTGATATCATCGCCGGAAATACCTCTGACAAGGAAAATAACTACCATGTAAACAAGAGCAGCAAGAACGATAGCACCTACTACTGCAATTTTATCAGAGATAAAACCGCTGATGAAATTAAAGGAGAAAAATGCTACAACAGCGCATGATGCACCGGCAAGAAGAGGCTTTGCAAAAAGGCCTGAGAGCTTCGGCATTACTCCTACGTGCTTTTTAATAAAGTAAAGATTAAGAATAGTAACCGTCAGATAGCAAAGGAATGTAGAAATAGGAGTTCCCTTCATTCCAATGAACTGAATGAGGAAGAAATTAGTTATGATTTTAACCAATGCACCTGCAAGCATGGAAATAAGGGGCTTTCTCTCAAATCCTGCAGACTGCAAAATCGCATTTGAAACTGAAAGTATGCAGATAAAAGCAGTTGAGGGCGCAAGAAGTGTAAGAAGAGGAGATGCAAGTTCTACGGAGCTTGCCTTATAAAAGAGTCCGAGAATAGGCTCAGAAAGCGCGGCAAGACCAAGTCCGCAAGGAATTCCAACGATCATTGCAACTCTCATTGAGGATTCGCTTACAACTCTGCACTTTTCTGTATCCCCCTGTTTTCTTGCAGCCGCAAGAAGAGGAACGATTGAATAAGATATGGGATAGATAAGAACGGGGGGCAGATTGAACATAGGAACTGCAAGAGAGGTATAGTTTCCGTAGAGCTCTGTTGCCGCAACCTGAGAAAGTCCCGTTGTCTGGAGAAGTCTCTGAACGATAGCCGCATCTATAAGGTTAGTAAGGCTCATAACAGATGCGCTGATAGTTATGGGGAGCGCTATTATAATAAGCTTTTTGAGAAGTGAGCCTACGGGGGTAATTTCATCATTTTCCCCGAGGTCTCCGATAAACTGGGCATCATACTGCTTTTCCTTGAAGAAAAGCTTTGATACTACCATATAAAGCATTCCGAGAAGTGCGCCCGATGTGAGACCGACCGTTGCGTATGCGGCAACGATATATATCTCATATCCCTGGTTAATGGCATAAAGAGCAAATGCTATACCGATACCAAGCTTTGCGGCAGCTTCAAGGAACTGAGAAACAGCTGTGGGAACCATCTGCTGATAGCCCTGAAAATATCCTCTCAGTGCGCTTGATATACAGATAAACAGAAGAGTCGGTGCAATCGCCATGATCGAATACTTTGTCGGCTCAGCTCCGATAGCCTTAGACATAAGTCCTGAACCGAAAAACATTATCATTGTTGATATAATACCTATGACAATAAAGAGGACCATAGCTATACGGAAAATCCTCTTTGTCTGCTTAATCTGCCTGTTAGCACGGCTGTCAGAAATCATAATGGAGATAGCCGTGGGCAATCCCGCAGTTGAAACCATATAAAGATAAGTATAAAAAGTATAGGCAGAATTATAATAACCCATACCTTCATCGCCCACGATATGATTCATGGGGATCTTAAACATAAGACCTATAACCTTAACAATAAGGTTAGTTATTGTCAGCACAAGGACTCCCGAGAAAAAGAGCTTTGAGCTGTTTTTAATTTTTGATTTTTTATCGAGCATAATGATCTCCGTTTTGCTTTAATAAGTATCAGAAATACTTTTTATAAAAGTCAAGTGATCTTTCTCTGAGAGTAAGATATCTGTCTTTCGCGCTTCCCTTTTCGGTATCAAGGTATTCATATGGGTATTTAGTCTCGCATATGCGTTCGATCTTCATATTTTTTACATCAGGCGCTACAAGCTTTGTCATACCCGATGCACCGATACCGAAGACAGTATGTATCTCCTCCATCATAAATATATTATAGAGGCACTCGTGACCATTCAGGGAAAATCCTGCATTCTCGAGATTTGCCGCAGTATTTTTCTGTTTATAAAGATAATAAGGCGCATATCCTGCCTGAAGAATAGATTTTTGTGCCAAATCGACAGCCATAACTGTATTTCTATCCTCAGCGCGATAAGATTCCTGCTGATTTCTAAGATCAGCTGCTCTTTTTACATAAAAGGTATGTACCGTTATATTTGTTGGGTTGAGAGAAATGATCTTTTCGCAGGAATTAGCAAAGCTTTCGTAATGCTCTCCGGGAAGCCCTGCAATAAGATCGACGTTTATATCTCTTATCAGGCTTTCCTGTGCATAGGAATAGGCCTTAAGAAATTCCTCTGAAGTATGCTTTCTTCCGATGCTTTTGAGAATCTCATCATTCATTGTCTGAGCATTAACACTGACTCGGGAAACGCCGTACCTTGAAAGAACTGCCATTTTTTCCCGGGTAATAGTGTCAGGTCTGCCAGCTTCTACAGTAAATTCATCAACTGTATTGATATCTATCTCACAGTTTATGCAAGAAAGAAGCACTTCGAGCTGAGATGCACTAAGTGTGGTAGGTGTGCCGCCTCCTATATATATGGTGGCAACACGGAGGCCCAGCTCTCTTATTATACTAAAGGTATTTTTTATATCTTCACAAAGTCGCACCAGATAGTCAGGTATAAGAGAGAGGAGCTTAGGCGATGAAAAGGAAACGAAGGAGCAATAGGCACATCTTGTTGGACAGAAAGGAATCGCGATATACACACTGCACTCTTTTCTCCTCTGTTCTGTTACATAAGGAAATTCCTTCTCGGCAGTCATAAGCGCGAGACGGGCTTTCTCTTCAGAACACAAAAAGTCATTTACAAAATGAAGAACGCATTCATCTGCATTATAGCCCTTTTCCATCATATCAAGAATCAGCTTGGCAGGGCGGACTCCTGTTATCATTCCCCATGGAGGAACGGTTCCGCAAAAATCGGCGCCTGCTTTCAGCATAGCGCCGCCTGCCGCAAGTTTTCTGAGCATTTCATCACTGACTCTGCTTTGCGTAGGTGACAAGGGAGTATACGTGCTTATAACCTCCCTATCTCCTTCTTTTATTGAGACTCTACCCAATACATTACAGTCATTTTCATATACACCCATATGAATGACAGGTTCGCCGCCGCTTCCATCAATCGGAAATTTAGATCCCGGAAAGAAAAGAAGAACAAGGGTCTCGGCATAATAGCGGCTTATATTGCCTTCAATATACAGTGTCATATCTCTCTAATTCCTCTGAGAACTCTAGAGTCCATAGATATTGTAACAGGCCCATCGTTTACAAGAGAAACCTTCATATCAGACTGGAATTTTCCTCTTGCAACATCAGGTACTATACCCTCTAAATAGTTGCAAAAGAACTCAAAAAGCTCGTTTGCACGATCAGGTTTTGCGCTTCTTATAAAATCAGGTCTGTTACCTTTCTTATAGCCTGCAAGGAGAGTGAAATTAGGAACTACCATCACGCTACCGCCAATATCGTTGACGGACAAATTCATCTTTTCGTCGCTGTCCTCAAAAACTCTCATTTTTGATATTTTATCAGCAAGAAGAGTTGCGTCCTTTTCATCATCCTCAGCACTGACTCCGAGAAGCACAAGGAATCCCTTACCGCACCGAGAGAACGGCACTCCGTCTGCGATGACGGATGCCGACTCTATTCTTTGAACTACTGCTATCATTAATTGAATCCTCTGATTACATTGTTTACGTGAGGCACATTACGAAGTCTTGAAACAACGGAATTGAAATGTGCTGTATCTTTACATGTGAACTTAAGTGTTACAACGATATGATCCTCACCGTCCTTGCGTGAGTTGATCTGGAGTATGGAAACTCTCATTTCAGCAAGTGCAACAGTTATATTTGCAATAACAGATATATCATTATCGGCAAAAATCTGTGTAACAGCCTCATAATTACTGAGATTATTCTGCTTGAGCTCAGAAAGATCCCATTCTGCACTTATCCAGCGATGTAAAAACTCTCCGGTTTTCATACCGTTGACAGCATTGGGACAGTCGCGCTTATGAATGGAAACACCGTAACCCTTGGTGATAAATCCGATAATGGAATCTCCGGGAAGAGGATTACAGCACTTTGCAAACTTAAATGCGCATCCGCGCTCACCGTCAATAATAACGCCTCCGGATTTTCCGTTGGAGGGAGCACTGACGGTCTTAACTTCCTGCACGTCAATAACCTTAGGAGGCTCCTCCTCAGGCTTAACGACCTTCTCAACTTCATCGCGAAGCTTAGGAAGGATCTTTGAAATAGGCATGCCGCCATATCCCACAGCATTACAAAGATCGTCTGCCTCCTGCATACCGACGCGCCTTGCAACAGCGCCGATAATTTCAGTGCGGAGGGATTCAGTAGTATTTTTGGAAATTCTGGCAATTTCACGGTCAATATCGGCACGTCCGATAATGATGTTCTCTGCTCTCTTTTCCTTCTTGAACCACTGACGGATCTTACTGCGAGCTTCACCTGTCTTAACGATCTTGAGCCAGTCACGGCTGGGACCCTTAGAGGAAGATGAGGTAATGATCTCAACGATCTCACCGTTCTGAGGACAGCGGTCGATGGGAGCTATCATACCGTTGATCTTCGCTCCAACCATTCTATGTCCAACCTGAGAATGGATCGCATATGCAAAATCAATAAGAGTGGAGCCCTGAGGAAGAGCGATAACGTCTCCCTTGGGAGTAAACACGAATGTTTCATCGTGGAAAATATCGATTTTGAGAGCTTGCATGAAGTCGTCATTACTAAGGTTTTCGCCCTCAGACTCAATGAGTCTGGATATCCATTCAAGCTTATTATCGATCTCTTCCTTGCTCTGAGCGCCGGACTTATACTTCCAGTGAGCCGCAATACCGTATTCAGCAATATGGTGCATCTCTCGGGTTCTTATCTGAACCTCAAAGGGAACACCGGCTCTTCCGATAACCGTAGTATGGAGAGACTGGTACATATTAGGCTTAGGTGTTGAAATATAGTCTTTAAATCGTCCGGGAATGCTCTTAAACATCTCATGGACTATTCCGAGAGCTGTATAGCACTCAAGCTCAGTCTCAACGATGATTCTCAGAGCATAGAAGTCATAAATCTCATCAAACTCCTTGGCCTGGTTATACATTTTACGATAGATACTGTAAACTGTTTTAACTCGACCCTCAAGAGTAAACTTGAGATTATACTTTTCAAGCTCCTCGGAAATGTTTTTACGAACTGTTTCAATAAAATCTCTGTTCTGACCGTACTTTTCCTCAATATGGTTTGTTACCTCGGAATAACCGATGGGGTCAAGATGAAGGAGCGCGAGATTCTCAAGCTCCTGCTTAATACGCTGGATACCGAGACGGTGAGCAAGGGGAGCATAAACATGCATGGTTTCAAGAGCAGTTGCTCTTCTCTTATGCTCTGCCTTTGCATCGAGGGTTCTCATATTATGGAGTCTGTCACAAAGCTTAACGAAGATAACGCGAATATCCTTTGACATAGCAAGAAGCATACGGCGGATATTCTCCATCTGCGCTTCTTCCTTATCCTCGATATTCATATCAACAAGCTTAGTAAGGCCGTCAACGAGCATAGCAACCTCGCTACCGAAATACTCGGTGATCAAGCCAAGATTAGTCTTCTCAGAGCAATCCTCAACAGTATCGTGAAGAAAGGCAGCACAAATAGAATCAGTATCGAGACCAAGGGCTGCAACAATCTCCGCAACTGAAATAGGGTGCACGATATAGGGCTCACCGCTTTTACGGAACTGCCCCTCGTGCATATCGGAAGCATAAAGAAATGCATTCTTTATCTTCGGTATATCAAATTTTTTACCACTTGAGGACAGCATCCCCAAAAGGCTTTTTATCTGTTCAAGTCTTATATCAGTTTCACTGTAATTCAGCATACCAATACCATTTACAAAAATGCCTTTACTTTGAAATAAATGATGCTTTTAACTTTCTGAGTATATTGGATTTATCCAGATCTGCTTTGTTCTTTACATAAATGTATTTGAAACGATAAATCTCAGCTACAGGGTCTATCTCGTCTACTCCAAGAATGTTCATTTCCTGGAATACACGGATTATGTATTTTACCTTTGCATATCTGTTAGGAAAACCGTTATTTGAAAGAAGCTTACAGAGAGCTCTGATACTGAATGTATCATGATCCATTCTGAGTTCCTTCTTAATAAGGCTATAGATCGCAGCAAAATCATTTCGCTGAGGAATTATCGACTCTATCTCCGCCTGAGAAAGACCTGACGGATCATATGAGCCCTCATTTATCATTCTGTAGAGCTCTCGCTCAGAATGCTCATATTCTGCATGATCCTTTGAAAGACGTATATCCTTCACAATATACTGCAGGCTCTTATTATTCTGATACTCATTGATGTCAAGGTTAAACATTACATCAATTATGTCGTTTTCATATATATCAAGCTCAGAGGGGCTATACCTGAAATACATAGCTGTAATCACAAGATTATCCTTTGCGAGGGTCAGCTTTGTATGCTTTCCGCCACCTACTGATGAAACATGAGAAACTCTCATTCCGTACATAACAAATATAGGAACAGGATTTGAGACACCGTAGGGTTCAAGACCGTAAAGCTCTGTAGCCTGATTCATCGTTACATCAGAAGGAACAAGCTCACATTCGGCTTCAAGTGCTGCCACGGGCTGCTCAGAATCAAAGCAACCGCGTGCATAGTCATTTATCCTCTGCTTGAAATCCTCAAGATTGCCACGGGTGATCGAAAGACCCGCCGCCAGCTCATGTCCGCCATACTTAAGAAGCAGATCACTGCAATGAGTAAGTGCATCGACAAGGTTCATTCCCTTGATGCTTCGACCGCTTCCCTTACCGACGTCATCCTTATCGTATGTTATCTCACCGCTGCCGTCTCCAACATCATCAAAGGAAATGAGAATACAAGGACGTGAATATTTTTCTGTTATTTTTGAAGCAACTATACCTATAATACCGTGATGCCAGGATTCATCGGAAAGCACGATAACGGGATCATGAGCAAAGTCGTGTTCTGCATTGATCTTAGCAAATGCCTGCTCGATAATCTTATTCTCCTCCTGCTGACGCTCCTTATTGATCTCGCAAAGATCGAGAGCAAGGACTTTAGCACGTGCAGGATCCTCGCAGAGAAACAGCTCAACTGCAAGAGAAGCGGAACGAATTCTACCCGCTGCATTTACTCTCGGAGCAACTGTATATCCGATATATCCTGATGTAATCTTATGCTTATGTGTAGGTTTACTATCGCTTACAGACGCGTTCAAAAGAGCTTCAAGAGAAACTCTGGGAGCAGTTTCAACAGCATGAAGACCCTTGGAAACTATAAGTCTGTTCTCATCTCTCAGAGGCATTACATCGGCAACAGTACCAATTGCAACAAGATCGATATACTCATTTGCAACACGGCGAACCGAATCAATTACAGAGCTCTCGGGAGAATTGAGTATCTCCATGGCGCAGAGAAGCTTAAATACTACTCCGACACCTGCAAGCTCTTTGAAAGGATAGGCACAGTCCTGCTGTTTAGGGTTAACAACCGCATATGCAGAAGGAACATCTGCATAACATTCATGATGGTCTGTAATGATGAGTTCCATGCCGAGGTTTTTAATAAGCTCAGCCTCATCCGTTGCGGTTATTCCCGTATCAACAGTGATGATCATGGAGCATCCGTCTGCATGAAGTTTGCAAAGAGAATCATGTGACATACCGTAGCCTTCTCCGAGACGGGAAGGAATATAGTAACCCACGTCAGCTCCTATTGACTTAAGGTACATATAGAGAATAGAGACCGAGGTAACTCCGTCAACATCATAGTCACCGTAAATAACTATTCTCTTTCCCGAGCGTGCCACACTTAGAATGTGATCCGCAGCCTTTTGCATATCCTTCATAAGAAAAGGATCGTGAAGCTGTTCTGTCTTCTTTTCAAGAAAATCAACACAGCTGTAAGCATCGGTACAACCGCGATTTAACAGCAACTGTACCGTTGGGGCGCATAGCCCAAGTTCTTTTGAAATTTTCTCGACCTGTGCACTCTTCTCTGTTTCATCGTGAGAAGCCTTCACAAGCCATTTTCTCGGTTTTCTCAATGACATTATATATATATCCTTAATTAAAAATAATCGAAATCAGTCAATCCCTCGCAAATCTGGAAAGTATTGCCTCAGCAACACGTATACCGTCAACAGCGGCACTGGTAATTCCGCCTGCATATCCTGCGCCTTCTCCACAGGGATAAACAAGACTGTGTCCAATAGCGCAAAGACGCTCATCACGAAGGATACGAAGGGGGGCAGAAGTCCTTGTTTCGATGCCTGTCAGAGGAACATCGGGACTGTCATAGCCTTTAATTTTTCTTCCGAAGGCGCGAAAACCGTCCTTTAAAAGAGAAGAAACGAAGCTCGGGAAAAGACAGTTAAAATCTGCAGCCTTTACATTTGAATTCATATAAGTGGGGACAATTCGAGTTCCAAATCCGCCGGCCTTTCCTTCATACAAAGCACCTACAGACTGACAGGGAGCGCAATACCCACCGCCTCCTGCAACGAATGCAGCTCTTTCAAGGGTACGCTGGAATTCGATTGCCAAAGCAGGATCTCCGGAAAAATCGGAAGGAAGAACAGAAACTGCAACAGCTGCATTAGCATTTCTTCCGTCTCTTGCGTGACGGCTCATACCGTTAGTTACAACGCCGCCCTCTTCACTTGCGGCAGCCATTACCTCACCGCCGGGACACATGCAAAATGTATATACACCACGGTCTCCCATTCTTTGAGAAAGCTGGTACTCTGCATGGCCAAGTTTTTCATAAAGAGCTTCATCACCAAACATAGCTCGGTCAAGCTCATATTGAAGATGCTCTGCACGAACACCAACGGAAAAAGGCTTTGCCTCAATGGCATAATTATCGGAGAGTAGCTTCATATAAGTATCTCTGGAAGAATGACCGGGGGCAAGTACAACAAGACCGCAAGAAATCTTCTCGCCGTTGATGACCACATATCCGTCTCCCACGGAATCTGCCTTTGTATCATAGAGGATCTCTCCTCCGAGATCTCTTATTGCTTTATCTGCATTTTTAATAACATCCCGAAGAATATCTGTACCGACATGAGGCTTTGCTTTCCACATGATATCCTCAGGTGCACCGAATTCGCAAAGTGTTTTGAGAACAAAAGAAACTCTTGCGTCTCCTATTCTTGTAACCAGTTTTCCATCGGAAAAAGTACCTGCACCGCCTGCTCCGAACTGAATATTAGTTTCGGTATCAAGAATGCCGGTTTTATAAAAAGAATCTATCTTGG
Organism: Candidatus Avispirillum sp.; assembly: GCA_045636685.1. Lineage (GTDB taxonomy): Bacteria > Bacillota > Clostridia > Oscillospirales > CAG-272 > Avispirillum. The sequence continues at coordinate 5,132 of JAZTXZ010000029.1, read as the reverse complement.
CAACTCTATCATCGACAGCACTTCCCCTTTCAACTATAACGGGACGAAGTCCGTGCATGGCGAGGAGAAGACCGCAAAAAATACCTGCGGGTCCAAACCCGATGATATAAGGTCTGCCATTAAGCTTTTCTGTACCGATACCGAATTTTATCTCCTCAACGGGAGTGATTCTTATACCTTGTAAAGAAGAAACTGCGCTAAGGTCTGCATCACTTTCGCAGGTAACGGAATAAACAAATGTAATATTCTGTTTTTTTCTTGCATCTACAGACTTTTTGTGAATGTTTAAGGTATTTGCGTTAAACGCAATACCACTCTTTTTCAATTTTCTGAGCGCGACTGCAATAGCCTCGCTGTCATTTGCTGTGATAGGTAATCTTATTCCGTCAACTACGATACGGTTTTTCATTTAGACTGCACCTGTATACTGTATACTCCCAGCTCATAAGCAACGCCGTTTTCAATATCAATCTCAACATTTGCAACAGCATATACTATACCGATATTTTCTTTGAAGTTCGTAAAATCTATAACAAGTCTTATATCCTTGGCAGAAAGCTCCTTCATAGCTGCTTTATCGCCTACAACAGTAACTGAAACAGCCTTATCAAGAACTTCAACATTCTTCGAGCCGGAATTAATAACTTCAATATTTTCTACCATAAATGTTTTCTGGATAAGCCCTTTAAGGGATATATTAACAGTTGCATCAGAAGGCTGACCTTCTACTGCATACACATTATCGGGAAGAGATATATCCACTATAAATTCCGTATTTCCACCGATTTTCTTTTCATCGATGGTAGTAACGTCAATATAATCAAGATTCTTCAGGACAGTGGGCTCACCCTTGACTCTGATATACTCGGGTAAAACAGAGACTTCGGAATTACTGTCGTTAAGATAACCGTACTTAAAATCTGCTCTGAGTGCAATATCCTTATAACTGTATACAGGAATATTGACCTGAACTATAGATTTTGAAAGCTTAAGATACTTGCTTTCTACATTATCGCCGTTCTGATTTTTAAGCACAACAGATCCGTCTGTTGTAACAGACTGAACGAGGTGCTGATCGCCCATATTTACCTCGACAACACCGCGATCGATTTCTTTAATAACAGTCTCTGGGCCTGTAACTGTGATCGTCTGGGTATCGCAGGTAATATTTCCAAGAGAAAACTCCGTAGGTGATATCTTATAAGACTTAAGATATGCTTCAAGAGGAATATTCTCGCTAGTTCTCTTATCGATAAACATGTTCACATGAGAAACAGAGGTTTCAACAAGATTCATTCCCGAAGGAAGCTCAACGAACATATCAAAGGAATACATTCCGCCTTCTGTGATTTTTGAAACATCAACAGTGATGGAAATATCCTCTGATGTATACTTGGATATGAAATTCTTTTGTCCTTTTACAGTTACGTCCACAAGAGTATCATAACCGCTGAATACAGAAAGATTTCTGTTATTTTCAAGCTCAGTGGTTCCGATAACAGTAACAGATACGTCCTCAAATACATGTTCGTAATCAGGGCTGTCTACTTCCATTACGTATATCCAGAAAATAAAGGCAAGCAAAAGACAAACAATCTTCGGTACGATATGAAAACTTCTGAGAAAGCTGATAAATTTGTTACTGCTTTTCAATTTTTTCAGCCTCCTTATCTTTCTTCTGAGATTGCTTCTTCTTGATAGAATATTTTAATGGGTTAAGCTGCTCTTTATCGCTCTCCTGGATCAGAAGCTCGGTCAGCTTGATCCTGAGTGTATCCTGAGAAAAACCGCGAATCAGAGTTCCGTCAACCGCAACAGAAATAACACCTGTCTCTTCTGAAACAACGATCACAACTGCATCACTGTTTTCGCTGAGACCGAGGGCTGCCCTGTGACGGGTTCCGAGATTACGGTTTATATCATTTTGAGCTGATAAAGGCAAAAGACATCCTGCAGCACGGATTCGGCCGTCGGATATTACAAGCGCGCCGTCATGGAGGGGCGCTTTATTGAAAAATATATTGCGGATAAGAAAAGCATTGACCTGAGCATCAATAACACTGCCTGTAGAAACGATATCGCCAAGCTTTGTTGATCTTTCGCATACAATAAGCGCTCCTGTTCTGTCCTGAGACATTTCTGCAGCGGCAAAGCTTACCTCTCTTACCACAAGAGCGGCATCGTTACTGCGTTCCGTAATGGTTTTAAGGGTTTTAAGGGATGTTCCGCCCATCTTCTCAAGAGCAGAGCGAAGCTCTGGCTGAAACAGGATGACAAGAGCAATAACTCCCACCTGAAAGAAGTTATCGAAAATGAACTGGAGTGCGTGCATGCCTGTAGCATTTGCAAAAAACAGTGCTACAAGAATAAGCAAAACTCCCGCGATAAGTTTGCCCGCTCTCTTATTACGTATAAACTTATAACCGAGATAAAGTAATACAGAAACTGCAAGTATATCAACTATATCTACCCAGCCAATTGACTGAATAATATGAATTACACTACTGAAGAAATCGGAAATCCAGCCTTTCTCAAACACAATATCACCTCAAGCCATCACAATTTAAAGATAGAAATAACTATACGACTTTAATTATAACACATTGTAAACATAAATTCAAATAAATATGAAAATATTTATGCAATTTTTTTATAAAAAAGTCAATAAATCTGACGAAAAACTCTTTTCACGGAGAAAAAGCTGTGATATAATAACTTTTATCTTATATTTGCAAGGAGCGGTCGCAAATTATGCAAAACAACAAGAGAATCAAGATCATATGCGGTCATTACGGCGCAGGAAAGACAAATGTCGCAGTAAACCTTGCAATGCTGTATAAGAAGCGCTATCCGGGCGCAAAAGTAGCACTGGCTGACGTTGATACAGTCAACCCCTACTTCAGAGCGGCGGACAACGCAACCGAGCTTGAAAGCATGGGTATCCACCCCATAGTTCCCGAGTTTGCAAACACAAACGTTGATATCCCAAGCCTTCCTGCCGAGCTCTATTCCCTCTTTTCAAAGGACTCCGATACGGTTTCCTTTATCGACGTTGGAGGAGATGACGGTGCGGCGGCTCTCGGTATGTATTCAGACCTGATTTCCGAATGCGGATATGAAATGATATACGTTGTTTCAAAATACCGTCCCCTTATTGAGGACCCTGCTGCGGCGGCAGACCTTATGCATATCATCGAGGAGGTTTCCCACCTCAAGTGTACCGCAGTTGTAAACAACAGCTCTGTTGGCGCTGAAACCACAAAGGAAGACGTTCTCGCATCCATCGACTACGCTCACAAGGTGAGCGAGGCCTGCGGACTGCCCCTTCTCTTCACCTCCTACTGCAAGGAGATAACAGGAGAGATAAAGGTTGAAGGCGAAAGACTCTTCCCCATTAAAAACGTTACAAAGCAGATATTCTGACTTAGTATAATAATCTTGTTCAAAAGGAGATACACAATGAACAAAGTTACATTTAAAACAGATTCATGTAAGGGCTGCGGACTGTGCGTGACAGCCTGCCCTAAAAAGATAATCGCCCTTGCAAAAGACACCCTTAACGCTAAAGGCTACCACCCTGCTGTTATCACAGAGCAGGAAAAGTGCATCGCTTGCGCTATGTGCGCTATGATGTGCCCCGATTGCGTTATCAAGGTTGAGAAAGACGCATGAAAGGAGAACAGTAAAAGTGTCAGATAAAGTACTTATGAAAGGTACCGAGGCAATTGCACAGGCAGCTATCAACTGCGGATGCAAGTACTACTTCGGTTACCCCATCACACCTCAGACAGAGCTTTCCGAATATATGGCAAAGAAGCTCCCCAAGGTTGGCGGCGTTTGCCTCCAGGCTGAGAGCGAGGTTGCAGCTATCAATATGACTCTCGGCGCTGCAGCTGCAGGAACCCGAGTTATCACATCCTCCTCCTCCCCCGGAATCTCCCTCAAGAGCGAGGGCATCAGCTATATGGCAGGATGCGATCTTCCCTGCGTTATCGTTAACGTACAGAGAGGCGGCCCCGGTCTCGGCGGTATCCAGCCCTCCCAGCAGGACTACTATCAGGCAACACGCGGCGTTGGTCACGGTGACCTCCGTCTTCTCGTTCTTGCCCCCTCCTCCGTTCAGGAAATGGCAACAATGACAGTTGAAGCATTTGACCTTGCAGATATCTACAGAATCCCTGCAATGATCCTTTGCGACGGTGCTCTCGGTCAGATGATGGAGCCTGTTGACTTCAACTCCATCCCCCGCCGCGAAACTCCCGAGAAGGATTGGGCTGCTTGCGGTCACAAGGGCGAGAGAAAGAAGAACATCGTAAACTCCCTTTACATCGATCCCCAGGTTCTTGAGGACGTTGTAGACGAGAGATATAAGAGATACGACATTATCGAGGAGAACGAAGCAAGATGTGAGGAGTATCTCACAGAGGATGCGGATATCATTCTCGTTTCCTTCGGTATCACAGCACGTATCTGTAAGACAGCTATCAAGGCTGCCCGCGAGGAAGGCATCAAGGTTGGTCTTATCAGACCCATCACCCTCTGGCCCTTCCCCAAGAAGAATATTGCCGCTGCAGCTGAGAATGCAAAGGCGTTCCTCTCCGTTGAAATGTCCAAGGGACAGATGATCGACGACGTTCGTCTCGCAGTTAACGGCAAGGCTCCCGTACACTTCTACGGCAGAACCGGCGGTATGATCCCCACACCCGAAGCAGTTCTTGAAAACATCAAGAAGCTTGCTGGCGAAATTAACGCATAAGGAGGAAGCTGAAATGAAAACAGTATTTGACAGACCCCACGCTCTTTCAGATGTGCCTCTTCACTACTGCCCCGGCTGTACACACGGTATTATCCACCGTCTCGTTGCTGAGGTAATCGACGAGCTTGGAATTGAAGGACAGACAGTTGGTATTGCCAGCGTTGGATGCTCCGTATTTTCTTATAACTATTTTGAGTGCGACATGGTGCAGGCAGCACACGGCCGTGCTCCCGCAGTTGCTACAGGCGTAAAGAGAACTCACCCCGATAACTTCGTATTTACATACCAGGGCGACGGTGACCTTGCAGCTATCGGTACTGCAGAGACTGTTCACGCAGCAACAAGAGGCGAGAACATCACAATTATCTTCGTTAAC
>JAZTXZ010000028.1:0-4240 GCA_045636685.1 Candidatus Avispirillum sp. | reverse complement strand
ATGATATTACCGTCACCGTCAGGTCCTACGTTGAGAAGGAAGTTTGCTCCTACCTTACGGCAAGCGCAGAGTGTTTCGATAAGCTCGGGAAGGCTCTTATAGTTAAAGTCTGCCTTACCGTAGCCCCAGTGATCGTTCATTGTCTGGCACATCTCTGCTGCAAGGTACTTGGGCATTCCCTCGCGGTTCATAGGTGTAGGTCTTCCCTGTTCGAACGTTACGGAGTCGATCTCGGGGTGACCTGCGCAACCGCGGGCATCAAGACCTGTATTATTGATGATAAGCGCATCGGGCTGATGCTTTCTGATGGTTGCATAGAGAGTATCCTCATCCCAGTCGGATGCTGCACGGGACCAGTTACCGTCAAACCAAAGGCCACCGATCTTACCGTACTGAGTACAGAGAAGCTCTACGCTATCGTTAAGATACTTAAGGAACGTGGGGAAATCCTCCTCGAAGGACTTCTGATACCAGTCAAGAGTTGCATGATAGAAGATGGGAAGGATGCCGCCCTCGTTACACGCATCTACAAGCTCACGGATAAGGTCACGGCCGCATGCTGTATGTACTGTATCGTATCCGCCGTTAAGATCCTTTGAATCGTAAAGACAGAAGCCGTCGTGATGCTTTGTTGTGATGGTGATATACTTCATACCTGCCGCCTTTGCGATCTCAACGATCTTCTTCGCATCGAAGCCCTTGGCGGTAAAGGTATCCTTAAGGGGGCTATACTGTTCAATGGACATGCCTGCAATATTCATTATCCACTCTCCGCAGCCAAGCTGGGAATACATACCGAAATGGATAAAGAGGCCAAGGCCCATATTTTCAAACTCTTTGATTCTTTTTTCGGGAACGGGAATTGCCATAGTTACACCTTACCTTATATTATAAATTGTTATTGCAAACTATCTCGCAAAATGCTATAATCATCTTATCACAGTAACACTCTTCTTTCAATGGATTTTTGTGAAAAATAATTGAAAAAAGAAGAAAAAAACTATTGCATTATTCTAAAAGATGTGGTATAATTCCACTCGTATGCGGAAAATCCGCCCGAACGGTCCAATGCAGCTCAGTACGAACGTTTCGGAACCAAAAGAAAAAAAGGAGAAGTCAACAATGACAAAACTTCAGGCTTTTGCAAGCGAGCAGCTGAGAGCTGATGCTCCTCAGTTCAACGTGGGCGACACAATCAAGGTCCACAATCTTATCCGTGAGGGTACAAGAGAAAGAATCCAGATCTTCGAAGGCACAGTAATCGCTCGTCACGGCGGCGGCATCTCTGAGACATTTACTGTTCGTAGAGTTGCTTACGGTTGCGGCGTAGAGAAGACATTCCCCCTCCACTCTCCCCATGTAGCTAAGGTAGAGATCGTTCGTTACGGTAAGGTAAGACGTTCCAAGCTCTACTACCTCCGCGACAGAGTTGGTAAGGCTGCTAAGGTTAAGGAGCTCCAGTAAGACAAATAAATCTCTTCCCTTGGGAAGAGATTTTTTGTTATGGTGATAAATATGAATTATAAATCAATATATTTTAACAAACAGTTCTGGAAATCAGCCATTCCCCTGGCTCTCCCCATCGCCCTCCAGAACCTTATGGCCGCATCCTTTTCCCTTATTGATACATTTATGGTTGCGGGTCTCGGCAGCACAGTCCTCTCCGCTGTCGGTATGGCATCGCAGTACACCTGGCTTTTCAATATAATAATCTTCGGACTCGCATCAGGAACATCTCTTTTCGTTTCTCAGTATTGGGGTGTAAAAGATAAAGAATCTATCCGCAGAACTGAGGGTATCGCCCTTATACTTGCTATCGGAACAGGACTTCTTTTCTTTATCTGCGGATCACTTTTCCCAAGAGAGATTGTTTCTATCTTCAATGATGATAAAGCAGTAATAGATATCGGCTCATCATACATCCGCTTTGCCTGCTTCTCATATCCTGCATATGCTTTCAACTTTGTTCTTTACACTGTTTTAAGATCTACTGAAAAAGTCCGTCTGCCCATGGTCCTTTCCATACTCAATGCAGCAATCAATGCAGTTCTTAACTATTTCCTGATTTTTGGAATAGGCGATTTTTCGGGAATGGGCGCCGCAGGTGCCGCACTTGCAACATCCCTGTCCTGCTGGATCACCACAGTTATTCTTGTTTCTGTCTGCCTTATACAGAAAAACATAGTCGTTGCAACTCCAAAGCAGCTTTTCTCCTTCTCCAAAAAACAGTTTTCTGCTTTCATGCGCAAGACCTTCCCTGCAGTTCTCAATGAAGGAGTCTTTGCTCTCGGAACTACGATATTGAATATAATACTCTCAAATATCAGTGTTGAATCCTACGCCGGAGTTACCATACTGAGAACCGTTGAAAACCTTGCCTTCGTATTCATAGTAGGTCTTTGCAATGCCTGCAGCATTATAGTTGGCAAATCCATCGGAGCCGGAGATATTATCGGAGCAAAGCAGGATGCAAAGAGGTTTATGCTGATCATGCCTATCTTCAGCATCATCACAAGCACCGCCCTTATCCTTCTTCGCGGCCCCCTTGTATCCCTCTTCACACTGAACGGAGAATATACAGAAACCGCTGTCACATCAGCATTGTTCTGTATACTCATATATGCTATTGATATGCCTCTGAGAAATATCCCTTACCTTACTATAGTCGGTATATTCCGCCCCGGCGGGGATCCTAAAACAGGTATGATATGCGATGTTTCCGCTCTTTGGCTCATATCTATACCTTTGACGGCTATTCTCTCATATTTCGGCGTTCCCTTCAAGCTTGTTTTTCTCCTCATGTATCTTTCGGAGGATATTCCGAAGTCACTCATGTGTATATGGTACTTTATTTCCGGAAAATGGATACATCCTGTTACTCCCGAAGGAAAGCTTGCACTTGAAAAATTGAACTCAAAATAAGTATTATGTGATTATAAAATCAAAAAATTGTTAAAAATAACTCAGCGGTTATTGATTAGCCGCTGAGTTTTTGTTATAATGTCCATATAATACTATTAGCAAAGGTACGGTAATATTATGAAACGTGCAAGTGGTGTTCTTTTACACATTTCATCCCTTTGGGGCGATTATTCCGAAGGCTCATTCGGTAAAGCTGCCCGCGAATGGATCGATTTTCTCGCAGATTGCGGCTTCTCATACTGGCAGACTCTTCCCTTCTGCCTCCCTGACTCCGAAAATTCCCCCTATAAATCATACAGTGCGTTTTCGGGCAATCCCTTCTTCATTGATCTCCCCATGCTTTATGAAGTAGGTCTTATAACAAAAGAAGAGCTCGATGCATCCCTTCAGCGCTCCCCCTATGAATGTGAGTTCGAAAGGCTGAATAAAGAGCGTCTCCCCCTTCTTGCCAAGGCGGCTATGCGCATGCCCAACAACTCCTGTATAGACGAGTTTATGGCATCACATCCACGCACAGAGCAATTCTGCCAATACATGGCACTCAAGGCAGCAAACGGCGATCTCCCCTGGAATCAATGGACAAATGACACACCTGATGAGGATACTCTTCGTCTGTGGAGATTCTGCCAGTGGGCATTCTTCTCCCAGTGGAAGGAGATCAAATCATATGCAAACAAAAAAGGGATAAGCATTATCGGTGATATCCCGATCTATGTTGCATGGGACAGCTCCGACGTATGGTCAGCTCCCGATCAGTTCCAGCTTGACCCCGACAAGAATCCTTCAAACGTTGCAGGAGTTCCCCCCGACTACTTCGCCGTTGACGGCCAGCTTTGGGGAAACCCGCTTTATGATTGGGATAAAATGAAGGATGACGATTACTCCTGGTGGAAAGAGCGCATGAGCTTTATGCTCGAAAACTTTGACGGTGTTCGTATCGACCACTTCCGAGGCATCCAGGCATATTACTCCATCCCCGCCACCGAAACCACGGCGCGTAACGGTAAGTGGAAAAAGGGTCCGGGAATGAACCTCATCAAGGCTATCAAGCCCCTTTGCGAAAACAAGCTTATTATTGCTGAGGACCTTGGTGATATTACACCTGATGTTATAAAGCTTGTGGAAAAGAGCGGCTTCCCCGGCATGAGAGTTCTTCAGTTTGCATTCCTTGACGGTAATGACAATCCTCATATGCCTCATAATTATATCAACAACTGCGTTGCATATACGGGAACCCATGACAACAACACACTTCTCGGATACGTATGGGAGCTCGACAGAGTCACAAAAACAAAGGTATTTGATTACTGCGGTTACT
>JAZTXZ010000027.1:0-14645 GCA_045636685.1 Candidatus Avispirillum sp. | reverse complement strand
AGGGGAGGCTCTGCGTTTCGATCGCGCCTATCAAATTTCAGTTTGAACCTCCCCGATAAACCAGAATTTATATTAATCCCTTTTTAAAGTTTTTGAGGGTCGTAGGGAACTTTTTTCAAAAAGTTCCCTACATAATCCCCCCGATAAACCCGAATTTGAAAAACTGCTCGGGGCGGGATTTAACTGTAAGTCAAATAGTTGAGCGGGATCAATACCAAAATTTCTTCGTCAGAGAGGAAATATTTTGAAAATCTGTTGACAAGTGTGTAAAAACGTTGTATTATTGTATTAGTACAGTAACACAAAAAGGAGTGATGATATGGCGATCAGATTTGAATCGGGTAAGCCGATATTTTTGCAGATCGAAGAAATAATCAGAAGCGATATCGTTGCAGGACGCTATCAGCCTGAGGAAAAGCTGCCCGGTGTGCGAGATCTTGCGCTGTGGGCAAATGTTAATCCCAATACTATGCAGAAAGCCCTTTCCGATCTTGAGGCAGAAGGACTCATCATAACTCGGGGAACAAGCGGAAAGTATGTTTGCAGCGATCCTGAGAGGATAGCGATGGCAAAAAGAAAGATCATTCTTGATCTGGCATGCGAGATGCGCAAAAAATGCAGCCAGCTCGGAGTAGATCCCGCCTCAGTTGCCGATCTTCTGACGAAGGAAGAATCATCAGAGGGCAATACCGAAAACTGAACTTTGCATATGCAGCCCCGAATCAAACCCAAAATTTGCCGCAGTGCGGCGGAACGGAGAACAATATGAGTAATATTTTAGAGTGCAGAAACCTGACAAAGGTTTATGCCCAGAAGGCAGCCCTCGATAATCTGACAATGACCGTCCCCGGAGGACGTATCATCGGACTTCTGGGCCCCAACGGAAGCGGAAAGACAACCCTTATAAAGCTGATAGCGGGACTCCTTGTTCCCACAAATGGTGAGATATTGATAGACGGACATAAGCCCGGCGCAGAATCGAAGGCCGTGGTGTCCTATCTTCCCGAGCGCCCCTATTTCCAGAGCTCAATGAAGGTCTCAGAGATGCTCACTTATTTCGAAAATTTTTACGCTGATTTTGATCGCGAGCGTGCCGAATATATGCTGAGAGATCTGGGCATTGATACGGGCGCAAAAATGAGAACTCTTTCAAAAGGTATGAAGGAGAAGGTCCAGCTCGTTCTTGTAATGTCAAGAAGGGCAAAGCTCTATCTTCTTGATGAGCCTATTGCAGGTGTTGACCCTGCGGCAAGAGATTATATTATGAGAACTATCCTCACGAACTACGGCGAGGACTCAACTATCATAATATCAACCCACCTTATTACAGATATTGAGAAGATACTTGATGAATTTGTGTTTATCCAGAACGGACGCATAGTCCGCGGCGGAAATGTAGAGGATGTTCGCGCGCTTGAAGGCAAGAGCATCGATGAGCTTTTCAGGGAGGTATTCAGATGCTGAAGAAACTTTTTAGTTATGATTTCCGGGATGTTGGAAAAACGATGTGTCTTTTCACTCTTATCGTAGCATTGACAACTCTCGGCGGCTGCGGCGCGGCAACGGCGCTTTGGAATTTCGATTGGCAGAACTATTCAGATATTAATATTGCATTTGTTTTTCTCTGTGTTTTTCTTGTTATAGCAGTAATTATCAGTTATGTGGCTGTTATTGCTTATACGGTGCTTTCGACGATAATGATAATGAAGCGTTATTATACCAATCTGTTTACCGATGAGGGCTATCTTACATTCACCCTTCCCGTAAGCACCGATTCTATACTTAACGCAAAAATATTGTCAGGCGCTCTTTGGAATCTTATTACGATGGTCATGACATTCAGTGCCCTTGGTGCTATTCTGGTTTCCGTAATAACTCCCGAATATATCGGGGATGTTGTAGGTATATATGCTGATATGTTTTCAATATTTTTTGGCGGCGCAGGCCTTTCCGGCAGTCATCTCGTGCTGTTTTGTATTGAATACGTAATATACCTCTTGATCAGCCTCTTTTACGGCATTCTTCTCATGTACCTTGCTATTACGGTTGCATCTGTGATAGCGAAAAAGGCAAGAATTATACTTGGTATAGGTATTTATGTAGGTACAACAACTGTGCTTTCTACGATAAGCAGCATTGGAAGTATAATAATTTCCTCTTTTTATACCGGAGTGGCAGAAGGCTTAACCGGTTACTCTGATGCTGTAAATACTCTTGTAATTGAGAGCCATATTCAGATGATATTTATGATAGTCGTAAACGGCGCAATTTCCGTGGGCGCGTATTTCCTCAACAGATACCTTCTTAAGAATAAGCTGAATCTCCAGTGATAGGAGGGCTTATGAAAAAAAGAATAATCGCCCTCCTTCTCGCGCTCATTATGCTCGTACCCCTTCTTTGCGCCTGCGGTGATGGGACATCAGGTACATAAAGCGTTGTTATCGATGAAAAAGAGTATATTCTTTGTTATGAGAGAGGCTATCTTTTCCCTCCGTCTCAAGTTGTTGCCGAGGGTGAGCCTGTAGCTACTGTGAGAAGACGCAAATTTTATAAGGTGGAAGATTGTGAATTTGACTGCCTTGTAAGCTATAGAGGTCTATATCCCGATATATATTTCAGCGCAGAGGATTATGAGTTCGCTAAGGCATATTATGACGACAGCGAAAACTATTCCTATTACTGTCACGCGGGAAATCTGTACGACGGTGGAAGGACTTATCCTGCAGACGGTATCGATACGGATAAGTTTCGAGAACTGTACGAATACGCATTGAAAAAGGAACAGGATTACACAGCAAGGGACTCAAGGGATATTCCCTTTGACGATGAAAGCGATTATACTGCGGGGGAACTTCGGCTTTATAAAGAGTCTCTTGATGGATTGTTTTGTACGCATAAGGGGCTTAATTTCAGGATCGAGGATGAAAAGCTGGTCATGCTCGACCATTATTATTTCGATTACGGCGGAGAAAACACAACAATGTCGGTTTTCGATATCCCCGAGGAGCTGGGAGAATATTTTATAGAATTCTATCGCGAGCTTTTGAAGATGGAGGACGAGGAGGTCTGACGGTTTAAAAATCGGCAAAGCGTTACAAAAACGGCAGGATAACCTGCCGTTTTTCAGTTATGATCAAATTCGGGTTTGTCGGTGTGTTCGCACACGCGTTATCGAGGATTCGCTGAACTAAAGCCTCCCCTTCACAATCTCCTTTGGAGCTTGAGAAGGGGAGGCTCTGCGTTTCGATCGCGCCTATCAAATTTCAGTTTGAACCTCCCCGATAAACCCGAATTTGAAGGGTGGTTTGCGTGCTGATTGGCGGGAGGAGCAAGTCTCTCCTTTGCGGGATAACCGAATTTCTTTTTCTACAGATGGTTGGTTATCCTTTCTGTGCCATTTGTACATATATTTGCAGTAGAATTTTTGCGTTTTTTCGTGTGATTTTTCTTTACAAAAAACAAAAAAAGTAGTATAATTCTTATTAGGTGTGGAATTGCGCCTATTTGAAAGTTTTTCAAAATTATTTCTATATATTCAGGAGGATTTTATTCATGGCAAGAAGAAAAGTTTCCATGGACGGTAACACCGCCGCTGCGCATGCCTCTTATGCGTTTACGGAAGTTGCCGCAATCTACCCCATCACCCCTTCCTCTCCCATGGCAGAGGTAACAGACACTTGGTCCGCTACTGACAAAAACATCTTTGGTGAGCCCGCTAAGAACATTTTCGGTGAAAATGTTAAGGTTATGGAGATGCAGTCTGAGGCCGGCGCTGCAGGTGCAGTTCACGGTTCTCTCGCAGCAGGTGCTCTCACAACCACCTACACTGCTTCTCAGGGTCTTCTCCTTATGATCCCCAATATGTACAAGATCGCAGGTGAGCTTCTCCCTTGCGTTATCCACGTTTCCGCTCGTTGCGTAGCTTCTCACGCACTTAACATCTTCGGCGACCACTCTGACGTATACGCATGCCGTCAGACAGGCTTCGCTATGATGGCTGAAACAAACCCCCAGGAAGTTATGGACCTTGGTGCAGTTTGTCACCTCGCTACAATCGAATCCAGAGTTCCTTTCCTTAACTTCTTCGACGGCTTCCGTACATCTCACGAGATCCAGAAGATCGAGGCTTGGGATTACGAGGACCTCAAGGAAATGGTAGATATGGATGCTCTTCAGGGCTTCAGAAACAGAGCTCTCAACCCTGAGCACCCCGTTCTCCGCGGTTCCGCTGAAAACGGCGATATCTTCTTCCAGCACAGAGAAGCATGTAACTCCTACTACGATGCAGTTCCTGCAATCGTTGAGAAGTACATGGACAAGGTAAATGCTAAGATCGGTACAGACTATAAGCTCTTCAACTACTACGGTGCTCCCGATGCAGAGAGAGTTATCATCGCTATGGGCTCCTTCTGCGACGTTTGCGAAGAGGTTATCGACTACATGCTCGCTGCAGGCGAGAAGGTAGGTCTCGTTAAGGTTCGTCTTTACAGACCCTTCTGCGCTGACAAGCTCATCGAGGCTATCCCTGAGACTGCTACAAAGATCGCAGTTCTCGACAGAACTAAGGAGCCCGGCTCCCTCGGCGAGCCCCTCTATCTTGACGTTGTTACAGCACTTGCTTCCAAGGGCGTAACAGGCAAGAAGATCGTTGGCGGCCGTTACGGTCTCGGTTCTAAGGATACTCCTCCCGCTTCCGTATTCGCAGTATACGAGAACCTTAAGGCTGACGCTCCCAAGACAAACTTCACAATCGGTATCGTAGACGACGTTACAGGTCTCTCTCTCGAGGAGAAGCCCGCTCCCGATACAGCTCCTGCAGGCACAATCGCTTGTAAGTTCTGGGGTCTCGGCGGCGACGGTACAGTTGGTGCTAACAAGAACTCCATCAAGATCATCGGTGACCACACCGATAAGAATATCCAGGCATACTTCCAGTATGACTCCAAGAAGACAGGTGGTATCACAATTTCCCACCTCCGCTTCGGTGACAAGGGTATCAAGTCTCCTTACTACATCAACAAGGCTGACTTTGTTGCTTGCCACAACCCCTCTTACATCCTCAAGGGATATAAGATCGTTAACGATGTAAAGCCCGGCGGTACATTCCTTCTCGACTGCCAGTGGGATCTTGCAGCTCTCGATGCAAACCTTCCCGCATCCGTTAAGTCCTACATCGCTAACAACAACGTAAACTTCTACACAATCAACGCTACATCCATCGCTAAGAACGAGGTTGGTAACGCAAAGGTTAAGAATACAATCCTCCAGGCTGCATTCTTCGCACTTGCTAAGATCATGCCCATCGATGAGGCTGTTGGCTACATGAAGTACATGGCTACAAAGTCCTACTCCAAGTTCGGTGAGGAAGTTGTAGCTCAGAACCACAAGGCTATCGAGATGGGTGCAGGCGCGCTCACTAAGGTAGACGTTCCCGCTGAGTGGAAGGATGCAGGTGAGTCTGCTCCCGCTGCAGAGGCTACAGGTACAAGACCTGAGCTCGTTAAGTTCGTAAATACTGTACTTAACCCCGTAAGCCGTATGGACGGTGACTCCCTCCCCGTATCCGCATTCAAGGATATGGCTGACGGTACATTCCCCCAGGGCTCCACAGCATATGAGAAGCGCGGCGTTGCAGTAATGGTTCCCGTATGGCATGCAGAGAACTGTATCCAGTGTAACCAGTGTGCATTCGTTTGTCCTCATGCTACAATCCGTCCCTTCGCTCTCACAGAGGAAGAGGCAGCTGCAGCTCCCGCACAGACAAAGTACGCTGCAAAGCCTGTTATTAAGACAAACTACAAGTTCACAATGGCAATCAGCCCCCTTGACTGTATGGGCTGTACTCTCTGCGTAAAGGCTTGTCCCACAAAGGCAGAGAAGAGAGCTATCGAAATGGTTCCCCAGGCTACACAGCTTGATCAGCAGGCACCCTTCGATTACTGCGTTGCAAACGTTTCCGAGAAGCCCGAGATCATCAACGGCACAGTAAAGGGCAGCCAGTTCAAGCAGCCCCTCCTCGAGTTCTCCGGCTCTTGCGCAGGCTGTGCTGAGACATCCTATGCTCGTCTCATCACTCAGCTCTTCGGTGAGAGAATGTACATCTCCAACGCAACAGGATGCTCCTCCATCTGGGGTGGCTCCGCTCCTGCAACACCTTACACAGTTAACCGTGAGTCCGGCCGCGGTCCCGCTTGGGGTAACTCCCTCTTCGAGGATAACGCAGAGCACGGTCTCGGTATCGCTCTCGGTCAGAAGACACTTCGCGAGAGATACATCCAGAAGGTTCGCGACCTCCTCGTAACATACAAGGAGATGGAAGTTGGCGAAGAGTGGACAGGCGCTCTTGAGGGCTACCTCAATACTCTCGACGACGGCGAGGCAAACGCAAAGGCAACAGATCACATGATCAAGATGCTTGAGGAAGACGTTGCTCGCGGCACATGTCCCACAGTTCCTGCTGAGCGTGAAATCCTCGCAGGTAAGGAATACCTCGCTAAGAAGTCCGTATGGATCTTCGGTGGTGACGGATGGGCATACGATATCGGCTTCGGCGGTCTCGACCACGTACTCGCATCCGGTGAGGACGTAAACGTAATGGTATTCGATACTGAGGTTTACTCTAACACTGGTGGTCAGGCTTCCAAGGCTTCTTCCATCGGTCAGGTAGCACAGTTCGCAGCAGCAGGTAAGGCAATCGGCAAGAAGAACCTTGCAGAGATCGCAATGTCCTACGGCTACGTATACGTTGCACAGATCGCTATGGGTGCTGATATGAACCAGACACTCAAGGCAATGAAGGAAGCTGAAGCATACCACGGTCCTTCCCTTATTATCGGCTACGCTCCTTGTGAGATGCATGGTATTAAGAAGGGCGGCATGCAGAACTGCCAGCAGGAAATGAAGAAGGCAGTTGAGGCAGGCTACTGGCATATGTTCAGATACAATCCTACAGCTGAGGCTAATAAACTCACAATCGACTCCAAGGAGCCCACAGCTGATTACCAGGCATTCATCGCAAACGAGGCACGTTATGCTCGTCTTGCTGCATCCTTCCCCGAAAGAGCAAAGGCTCTCTTCGAGAAGGCAGAGGAAGCTGCAAAGGCTAAGTATGAGCGTCTCCTTAAGATGGCAAAGCTCTACGAGTAATTTAATAAATAAAAAAAGCACCCTTCGGGGTGCTTTTTTGTTTGGGGTGTGGATGCAAAAACTTTTTTGAAAAAAAGTTTCTGCACTTCAAAAAACTTTAAAAAGGAAAGAAAATATATCATTGTAGGGGGCGGATATCATCCGCCCGATATCTGTACGAAAACTTTCGAATCCCGTTATATCCTTTCCGCAACAAAAAAGGACATCCGATTGGATGTCCTTTTTGCGCAAATGTTACTGATAGCTATTCTATTTTAACTCGTATTTCCATTCTTCGTTTTCTTTATAATAGAAGAATTCGCTTAGATTATCATCCAAAAAGATTTTGACCATATCCTTCATATCTAAAGAGAGACGGTCGTCCATTGATAATAATTCATCAATATTCATCCAAAAAATATCTCCTTCTTCGGATGATCTTATTTCTCCGTCGAACTTATCAGTTTTATAGAAGAGAGCTAAATACCGAGATCCGTCATCGTTGACCCAATCCTTTGTTCCGCACAGCATAGGGGAAGCAATGGTAAGTCCCGTTTCTTCAAAAACCTCTCTGATTACTGCATCAGTTAATGATTCATTGATCTCTACATGACCGCCGGGAAAGCAAAGACCTTTATATTCCTCGTCGGTTTTATCCTGAACCAAAACAAGATCGTTTTTATACACCATACACATATTGACGATTTCAGTTTTTTGTGATCTATCCATAATAGCACCTACCTTTAAAATTAAGTATATCATAAATTTCCTGTCTATTCAACTTAAAATAAAAGTGATGTTTGCCCTTCGGGCAAGTGATGAGTTTCCTTCGGAAACGTGAAGGAACATTTTTGCTTTAGGCAAAAATGGATTTTTATTGTATTGATTTGGGAATAAAGTCAGCTCTCAATGTTCCAATTGTTATTTTGCTTTAATTCCTCTATTAGTGCCATGCTGTTTTTTATATCTGATATTCTGACAATTCCGTTTTCCGAACAAGTTCCGTCCGCATTTAGAATAATTGCGTATTCATAAGTGTCGAATACGTCTTCGCCGTTATCTGTTTTGTTCATTGTCATTCCGTAAACATAGTGAAGTTCTTTTCCGTAAGAATCGGATTCGCAATAGATCGAGTACTTGCAAAAACTTCTGTCCGTTCCTTTGTATCCGTTTTTTACTTCGAAAGGATATATTATGTAATCAAACTCGAAATCTTCGGGATGCAGTTTTCCTTCAGGCTTTTTGTTGGTTAATTTTGCTTTTGAGCACTTTTCGGTGTTGATTTCAAGTCCCCAGTCGTTGGCTTTCTTCAGTTGTTCCAGAATCTCGTTGTTGAGATTTTCTGATATGGTTTCCCAATTATTTGTGGAATCAAAGTATAGGGAATAACATTTGTCTTGATAAAAATATGCATAGTCATCATCGCTTTTTTGCATAATGACAAAAGCCATACCATAGTCATACTGTGATTCGCTTGTACCATTAAAATATTCGCTATAAAAGAACAAAGTTCTTCCGTACTCGTCCGTTTCCACAATGTATATTTCAGGATCGTATAGAACTTCTCCGTTTGATAAATAACCACGAGCGGCAAAGATATTATTTACAGCGACTGTGTAAAGGTCTTTGTTTTCTTCCCGATAGCCTCTATAATTAAATAAAAAACATGAAGTAAGAGAAAAAAGAATTGCAAGTGCCGAAAAAATACAACATACACGTTTGATCATTGTTTTCATCATTAGCACCTCCTGTTTAAATTGTATCACAGTTGACTGATGTTTGCAATGATGTTTGAAAAAATGTTTTTTTATTGTAAAGGCTGATATTATTGATTTATCGTTATCGTAGGGGCGGATATCATCCGCCCGCCCATCTGCACGAGAACCAAACTAACATTTACCCATATCGTTGCGTTTGCAGCGGGTCGCCGAGGGCGTCGATCCCTACAAAATTCAATATTGTCTCCCCCATAAATCAGAACTTGAAGAAAATATCGCGTGTAGGCGGAATGACATATATTTACTTAATATGCAACATAACATAATTATTGACAGTGTATGTCGAATGATGTATAATGAATATGTATGTAACGCTATGTTAAAGGGAAAGGAGATATATTGTGAAGACAACGGCAACACCGCTGAGAAAAGAACATAAACCTCTGAAAAAGAATGTGTTTTATCGCATAATCAAAAGAACGATGGATATTGTTTGCGGAACCCTTGCGTTGATACTCCTGTCTCCTTTGTTCCTTGTAATTTTAATAGCTATTCGTATTGAGGATGGCGGCCCCGGCATTTATAAGCAAAAAAGAGTCGGTCAGGGTACAAGAGAGTTTAATATTTATAAGTTCCGCAGCATGTATAAGGATGCCGATAAGATCCATGAAAAAATGAAGGAAGAAATGGGCGTCACCGAGGTCTCGTTCAAGATGGGCGATAAAGAAGACCCAAGAATTACAAAGGTCGGAAGATTTATAAGAAAAACAAATATTGATGAGCTTCCTCAGCTCATTAATATAATAGCCGGACATATGAGCATCGTAGGTCCGCGCCCTCTGGCAGTGTATGAATATGAGGATGAGCAGAAAAAATATAACGGCAAATATGATAACCGTTACGATGTTCCTCAGGGGCTGACCTGCTATTGGCAGACTGAGTTTTCCAAAAGAGGAAAAATAAGCTTTGAGGACAGAATGAAGATGGATGTGGACTACGCAATGGATTCAAATCTTTGGGTGGACATAAAGCTTATCTTTAAAACAGCAATACATACATTCATCGGTAAAGCAGGATATTAACAGATAAAAACCTTCCAAAAACCTTAAACGGGGCTTTTGGAAGGTTTTTTTTGCAGGTCATATTTTCGGTACTGTGTATAATTTATAAGTGCGGTGAAAAAATATCACTTATGAGACACAAGGGGAGAGAATATGGCGGTTGTAGATATGATAGCGGCATTTGCTATGGGCACGCTTTCGGGTATGGGTATCGGCGGAGGCGGCCTTCTTGTGATATATTTGACTCTTTTGAAAGGAATAGGGCAAATAGAAGCTCAGGGGCTGAACCTGTATTTTTTTCTTTTTGCATCAGCGGCGGCGCTGTTTGTCCATAGCGTGAAGAGGGAAATAAACTATCCTCTTGTACTCCTTCTCGGGGTGTGCGGTATGCCATTTGCCCTGTTCGGAAGTTATTTTGCCTCTGTGGTAAACCCAAATACAGTAAAGGTATTGTTTGGGATGATGCTGGTGGTCGCAGGAGGCATTTCTTTTGCTAAAACTATTACCGCTGTAATAAAGAGTAAAAAGAAATAGTAAAAAAGTGAAAAAAGCTCTTTACAAATGCCTTCAGTTGTGATACAATATCAAGGCAAATCGGCTTCTCGGACGATGGAATCTGTTCCTTTCAGAGGAATTATTCACCCGCCACGCCTGAGATGATCGAGTGCAATAAAATTTTTATGAGGTGAATTAAAATGATCACAAAGGAAGAAAAGAGCAGAATCATCGAAGAGTACAAGACTCATGAGGGCGATACAGGTTCTCCCGAGGTACAGATCGCTATCCTTACCTACAGAATCAAGACTCTCACTGAGCACATGAAGGCTAACAAGAAGGACCACCACTCCGGCCGCGGCCTTCTCAAGATGGTTGGTCACCGCCGTAACCTTCTCGCATATCTCCAGAGAGTTGATATCGAGCGTTACCGTGCGATCGTTGAAAAACTCGGCCTCAGAAAGTAATTTCCACTTTTCGCCGAGAGCTTTTGGATAAAAGCTAAGTCGGCTTCGGCAGGACAATAGTCCTGCCGGGGCCTATATTTTTGTAAAGTTGCCTTGGGGATTAGCAGTTAAATATTTTACTTTCTAAATGCGGGGATTTTTCTTTGCATGTGCGTTATGATGAAAGTGATGTATTTAAGTGCTAAACCCAATGAGGCTTAATCTATATAAATTAAAGGAGAAAGCAAAAATGTTCGAGAATTACAAAACATTTTCATATGAGCTTGCAGGCAGACCTCTCGTAGTTGAGGTAGGCAAGATCGCAGGCCTTGCAAACGGTTCCTGTATCGTTCGCTATGGCGAAACCGCAGTTCTTGCTTGTGCAACAGCAAGCGCACGTCCCCGCGAGGGCATCGATTTCCTTCCCCTTTCCGTTGACTTTGAGGAGAGAATGTACGCTGTAGGTAGAATCCCCGGTGGTTACCTCAAGAGAGAGGGCCGTCCCGGTGAGAAGGCTATCCTTACATTCCGTGTAATCGACAGACCCCTACGCCCCCTCTTCCACAAGGACCTCAGAAACGACGTTAACGTATCTCTCACAGTTCTTTCCGTTGACTACAACTGCTCCCCTGAGATCACCGCTATGATCGGTGCATCCATCGCTCTTTCCATCTCCGATATTCCCTGGAACGGCCCCATCGGCGGCGTATTCATGGGTATGACAGAGGACGGAAAGCTCATGGTAAACCCCACTCAGAAGCAGCGTGAGGACAGCGTTCTTGAGCTTACAGTTGCTGCAAGCGAAGAGAAGGTTGTTATGATCGAGGCTGGTGCTAAGGAAGTTTCCGATGATGATATGTTCAAGGCTATCATGATGGCTCATGCAGTTATCAAGCAGCTCCTCGTATTCATCAGAAGCATCGTTGCTGAGGTTGGTAAGCCCAAGTTCACATACGAGTCCGGTGAGCTCGATCACGATATGTTCGACGAGATCTTCGCATATGTTGAAGAGGACGTTAAGGCAGCTCTCGATACAGACGACAAGAACGTTCGCGACGAGAGAATGGAGCCTATCCAGGACAAGGTTATGGATGCATTCCTTGAGAAGTATCCCGACCTCGAGGTTATCTACCCCGAGCTTATCTATAAGATTCAGAAGAAGATCGTTCGTAACTGGCTCCTCCGCGACAAGAAGCGCGTAGACGGCAGAAGAATGGACGAGATCAGACCCCTCGCTGCTGAGGTTGGTATGTTCAACCGTATCCACGGTTCCGGTCTCTTCACAAGAGGACAGACACAGGTTCTCACTCTTGCAACTCTCGGCCCCATCAGCGAAGAGCAGATGCTCGACACTATCTGGGAAGAGCACGCCAACAGATATCTCCACCACTACAACATGCCCGGCTACTCCGTAGGTGAGGCTAAAGCTTCCAGAAGCCCCGGACGTCGTGAGATCGGTCACGGTGCGCTTGCTGAGCGTTCTCTCGTTCCCGTACTTCCCTCCGTTGAGGAATTCCCCTACGCTATCCGCCTTGTTTCTGAGGTAGTTTCCTCCAACGGTTCTACATCTCAGGGAAGCGTATGCGGATCCACACTTGCTCTTATGGATGCAGGT
This sequence comes from Candidatus Avispirillum sp., assembly GCA_045636685.1. Taxonomy (GTDB): domain Bacteria; phylum Bacillota; class Clostridia; order Oscillospirales; family CAG-272; genus Avispirillum. The sequence goes on along the minus strand of JAZTXZ010000027.1, from coordinate 2,185 downwards.
GTTCCCATCAAGGCTCCCGTAGCAGGTATCTCCTGCGGTCTTATCACTGCAGAGGATTCTGATGACTTCATGACAATGATCGACATTCAGGGTCTTGAGGACTTCTACGGCGATATGGACTTCAAGGTAGCTGGTACACACAAGGGTATCACATCTATCCAGATGGACCTCAAGATCGACGGTCTTACACCTGAGATCATCGCTGAGGCTCTTGAGGTAACACACAAGGGTCGTGACTATATCATCGACGAGGTTATCCTCAAGGCTATCCCCGCTCCCCGCGAGGAGGTTTCCGAGTTCGCTCCCAAGATGATCTCCATGAAGATCCCCACCGACAAGATCCGTGAGGTAATCGGTTCTGGCGGTAAGGTTATCCAGAAGATCACAGCTGATACAGGCGCCAAGATCGATATCGAGGATGACGGAAGCGTATTTATCTCCGCTGTTGATAAGAATGCTATCGCAGCTGCTAAGAAGATCATCGACGGTATCGTATTTGAGCCTGAGGTAGGCATGATCTACGAGGGCGTTGTAACAAGAATCATCCCCATCGGTGCATTCGTTGAGTTTGCTCCCGGCAAGGAAGGCCTTGTTCATATCTCCAAGCTTGATACAAAGAGAACTGAAAAGGTTGAGGACGTTTGCAACGTTGGCGACACAATGAAGATCAAGTTCCTCGGTGTTGACGAGCGCGGCAGAATGAACCTCTCCAGAAAAGACGCTCTTTCTGCAGAATAATAAATAAACGAGAGGGGCTGTCGAAAGACAGCCCCTGATTTTTGAGGAGAAATATGAATAATAATCAGGATCCGAGAAGACAGCAGAGCGGGTACGGGCCTTTGGGCGAGCCTCAGATCAGAAGGACTTATACCCCCGAGGAGGCAGGCCACGATAAGCACAGAAAGCCTGTAAGCCGTCTTTCCTATAACCGCCGTCGCCGCAAGAGACTTGAGGTGAACGTTGCCGCTGTCGGAATAATAGCTGCCTTTGTTATAATAGTAGGACTTTGCATATTTTTGATTGTCAGTGGTGCAACCAGAACTGAAAATAACGGCAAAGATGAGGAAACAACCGTAACTCTTGAGGGAGTTGACACAGAAGAGGTAACAACAGAGGATCCCTTACCTTATTTTACCCTTGAGCTGTCTCCTGCCGAAGTACATACAGGCGATCTCATACTTGTTAATGCCCAGAATGAATACTATTTCCCCGAGGATATGGAAGGGGATATAGTAATTATTTCGGAGCATAAAAACGAATATTACGGCCTTTCCAGCTATTCTACCTCCATCAAAGTAGGAAAAGTGACTCTGGATGCTTTCAACAGACTTACTGAGGACTGCTTTAATGAAACAGGATTTAAGTACCTGCAGATAAACAGCTCGTACCGTAGCAAAGAGGAACAGGAAACGCTTTATGCGCAGTACGAAAAGGATTACGGCGTTGACTATGCAAAGGCATATGTTGCCATTCCCGGCAAGAGCGAGCACCATACGGGCCTCGGTATTGACCTGAATGTAAATCGCAGCGGCGCAATTTCCTATGTGGAGAGCGATGAGGACTGCGCGTGGTTCAGAGAGCGCTGCCAGGAGTACGGATTTATTCTCAGATATCCCAAGGATAAGGTGCATATGACGGGAATCAGCCATGAGTCATGGCATTATCGATATGTAGGCGTACCTCATGCACAGATAATGGAGGATATGAACTTCTGCCTTGAGGAGTATACGGACTATTTGAAGTCCTATACCTATAGCGGTATCTGCCTGGGATATGATAAAGATACAGGCGTTTACGATATGAAGGCGGAGGAGTTTTACGAGGCAGAAAGTGCTGTAATGATATATTATGTCCCCGCCGGCGAGGATGGCGCAGAGACCTTTGTGCCTAAGGATTGCGAGTATACCGTTTCCGGAAATAATGTGGATGGATACGTCATCACCTGCACAAAATGACATAATACCCAAAGAGCATTCCGTCTGAAGACGGAATGCTTTTTTGGTTAGATGCAAAAACTTCAATTAAAGACTTGGATAAATTCGGTTTTATCGGGGAAGTTCAAACTGAAATTTGATAGGCGCGATCGAAACGCAGAGCCTCCCCTTCTCAAGCTCCAAAGGAGATTGTGAAGGGGAGGGGGACCGCCGCGAAGATAAATTAACGATAATTGATATCTGTATCGGGG
>JAZTXZ010000026.1:0-33322 GCA_045636685.1 Candidatus Avispirillum sp. | reverse complement strand
GGTACAGAACTATCAGCGCGCATATGAGTGCGCAACAATGGCGGCAGAGCACGGCATCGCAGAAGGCGAATTTTTCCTTGCTAATTTACTGTTTTTAGGTCGCGGCTGTGAGCCTGATACGAACAAGGCATATGAATATTACAAGCGTGCGTATAATCATGGAATTCACTATGCAAAAGCAATGATCGATCGCATTGATAATATCAAAAATGAAAAGCTTATATAAAGATATTGGGTTTGTTAAATGACAAGCCAAAAAGGAGGACTCCGAAATGTCAGAAAAGATATGGGATATTGAAGAGGGCCATATTGTCTGGACTGTAAAAGAGGGGCAAAGCCATTTTGACGATATAGAGATGAGCGGTCTTTACAGCGATTTTATCGTAAAGTACGGCGTTCGGGAGGACGGCGAGCTCTTCCTTACCCGCCACTGCTTTTTCCCCACACTGAGAACTATCCCCAACAATACTCACGCAACATACGAGGTGCTTTTTGATGAAAGCGCAATTCCCGTCCTTATAGCAAACCGCAAGGCGGCTTCTGAACAGCCTCGCAAATTCACATTTGACGGAATTCTGAGCATTGAGAGCGACACCGACTGCGGCTTTACAACAAAGCGCAGTCTCTTCCCCTCCTCAGACCTTATGTTCTGTCTTGAGCTCGTTACTGTTACTGCAACCGAGGATATCACTCTCTCCGCCTCCAAGCCCCAAGACACCATTTATTCCTACGGAAGAGGCACGAAGGGCGTTTACGTTGCCAAGATACACCACACCCTCGAAAAGGAAGTCACCCTCAAGAAGGGCGAAAGCGCAGATTTTGCAATCTATTATTATTGCGATATCGGCAGAAATAAAAGCGAGATCCCCGACTATATAAAGGAGCTTGAAAAGAGAAAGGAAAGAATTTCCGCTCTTTGCGACGGCGCTCTGGTTCTTAAAAGCTCACATCCCGAGCTTGACATTATGACAAGGCTTTCAAAGCTGAGAGCGGGAGAGAGCATTTTCGATACTTTGTCCGGTAAATTTCACAGCCCCGGCGGATATTCCTACTATGCGGCGATCTGGTGCAACGATCAGATCGAATATTCAGGTCCCCACTTCGCCATGACAGGGGACAAGACCGCCATTGAGGCTGCTCTCAATGCCTACAAAGCTTATATTCCCTTTATGGGAGAAAACTACTATCGTCTGCCTTCCTCAATCATTGCGGAGGGACTTGATATCTGGGAGGGCGCGGGAGACCGCGGAGACGGCGCCATGTATCTTTACGGCGCTTCCCTCTTCTGCCTTCTTCTCGGTGACGAGGATGTTGCAAGGGAGCTTTATCCTGCTATAAAGTGGTGCGCTGAGTACTGCGAGAGAAATAAGACGGAGGACGGGGTTATCTATTCCCATTGCGACGAGCTTGAGGGAAGATTTCCTACTGATAACCGTGCAAATCTTTCAACCTCAAGCCTTTGCTACGGCGGACTGCGTCTGGCTTCCAAGCTGGCTTTGTCCTTGGGAGACTGCGAAACCGCAAGGATCTATACATCCCGTGCCGACGAGCTTGAAAAGGCTATCGAAAATTATTTCGGTGCCGCGCTGCACGGATTTGAAACATACCGCTACTCAAAGGGATTTGATACCCTTCGCGCATGGATATGTCTGCCCCTTTGCATGGGAATAAAGCAGAGAGCCGAGGGCACTCTCGATGCCATGCTTTCCGAATATCTCTGGACAGAAGAAGGAATGCTCACCTGCGAGATTTCTGAGGAAAACACAAGCAGCACGATATGGGACCGCTCCACTCTTTACGGAATGAAGTGCGCTTATATAATGGGAGAGGCTGACAAAATGAGAGAGCCTCTTCTCAGATATTGCCATAAGCGCCTTGTATGCGACAGGGTACCTTATGCGGTAGAAGCATATCCCGAAGGCGGAAAGCGCCATCTTTCAGGTGAGAGCGCGCTCTTTGTGAGGATCATATCCGAGGGAATATTCGGTATCGTTCCCGAAAGCCTCACTTCATTCTCCTTTGACCCCAACAATTGCGAAAGCCTCGGCAACCTTTCTCTTTCAAAGATCCACATCTGCGGTGCGGTTTTTGATATTTCAGTTAAGGGAAAGAGCTGGGAGGTTTATAAAAACGAATCGCTTGTTGCCTCCGGTATTGCAGACGGCACGAGAGTTGTGATTGAATGAGAATATACAAACAAAGCTTTACAGGTGCCTTTATGAAAGATTATAAATTCAACGGATATACCTTAAGAAGGATAAGGCCTGAGGATAACGCGGCTATTGCACATATTATCAGATACAATCTTAAAGATCGGGGACTGGATATTCCGGGAACTGCTTATTTTGATCCCTTCATTGACGTTTTCGCCTCCTATTACGAGGGCAAGGATGATGCAGGATACTTTGTTCTGACAGACAGCGACGGACGGGTTGTGGGTGGTATCGGATTTGAAAAAACCGATATCGTTCCCGAAAGCGCCGAGCTTCAGAAGATATATCTTGATGATTCAGTCAAGGGAAAGGGCCTGAGCTACTATCTCATTGAATTTATTGAAGAGCGAATGAGAGAGGCAGGAGTCAAAAATTCCTATCTTGAAACGCACACAAATCTGGAGGCGGCAATATACGTATACGAAAAGCTTGGATATAAGCGTATCGATCGCCCTGCAAACGTGGGCCACAGCACTATGGATCATTTCTACATAAAAGAGCTGTAAAGATCATAGAAAAATCACCCTTATTAGTTTTAGCATAGGAATAAGCCAACCTACAGTGATATGCATCTGATAATGTATGATATATTGACAGTTGCAACAAGCTTTTCCGTGCCCGTTTTCGGACAGAAGCTTATACCTAATTTCTGCAGTTTAAGACAGACGGTATGTAAAGAAAACAGAAAAAACAAAGGCAGAATATACAGAGAATATTGAATGATAGACTACGTTAAGGCAAAAGGATAAACATTATGAAAAAACTCAAGGTCATTCTTATAGGCGGCGGAGACCGCGGCATGAGATATACAAATCTTATGAAGGAGCTACCGGAAAAGTATCAGGTAATAGCTGTAGCTGAGCCCATAGATAACAGAAGAGAGTTTATCAAGGAAAAGCACTCTCTTCCCGATGATATGTGCTTTACAGACTGGAATCCCCTTCTCGAAAAGGGAAAGATCGCAGATCTTTGTATCATTGCTACTATGGACCGGGACCATTTTGCTCCCGCTATGAGGGCAATTGAAGAGGGCTACGATATCCTTCTTGAAAAGCCCATCGCTCCCACTCAGGAGGAATGCACAGCCCTCACAAAGGCTGCAAGCGAAAAGGGAACAAAGGTGGTTATCTGCACAGTTCTCAGATACAGCGGAGTTTTCAACTGCCTTAAAAGGATAATAGACGATGGCAAGATCGGCAAGGTTATGTCTATAAACCACGAGGAATGTGTCGGTATCGTTCATCAGAGCCACAGCTTTGTTCGAGGAAACTGGGGCAACGTGGAGCGAAGCTCCAATATGCTCCTGCAAAAGTCCTGCCACGATATAGACATTATTCAATGGCTTCTCGGCAAGAAGTGTAAGAAGGTCCAGTCCTTCGGCTCTCTTTCCTATTTCACAAGAGAAAACGCCCCCGAGGGCTCTCCCGAGCGATGCATGGACGGATGCCCCGCAGCGGACACCTGCCCCTTCAACGCTGTGAAGCTTTATTATGACGATAAAGAAAACGGCTGGTTCAGAGGTGCGGCAACAAAGCACGTTTATCATACTGACGAGCTTGTTGAAAAGGCACTTCGTGAGACCCTTTACGGAAAATGCGTTTTCAAATGCGATAACGACGTTGTTGACCACCAGACGGTCAACATGGTCTTTGAAGGTGACGTTACAGTTACCTTTACAATGAACGCCTTCAATGCAGGCGGCAGATTCATGCACATCATGGGAACAAAGGGCGAGATCCGTGCAGCACTTGATTCTCAGTCTCCCATCAAGGTATATAATTATGCTACCAGAAGCGACGAATACTTTGATATTTCAGGCACCGACGGCGTGACAGGCGGTCACGGCGGCGGCGACGAGGGCATCGTTTATACTCTCTACGAGTACCTGAGCGGAAATTACAACAAAAATTCAATACCTACAATTGAAGAATCCTATTATAACCACTCCATCGTATTTGCGGCTGAAAAGTCCCGCAAGGAAAACGTGGTAGTTGATTTCGATGAATATTTCAACTCGCTGAAATAAAAGGGCAATCAAACCAAACCGTTAAAAACTGATAATAATAAAAAAACTCCCCCGACAAAGCTTCCGCCTTGTCGGGGGAGTTTATTATTAACTACTCACATAGGGGTGAAGTATGCTTTGGTTAATAAAGGATCTCAAGCTCGGAGGAGAAAACAGACTCGGAAACTGTGTTTGCAATAGAATTAGCGATGCTGTTTTCAATAGTTACAGAGGACTCGAGACCGAATTCGAGGTCGCCTGCACCTGTGTGATACTTGAGGTTAGGTGTGTTTACGTTGAGCTGATCGAGAACCACATGCTCGATTGTACCGATCTCGTAGATGTAGTAGAACACCTCGTCTTCTGTTCGGGATGATATGTTTGTTATGCAGATCGTTTGGTAAATTTTCTGAGTCATACGGCTTATTTGACGCATTAATAGTACACGCCCCTACCCTGCGCGTTTTGGCAAAACGCGCAGGGCTTTTTTATTGGCATTCAAATGTAAAAGGGAAAATATAACTGAGGCACCTTCCTTACGGAAGGTGCCTCTTATGTTTTCCCTTTTTATCAGGATCAATATGTATAAAGCTCGCCGCACTCAAAATAACGGGCCACAGCGCCGTCAAACTTCTTATCGATATCACGTGCAAGGGCATTCATTGAAGATTTTTCGCTTCCCGCATGTCCGAGAATAAGCAAGGTCTTCTGCTCTCCAAACTGAGCCGCATCGCGGATAGGCTCGCCGTCTGCCCACTCGCAAAGCTCTCCTCCGATGACTAACTCCCAGTCATGTCCCTCGGCAAACTCGCGATAAGAATCGCCTCCACGGTGGCCGAGGTTAAGCTTTATCTTAGTTACCTTTCCGTCAGCCTTTCCGACAATTCTTGGATGCTTCAATCCGAGATTATTTTTGATGCCCTCAACGATATCGCCGATTTCCAAAGGAGTAGACGATACAAAATATACATCGTTATCAAACTCGCCTATCCAACCCATGCGCTGAATAAAATCAAGATTTACAAGGTCAACTCCTGCCATATGCATGGCATCGTGATAACGGTAGATGGTCAGCCCATACTTTTCGATAAGCTCTCTCTTCATAACAGAAAGGCGGCTGTTTTCGTCAAAGCTGTCAACATGATTATAAAACGTAGGCTCATGCGTGATAAGCAGCTCAGCCCCCCACTCGCCTACAGCACGGATAACATCGGGAGTTGCGGTCAGGCATGTTGCGATCTTTGTTACCTCGCACTCGGGATCGCCTATCTTCAAGCAGTCCACAGTCCAGCTTGAATGCACATCAAGCCAGGCAGGGGTGATTATTTCTCTCATTATATCTTTTGCTTTCATTTTTTCACGCTCCTTATTTTTATTACTGAAAATATTATAACAAATTCCCGAAAACTTTTCAACACTTTTAAAGTGATGAATATACTGTATATGAAGAAATAAAAGGAAAGGTACAGTTTATGATAAAATCACCGTTTCACGGATGCGCTACAGCACTCGTCACACCAATGAAAAGCGGAGCAGTTGATTATCCCGCACTGACACGCCTCATTGAAAGGCAGATAGAGGGCGGCGTTTCCGCCCTCGTCCCCTGCGGAACCACAGGAGAAGCATCGACCCTCGGATACGAAGAAAAAAGGCGCGTTATATCCCATACGGTAGAAAAGGCGGACGGAAGAGTTCCCGTTATCGCAGGATGCGGCTCCACCTCCACTTCCCTTCTTGCCATCCTTGCAAGAGAGGCAGAGATTGACGGAGTCAGCGCGGTGCTTTGCTTGTCTCCATATTACAACAAAGCAAGTGAAGAGGGGGTTTTTCTCCATTTCAAAACAGTTTGTGACAGCGTTTCCATACCTGTTATTGCATATAATGTACCCTCGCGAACCGGGCTATCCATAAACATTGATACATACGGAAGACTTTCCGAAATCAAGAACTTCGCAGGCGTTAAGGAAGCATCGGGCAACGCACTTTACTCTTCAAAAATACTGCAAAGATTTTCAGATACGTTTCCTCTATATTCCGGTACAGATGAGCTGACAGCTCCCCTTTATGCCATGGGCGCATCGGGAGTCATATCCGTTCTTGCAAACATTGTTCCAGAGCGGGTAGCAAGGCTATGCAAACTCTGCGAGGAAGGAAAACTATCCGATGCTGCAGAGGAACAACTTTCCCTTCTGCCACTGACGGCAGCTCTTTTCTCCGAAGTGAATCCCATACCCGTAAAGACTGCCCTCTCTGCAATGGGACTTTGTACTGACGAAATGCGCCTTCCCCTTTGCCATATGAACAGCTCAACGAAAATAAAGCTCCTTTATGAAATGAAAAGGATGAATATTATATAAAAGCAGTCAGTTCTCAAATTCGGGTTTATCGGAGAAGTTATGTAGGGAATTTTTTAAAAAAAGTTCTTTGCATTTAATCTAAAAAAGCCTTACAGAGCAAGCTCTGTAAGGCTTTTTTATTATTTCATGTTTCTGTCGATATAATCCTGAAGGATGAGGGTTGCTGAAAGCTCGTCCACATTATCCTTGCGCTTTTTTCCGCGAACATTAAGTTCGGAGAGAATATTATGGGCACTGACCGTAGTAAGACGCTCATCATAAAGCTCAACAGGTACTCCCGCAAGCTCAGACAGCATCGCCGCAAAAGCGCGGCATTTCTCGCTTCGGGGGCCTTCTGTGCCGTTCATATTAAGGGGATTACCCACAACGATAAGCTCAGCCTTTTTCTCCTTTGCCGCATCGGCAACTGCCTGCGCGGTCTTTTTCATTCCCTCGCATCTTACGCATCCTGCACCGAATGCAAAGGTTCCCGCATTGAGAGCAAGACCTGTTCTTGCATCTCCGTAGTCAACTCCAAGCACGATTTTTGCCATATCTTAGACTTTTCCTTTCCTTTATATGAAGCCTTAATTACTTTTTACTTTCCTTAAGCGCTTTTGCAAACTCATTTATCTCACTGAGATAAGGTATAGAAGTTGAAGCGCCTTCTCTTGAAACGCAAATAGCACCTGCAATTGTAGCAAATCTTGCCGCCTCAAGAATATCTCCCTTTTTCAGATATGCATAGCTGAGTGCCGCCGTAAATACATCACCCGCGGCAGTTGTATCGGCAACGGCCACCTTATGGGATGGGATTATATTATAGTATTTTCCGTCATATACAAAGCTTCCCCTGTGACCAAGCTTCAAAACAACATATTTAGCCTCTGTCACCGTTGCAAGACGTATAGCCGCCTTGAGACAATTCTGAACGGAATCGGGTCTTATTCCCGTAAGTATTTCACATTCTGTTTCGTTAGGGGAAATTATCTCAACGCCGCAAAGTTCTTCAAGAGGAAAATCTGCCCTTGCGGGACCTGCATCAACGAAAAAGGGAATTTCCTTTTCCCTTGCAAAGCGCGCAGCCGCCACCACCGCCTCTGTGGGTATCTCAAACTGTATGAAAACACCGTCGGGATAACAGGTGAAAGCTTCCTCAACATCATTTTCCGAAAGGCATTTATTTGCGCCGGGGTATACGATTATTCTGTTCTGACCGTTTTCCTCAACGATAATCGACGCAAGCCCCGTAGGCTCTTCACGGTCCTCGCATATAAATCTTGTATCTATTCCCTCGGTGCTGTATAGCTCCCTCAGTTTTTTTGCGTTATCATCTCTTCCAACCTTTGTGCAAAAAACGGTATCGGCTCCGAGACGCGCAAAGCTGAGGGCGCTGTTTGCACCCTTTCCTCCGGGAACATAGCTATATCCCAGAGTCTCGATAACAGTCTCGCCGCCCTCGGGTATCTTCTTCACCCTCTGAACAAAATCAATATTCGCGGAGCTTACCACAAGGATTCTTTTCTTCATTTTCTCACCTTTTTCTACATCGTATATTTACATTATATAACTTCTCAGCCCATATTGCAAGCAATACTTTTTTAACACAAAGCTGTTGAAATAGATGCTTTTATATGATAAAATTTTAATATATATTGAAAAAGGACGGTTTTTACCATGGAAAGAATTATTCTTAAGCCTATCGCCGAAACTGAAAAGTGTTTTCTTGATGAATCCATCGATTCAAAGCCCGAATATAAGAAGGGCTCCATGCTTCTTGGCGAGCGCTTCTCTTATCAGATCGCATACGTAACAGACGGACTTCCCGCGGGAATCCAGGGTATGTGGTGCCGCATTCGTGTTGAAAGCCCTATCAAAGACTGGGTTAATATACAGGTTGTTGAGAACGTACCCGTTCGTATGCCTGTTGCTGTGGGAAGCGAGGACGATAACTTCCTCCGTAAGACCCCCGGCCTTTATCCCGATCTTTTGAAGCCTTATTCCGAGGGCAAGGAGATTGCAGCATCAAAGAATCTTCAGTCCCTTTGGGTTGATATCTACGTTCCCGAGGATGCAAAGGGCGGAGAATATCCTGTAACTATTACCCTTTATGACGATACTCACGGAGATCTTGGCTCCTGCGAATTTATCGCAGAGGTTATCCCCGCCTGCCTTCCCGATCAGGAGATCGCCGTAACTCAGTGGTTCCATCCCGACTGCCTTGCAGTTTACTACGGCGTTGAGATGTGGTCTGAGGAGCACTGGGCAATTATTGCAAAGTTCATGGACGTTTATACAAAGAACGGCCTTAATATGATCCTCACCCCCGTATTCACTCCCGCCCTTGATACTGTTCCCGGCGGCGAGCGCCCCACCTGTCAGCTTGTTGACGTTTACAGAAAGGACGGCAAGTGGTCCTTCGGCTTTGACCGTCTTGAAAGATGGGTAAACCTCTGTCTCGAGCTTGGTATGGAGTATTTCGAGATCTCCCACCTCTTCACACAGTGGGGTGCAAAGCATGCTCCCAAGGTTATGGCTCATACAGAGAACGGCTACGAAAAGGTATTCGGCTGGGAAACTGACGCCTGCGGCGAGGAATATCCCGCATTCCTCAAGGAGCTTATTCCTCAGCTTATCGCAAAGCTTGAGGAGCTTGACGTTGCAGACTGCACAGTATTCCACATCTCCGACGAGCCCGGCAGCGATATGCTTGAAAGCTACAACTCCGCTAAAAACACAGTTAAGGAATGCCTTAAGGGTCAGATCATTATGGACGCCCTCTCCGACTACTCCTTCTACGAGCAGGGCGTAGTTGAGCATCCCGCAGTTTCCACAGACCATATCGACGCATATATCGATGCAGGTGTTAAGGATCTTTGGGCTTACTACTGCTGCTGTCAGGTAAACGGCGTTTCCAACCGTATGGTTGCAATGTCCACAGCAAGAAACCGTATCATCGGTCAGCAGTTCTTTAAATATGATATCGCAGGATTCTTGCAGTGGGGCTTCAACTTCTACTTCTCTCAGGGCTCACGCGAGTTTATCGATCCTTATCACTGCTCTGACGGCGGCTGGTGGGTTCCCGCAGGTGATACATTCTCTGTATACCCCGCACACGGCGGCGATGCATACGAGACCATCCACCTTCTCGGATTCACAGCAGCTCTCAACGACCTTCGCGCATTCAACCTTGCAGCTGAGCTCTGCGGCAAGGATGCCGTTATGGCAGTTATCGAGGAGCAGGGCGAGGTTACCTTCAAGGAATACCCCAGAAATGACGAGCAGATCCTCACAGTTCGCGAAAAGATCAACCGTATGATCGCAGAAAAACTTTAATTAACCTCATCTTATGAAAAAGATAATTTCAATCCTTTGTCTTTTACTTGCTGTTTGTCTCATTTCTGCTTGCACACCAAAGAAAGCAAACGGTGACTACGACCATGCGGCAGATTTTACAAAAGAGGACGGCGAAATATTTAATAGCGTCCCCGATGAACGCTACGACGGATATATATTTCGCATTCTCAACGGCAAGGCAGGATCAAGTGCTTCCCATATGGACTCCGAAGCAATAGACGGAAACAACCTTAACGAAGCCCTTTACCGCCGTAATTCAAATGTTGAGGAACGCCTTGGCATCACCATTGAGGAAGTCAGAGAAACGCCTGAAAATGCCTTTGATATGGCAGTCAGCGCTTGCCTTTCCGGAGAGGAGACATACAGTGCCGTATGTACAACTGCGGATAAAATGGCAACCATGGCAGTTTGCGGCTATCTTGTAACAGATATCTATCTCTCCGGCATGGATATGGATAAGCCCTGGTGGAACATTAATGCTATCGATGCCTCCGCCGTTGATTCAACCCGCTTTTTCTTTTTCGGTGACCTGCAGCTTTCCTACTTCGATGCGCACAGTATGGTGGGTATTAATATGGATATGGCAGAGGAGATAGACGGCATGCCCGACCCATATTCTCTTGTCTCCACAGGAAGATGGACCTTTGATGCCATGCTCGGCATGCTGACTATGGCAGACTCCGATCTCGACGGAAACGGAAAGCTGACCTATGATGACCGCTTCGGAGCATCGCTGGATGAATCAAATGTTCTTCCCCTCGTTATCGGCTGCAATTCCTTTGTATCTTCAAGAGACGAGTACGGGCTTCCCGTTATGAGCTGTATGACAGATGAGAAATTCCACGATGTTTTCAAAATGGTATCCGACTCTCTGTATGAAAGATGCGATTTCATATACGATACAAAGAAAAATGAGGCTGACGGAATGAGCGCTGCCGCTATGTTCAAAAGCGGAAATACACTTATGTATCTGACAACAGTAGGCTCTCTTGCAAATCTCAGAGATATGGACTATGAATTTGCAGTTCTTCCCATGCCCAAATATTCCACTGATCAAAAGGACTATGTTTCCTTTATTTCTGCAAAAAATGCTTCTGCCATAGGAGTTCTTGCTACTAACAGAAACTTTGTTCGTACAAGCAATATCCTTGAAAATCTGGCAGCGGAATCTCACCGAAACGGCGGCTTGAAAGATTGTTATATAGATACAGTTCTCGCATTCAAATATGTGAACGATGAAAAATCGAGGGAAAATCTATCTGTCATTTTATCCTCGGGAGTTCTTGACTGTGCAGAAATATACGGCTGGGGCGGAGTTTGTGACAAACTTATAGGTCTTGCGGGAGACAGCGATACCTATTCCTCTACCCTGGCTTCAGTAAGGCTGAAAGCCCTATCCGATATAAACGATACTGTCAAGGAAGTCAATAGCCGCAAATAATTTCCCGTATCGGTGTGTTCGGCATTAAGGCAAACCAAAGGAGTTTTTATGGAAGAAAATATGATATATGACGTGTTTATAAGCGCCTCTTCAAAGGATCGGGAGTTTACAACAAAGCTTTTTGATGCTCTTTTATCTGAAGGTATAAGCGTCTATAACTGGAACGATGTTGGCGGCAATTATGCCGAGGCCATTGTCTCTGCCATATGCTCCTCACGGGTCTTTGTTCCTCTTATCACAAAAAATTCCGTAAACTCCGATATGTGCTTGAGAGAGTTGGACTATGCCATAAGCCGGGCAAAGGATCGATCAAAGATCATTTTCCCCGTTATGCTTCCCGATGCCGATATAAAAAAATCCTACTCCCTGCAGTATTATTTAGCAACGTTTCAGATAATGACCACCGAGAGTGATTCCGCTCGCGATGCAAAAAAGATCGCTCTGAAGATAGCAGAGCTTATCAAAGGACAAAGAAGCGAAAACGAAACCTATGAAAAGCTTTACGAATATACAAAAGCAGGAGCAAATGAAAGAGCAAGCGATCTGCTCTGTGATCTGATAACAAAAAAATGCCTTGTCGTTGAAAACCTGAAGAGCAAAAAAGAACGAAAAGCTCTTTATACCGAGATCTGCCAGCTTCTTGAGAAACTTGAAAAGCTTTACGGCTTTGAATACAGTCCCTCTTCAAAATCTCTTGCAGAAAAAAAGATGACTGCAGTCATGGATACTCGAAAGCTTCTCAGCTCCGATGATTTCAAAAACGGAGATCTTTATATGATCTCCCTTGCTCTTCGGCTTATCTATTTTGACCGTGAAATAGGCTGGGCGGTAATCGATGCAAAAACTCACGGAGATCTCAGCGACGGTATCATCTCAGCTCTCCCCGAATCAGATTATGTAATAAAGCAGGCTCCCTACGTTCTGCGATACGAAAGCGAACTTAAAACGACAGACATAAGTGAAAAAAACACTCAGGGATACAGTAGAGAAGAAGCAAAGTTCATCCTTGAAACTACCAACTATATTTACAGTTCTTCTCAAAAAAAGCCTGCCGTGAAAGTAATGCCTGCCGAAAAGCCCTCGGTCTCCGGGGATGATGAGCTTCTTCGTTCAGTTGCATCGTTTATGCAGGAAGGTAATAAGCTGTTCGATCTTATCGGCGAGCATCAGGCTGCGGAGGAGTTTCTCAGATGTGTTATTCTCAGCTATGAAAGACTGAAGGCTTACTGCGACGTTGTGGGAGAAAAGGAAATATGCGCTGAATGTATCGACCGTATAGTTGAGCTGAAATCAAAGCTGAATTCTGTAAAAAATCAAACGTCCATTACTGAAAAGGCTGAAACCGGCATCAAAACGCTCCTGGGACTCACGATCCCGAAATCAGGCAATTACGATGTTTTCATATGCCATAAAAAAGAAGATATGGATATCGCAACGGATATGTATTACTTCCTTCAGAACAATCTGAAAGAAGTATTTCTCGATAAGTTTTCCCTCCCGGAAATGTCGGAATCCCAGTACAGAAAAGCCATTATGCAGGCCCTTGACGGTTCATCCCATTTTGTTGTGATCCTTTCCGATCTTGAGTATATGGAAAGCTACTGGGTCAAGCTTGAGATGGAGATTTTCCAATCTGAAATAGATGAAGGAAGAAAGCCCAATTCAAACTTTATCATGGTCGTGACAAATGACGTATACGACAGCATCATCCGAAGCAATAAATCCGTTATTCCCATAGACTACAGAAGATGCGAGATCATGCGGGTAGAAGACTATAAAAATTCTCTCATCAGCTATTTTAACAGATAACAGATTTTTTTCAAAAAAAGTGAAATACTATCTTAAAGCTTTGTATAAAGGAGATATGTATGAAAATTGCTTTTTTTGATGCAAAATCCTATGATAAGCCTTCATTTAATAAGTATGCAAAGGAAGCGGGTCTCAATATTAAATATTACGAAACCAAGCTGACAGAAGATACTGCAGCCCTTGCAAGGGGATGTGACGGCGTTTGCGTTTTTGTTAACGATAATGTGTCGGGTGATGTCATAGATCGATTAAAAGAGGTAGGTGTTAAGCTGATTGCGCTGAGATGCGCGGGATATAATAATATCGATTTTGCCCGCCTCGGCGACAGTATGCCCGTATTTAACGTTCCCGCATACTCACCCCATTCAGTTGCAGAGCATGCAATAGCAATGCTCCTGACATCTATCAGAAGGATCCACAAAGCATATATCCGAACCCGAGACTTTAATTTCAGTCTTAAGGGCATGACCGGCTTTGACCTGCACGGAAAGACTGTGGGAATTATCGGCACAGGAAAGATCGGACGCTGCTTTATTGATATCTGTCGAGGCTTTGGTATGAAGATACTTGCATTCGATAAATATCCTGCAGATATTCCCGATGTTACCTATGTTGATACGGAGACTATTTTCAAAGAAACCGATATAATCTCCCTCCACTGCCCTCTTACCGATGAAACCTATCATATGATAGACGAGGAAGCCCTCAGCAAAATGAAAAAAAGAGCTATCGTTATCAATACATCAAGAGGTGCTCTTATCGACACTATAGCCCTCCTTGCAGCTATCAAGGAACGCCGCATCGGCGGAGCTTGTCTCGATGTTTATGAAGACGAAAACGAGCTTTTCTTTGAGGACTATTCAAATCATATTGTTTCTGATGACGTTCTTGCAAGACTTATCTCCATGCCGAACGTTATAGTAACATCCCATCAGGCATTCCTCACAGAGGATGCCCTCGATAATATTGCCGAAACCACAGTTGCAAATATTGTCGGCTACCTTACAGAAGGAC
Organism: Candidatus Avispirillum sp.; assembly: GCA_045636685.1. GTDB lineage: Bacteria > Bacillota > Clostridia > Oscillospirales > CAG-272 > Avispirillum. The sequence goes on along the minus strand of JAZTXZ010000026.1, from coordinate 19,147 downwards.
TTGAAAATAACAGAGTAAAGATCTGAAAAAGAGCTGTCGCACTTAGTATGCGACAGCTCTTTTTCATGCGAAAACTGATCAAGCCATGCAGAATTTTTTAAAACCACTATAATCTCCTCTTTGCTTTTCTGTTCTTTACAACCGCAATTTTGAATTTCAATATTATTGAAATAGGGTGGTGGCTGTGATATAATAAAAAAAGAAGCTTAAATGAAAGGCAGATATATATGCTTAAAATTCTTATTGCCGAAGACGACCGCGAACTGAGAAGACTGTTCTCTCACGTTCTTATAAAAAGCGGTTACACCGTTCGCGAGGTGGGCAACGGAAAAGAAGCCCTTGATGCTCTTGACAACGATTATTTTGATCTTATAATCTCCGATATTATGATGCCCGTTATGGACGGATACGAGTTTGTTCGCCTTCTCAGAGAGGTTGGAAACACTACCCCTGTTCTTATGATAACCGCCAAGGATGCTTTTGACGATATGCGCCTCGGATTCTTATCGGGCACAGACGATTATATGGTCAAGCCAATTAACGTTAACGAAATGGTCCTTCGCGTTGGCGCTCTTCTGCGCCGCGCACAGATGATAAATGAGCGCAGACAGACTATAGGAAACACAGTTCTCGAATGCGACTCCTTTACTGTCATCACCCCAAAGGACTCCTTCCCTCTTCCCCAGAAGGAATTTATGCTCCTTTACAAAATGGCGTCCTACCCGGGAAAAATATTCACCCGTCAGCAGCTTATGGACGAGGTCTGGGGTTATGAATCCGATTCGGATACCCACACCGTAGACGTTCATATCGGCCGTCTTCGCGACCGCTTCCGAGATAACTCCGACTTCAAGATAGTTACGATCCGCGGAGTTGGCTACAAGGTGGTGAAGCTTTGAAAACGAAAGATCAGAAAACGAAAAAGGACCGCGAGCTTTTTGAGGACCTGCGAAAAACCAAAGTCGGCTGGTTTAACTTAAAGACAAGGCTTACCATGCTTGTCCTTGCGGAGGTAGTTGTCTGCATTCTGACCGCATTCGGCATTGCTCAGCTTATAAACGCTCTCTTCCCCGAAATTGACAACAAGATTCCTTTCGGCATCCAATTTATCGCTATCGGCCTTGTTGTTATCGGCGTTGCCACCCGACTTTTCTCAAAGATATTCTTTGACCCTATAAAAAAGCTCAGAGAAGCCATGCAAAAAGCGGCAGACGGCGACTTCTCCGTTCGCCTGAATACCAAGATCGCATCCCACGAAATACAGGAAGTAAATGCAGGATTTAATCTTCTTATGGAAGAACTGAGCGCAACCGAAATATTACAGGTAGATTTTGTTTCCAACGTATCTCATGAATTTAAAACTCCCATTAACGCCATTGAAGGATATACGACTCTCCTTCAAGGCTGCGAAAATCTCTCCGCGGAGCAGCAGGAATATGTTGAAAAGATAATATTCAACACAGAAAGACTTTCCACCCTTGTCGGCAACATCCTTCTTCTCTCCAAAATAGAAAATCAATCAATCCAGACAAACCAAACCCGTTTTCGTCTTGACGAGCAGATAAGGCAGTCCATTGTTGCTCTTGAGGGGGCTTGGGAAAAAAAGGACATTGAGTTTGATGCAGAGCTTGAATCTGTTTCCTATACAGGCAGCGAGTCCCTTCTCCACCATGTTTGGGACAATGTTATCGGCAATGCAATAAAGTTCAGTCCCGTGGGCTCAGAGATCAAAATACGCCTGTCAAAAGCACAGGGTATTATTACGGTAACCGTTGAGGACAGGGGTCCCGGACTTTCGGAAAAAACCCAGAAGCACATTTTTGACAAATTTTATCAAGGCGATCCCTCCCATAAGGCAGAGGGCAACGGCCTTGGTCTTGCGCTGGTTATGCGTATCCTCACCATATGCCACGGAGAAATAAAGGCTGAAAACCGCGAAGGCGGCGGCTCCTGCTTCACCATTACTCTAGTGGCCAATTAAAACCTTTCTTGTATAGAATAAAAAATTCCGCTTCAGATCGAACCGGAATTTTTTATTAATATTTTCTGAGAAAATATATCATAGGCGAAGCCTATATCATATATCGTCAGATGTATATCACTGTAGGTTGGCTTATCCCTAAGCTAAACCTACTAAGATCGGGAGCTTTTTATTAAACAACACCCTGAGCCATCATAGCATCAGCAACCTTCTCGAAGCCTGCGATGTTGGCACCTGCAATAAGGTCGCCCTCCATGCCGTACTTCTTAGCTGCCTCGTAGGAGTTCTTATAGATGTTCTTCATGATCTGCTGGAGCTTTGCATCAACCTCTTCGGATGTCCAGGAGTATCTCATGGAGTTCTGGCTCATTTCGAGACCGGAAACTGCAACGCCGCCTGCGTTTACTGCCTTAGAGGGAGCAACAACTACGCCGTTTGCCTTGAGATATGCAACTGCCTCTGCTGTTGTGGGCATATTAGCAACCTCAACATAGTACTTAACACCGTTTGCAACGATATCCTTAGCGTTGTCAAGGTTAACCTCGTTCTGGGTAGCGCAAGGCATAACAACGTCTACCTTAACCTCCCAGGGGCGCTTACCTGCATAGAAGGGAACGCCGAACTTATCAGCATAGTCCTGAACCTTATCGCGGCCGGAAGCACGCATCTCGAGAAGGTAGTTGATCTTCTCTTCAGTTACAAGACCCTCTTCATCATATACCTATCCCTCGCGACCGGAGATAGTTACAACCTTACCGCCGAGGTCGCAGATCTTCTTTGCTGTTCCCCAAGCAACGTTACCGAAGCCGGAGATAGCAAATGTCTTGCCCTTGATATCCTCGCCGAATGTCTTAAGCATCTCAACAGTGTAGTAAACTGCACCAAAGCCTGTAGCCTCGGGACGAATGAGGGAGCCGCCGTATGCGAGACCCTTACCTGTGAGAACGCCTGTGAACTCGTTACGGAGTCTCTTGTACTGACCGTAAAGGAAGCCGATCTCTCTTGCGCCTACACCGATGTCACCTGCGGGAACGTCTGTGTCAGCACCGATGTGCTTGGAAAGCTCTGTCATGAAGCTCTGGCAGAAGCGCATGATCTCTCCGTCGCTGCGGCCTCTGGGGTCGAAGTCGGAGCCGCCCTTACCGCCGCCCATGGGGAGGGATGTAAGGCTGTTCTTAAATGTCTGCTCGAAGCCGAGGAACTTGATGATGGAAGCGTTTACGGAAGGATGGAAACGGAGACCGCCCTTGTAGGGACCGATTGCAGAGTTGAACTGAACTCTGAAACCACGATTTACCTGAGGCTTGCCGTTATCGTCAACCCAAGGAACACGGAAAGTGATCATTCTCTCGGGCTCTACCATTCTCTCAATAACACCGCTTGCGATAAGCTTTTCGTTCTTCTCAACTACGGGCTCGAGGGACTCGAGAACCTCTTCTACTGCCTGCAAAAACTCAGGCTCACCTGCGTTACGCGCCTTGACTGTTTCAAGGACTGAGAGCAGGTACTCATTTTTGATGCTCATTTATGTATCCTCCAATGGAAAAATCAAGTATAAGTGCACCTTTATGTGCATATACCCAAGTTTATCATATGATATTTCCCATGTCAATAAAACTCTGAAAGTTTAATGACTAAAAATTTCAAAAAACGGCATTTTTTTCACAAAAAAACGAGTTTGTGAATAAATGCCGTTTTATGTTTTCAAAAACTATTTTTTGGAGATGGATTTTTTCTTCCTGCCAAAGGATGTGGAATAAGTCCTGACTCTGGTAAGTGCGGCCTTTCTGCGTTTCTTGTTGATAACGTAGTCCTTATGCCGCTTACCTATGTTCCACTTGTTGAACACAAGCATGTTGACCTCTGCGCCCAGCATGAGGATAAACATACATGAGTATATCCAGAGCATAAGGAGCATAAGTGTCGCAAGGCTTCCGTAAATATAGGAGGCCTCTGGGAAATATTTGAGATAAAGCGCAAAACCGTAGGAGAAAAGTATCCAGCCCAGAGCCGCAAAGCCAGCGCCGGGAAGCTGAGCCAGATAGCCTCTTGGCACTTTTCCCGAAAGATGCTTATATTCTGCCTTAGAAAAGCTTCGACCTTTTCGCGATACTGTTTCAAATATAAATGAGAAGAACAGAGTAAGAAGTATCTGAAGAATGACAGGCGCGCATCTGTTGATAACGTTGAATATAAATGAGATAGTGGGAAAACGTATTCTTGCAAGATCCACGATGGTGTCTGCAAAGACAAGCGCAACCAAGGTAAATATTATCATTGAGATGAAAACGAGAGTATGGATAAAGGCACGAAGGATATCGAACAGGAAGTTCTCCCTCAGATGTACACCGTAAGCTCCCGCAATTCCACGGGTGACGGAAAACACGCCTCTTGAAGCACTCCACATAATAGCAACAAGGGTTATGGACACCAGAGATGCGCCCGTGTTGCTGACCACCTCGGAAACAAGAGAGGTGAGCACATTACCGATAATGCCCTCAACATGGGTGGAAATGACGCTGAGAAGCCAGTCTATGTCGATGATATATCTGGCGATACCTATGAGAAGGATAGAGAACGGGACTGCGGAAACTATAATAAAAAATGCCGACTGCGCTGCATAAACGGTGATCTGGTCATCTCCCAGTTTCTGAAAAAAGTTGGATATGGTAAGTATCAGCTTTTTGAGAAATCCACCCAGCTTTTTCATGCCGCCACTCCTTCCAATGTATCATACTTTATAAGTATAACATAATATGCGCAGTATGTCAAATATTGCATTTTTTGTAGCAGTATGATAAAATAAACCTATAATTATTAATGAAACGGAGAAAATTATGTTTTATATAGGATGCCATCTTTCAGTTTCCGGCGGATACGAGGCCATGGGACGCGAAGCTCTCTCTGTGGGTGCAAACGTATTTCAGTATTTCACCCGCAATCCCCGCGGCCGCGGCTTTCGCCGTCCTTCAAAGGAGGATGTGGCGGCGCTTGTTAAAATAGCAAATGAAAATAATTTCGGCCCCCTTCTTGCTCATGCTCCCTATACATTCAATCCTGCTTCCGTTGAGGAACGCATATGGAATTATTCAAGAGATTCCATGAAGGAGGATCTTGAGTTTCTTGAAGAGATCCCCGGCGCACTTTATAACTTCCATCCCGGAAGCCACGTGGGCAAGGGCGCAGACGTTGGGATCGCAAGCTGCGCAAAGCTTCTTAATGAAGTCATAACTCCCGGACAGGGCACAAAAGTTCTTATTGAAACTATGGCCGGAAAGGGTAGCGAGATAGGAAAGAGCTTCGATGAGGTTCGTGCCATTATCGATCTGGTGGACGAGGAGCGCCGACCTCATGTGGGTGTATGCCTTGATACCTGCCATATTTCCGACGGCGGATATGATATAGTAAACGAGACAGACGCGGTTCTTGATGCCTTTGACGAGATAATCGGCCTTGATCGCCTTTGCGCAATCCACCTGAACGATTCCAAAAATCCTCTGGGTGCCGCTAAGGACAGGCACGAAAAGATAGGTGAGGGCTTTCTCGGCCTTGAGGGCATCAAAGGGATAATCAATAACCCCCGTATCAAAAATCTGCCCTTCTATCTTGAGACCCCCAACGAGCTGGACGGCTACGCAAGAGAGATCGCTCTTCTGAAATCTATAAGAGAATAACGTAAAAGAAAATGTAAACGGAGACACTTTCAAAGAAGCTGTCTTCGTTTTTTTCTATCCTAAAAGAAAAAGACACTATCAAAATTGAAAGTGTCATATATCTTTATATAGCAGAAACGGAGACAGCTTCTTTGAAAGTGTCTCCGTTTCCGTTGGTTTTTCAATAAAAATGCCCGCGATGCCGTTCAAAGCGGTAATTAAAAACCCTGCATAAGCAAGGCGGCGTTCTCGCCTCTCGGTTTTGTGCTTCCAACATCCGATTCCGTCTGTCAAAAGAGAGACGGTCGGGAGGCCTGCATACCTGCCGAAAAGTTGAACTCCTTTAATCAATTGTGGGTTTAATTACGATGCTTTTTCACGCACACAGCAGGCGTTTTTCCGAATATAGTATAAGCAAAAAACTTAAAACTTATTCCTCTTCGGGTGCCATATCGTAGTCGATATCAGCAAATTCGTCATCGAAGATATCAGCGATGCGATCGAACTCCTCATCATCATCGATGGAAACGAGGATCTCTTCATCGGGGTTTTCTTCGCTCTTCTCAACGCGGAGAACGATGTACTCATCGGGCTCGGAATCATCCTCTGTGTAAGGGATGAGTGCGCAGTATGTCTTACCGTCTACCTCAACACTACCGATAAGCTCGAAATCGTTTTCGTTGCCTTCGTCATCTGTGAGAGTATATACGAGAACTTCTTCATTCTCGAAGATTTCATTTTCAGCCATTGTATGGATCTCCTTTTCTTTAGTATTCTGTTATTATTCTATACGAGACTGTCACTTTTGTCAAGGTTATTTTGCCTCTCTTTTTCGTCCTTTATTTTCTTCTGCGCGTTTTTGGGCTTTTGGGAGGCGTAGATGAAGGCTCATCTGCCTTTGTAGTCTCCAATGTGCGGATCTTATCTCTGAGGAATGCCGCTTCTTCAAATCTCAGTTCGGCCGCAGCCGCCTTCATTTCTGCTCTCAGACGTGCGATCTCTTCCTCTCGGCTTTCCTTTTTGGATTCGCCCTTTCTGCCCTTCTGGGCAGTACCTATCTGAATAAGATCTCCCACTTCTTTTTTGATGGTTGTTGGTGTGATATTATTGTCTATATTATACTGATGCTGTATTGCGCGGCGACGGTTTGTTTCCGTTATCGCCGCGTTCATGGAGCCCGTTATCGTATCGGCATACATAATGACCTTGCCGCCCACATTTCGTGCGGCGCGTCCGATAGTCTGAATGAGGGAGGACTCGCTTCGGAGGAATCCTTCTTTGTCTGCATCAAGAATGGCAACGAGCGTTACTTCCGGCAGGTCGATGCCCTCACGAAGCAGGTTTATTCCCACAAGAACATCGTAAACTCCAAGACGGAGATCACGAAGAAGTTCGCTTCTTTCCATAGTCTCAATGGCATGGTGGATATACTTTACCCTTACGCCTTGATTTTCAAGGTATTCGGAAAGATCCTCTGCCATTTTTTTAGTAAGAGTGGTAACAAGAACTCTTTCACCCTTATCCACTCTGAGGCGTATCTCTCCGAGAACATCATCCACCTGCGTTGCAACGGGGCGCACCTCGATTTCGGGATCAAGAAGGCCTGTTGGACGGATGATCTGCTCAACGATCTGAGAAGAATGATCTTTTTCATATTCCCCGGGAGTTGCTGAAACGGTGATGACCTGATTTATCTTTTTTTCGAATTCATCAAAATTGAGAGGGCGGTTATCGTATGCTGAGGGAAGTCGGAAGCCATAATCAATAAGATTTTTCTTTCTTGCACGGTCTCCGCCAAACATTCCCCTTACCTGAGGGAGAGTTACATGGGACTCGTCAACAAAAAGAAGGAAATCTTTAGGAAAATAATCAAGGAGCGTATAGGGTGTGCTTCCTGCGGGACGGCCCGCAAATATGCGGGAGTAGTTTTCAATGCCCGAGCAGAAGCCAACCTCGCGGAGCATCTCCATATCATAGCGTGTGCGCTCTGCAATTCGCTGAGCTTCTATGAGCTTTCCCTGGCTTTCGAAAAACTCTATTCTTTCTTCAAGCTCTCGCTCTATTTCCTCAAAAGCCTTTTCCTTATGCTCATCGGAGAGAACATAGTGGTTTGCAGGATAAACGGGGGCATAGCTCACATCCCGGATAACTGTGCCCTTGAGAGCATCGATAACGCTGACACGGTCTATCTCATCGCCGAAGAACTCTACCCTGATTCCTTTTGAGTTTTCGTTGGACGGGAACACCTCAAGTGTATCTCCCTTCATACGGAAGGTACCGCGCTGAAAGCTCATATCGTTTCTGTTATATGAAACCGAGATAAGCTTCCGTGCAAGCTCGTCGCGCTCCATCTGCATACCGGGACGGAGTGCGGTCACCTGAGAAGAATATTCCTCAGGAGGGCCGAGAGAGAATATACATGATACACTTGCCACGATAATGACATCGCGCCTTTCAAAAAGCGCACTTGTTGCACTGTGGCGAAGCTTGTCTATCTCATCATTGATGGAAGAATCCTTTTCGATATACATATCCTTGCCGGGCACGTATGCTTCGGGCTGATAGTAGTCGTAGTAGGAAACGAAATACTCTACCGCATTTTCGGGAAAGAATCGGCGGAACTCTGAGCAAAGCTGAGCTGCCAGAGTTTTGTTGTGGGCAAGTACCAGTGTTGGGCGGTTTGTATTTGCGATGATGTTCGCCATAGTGAATGTTTTGCCCGATCCGGTAACGCCCATAAGAGTCTGGAAACGCTCGCCTGCGTCCAGCCCCGCAGAGAGCCTATCTATTGCTTCAGGCTGATCGCCTGTGGGCTTATATTCTGAAACAAGCTTGAATTTATCCATTTTTCAGCTCTCCTTTCGCAATTTAGTCATCTGCGGAAAATATGCTTTCGCAGGGTATTGATAGACGAATGCCGAAAACCTACATCCCTTGATTTATCTGCCGCAAAGACGATCTGTGATGAATTTATAAAACACGTCCTTATACTTCCAGTACACGGCACAGTGGACGAGTCTTCCGTCCTCATCGTCGTTTGTATATCCGCCGTCATCGATAGACAGCATATGGTCCTCTGAGATCACATTATAGTCCCCTGTTACTGCCATATAAATGGCAGCAGTATCATAAAGCGAGGTTGTATGTGTCTTATAGTATGTGCATTTATGAGCAATCATCCAGCAATCAAAAGCAGAAAGAACAGTCCTGCAAACAGGATCGCTTTCACGTTTTGAAAGGATATGCTGATAGTTATCGTCGCCGACAACAAGATGTGCGGTTATATCAAGAGGAGCAATCGTAATGTCCCAGGGAGCTGCAAATACAGCTCTTGCTGAGGGGATATCTGCGCGGACATTGTAGTCGGAAGCCTTTTCAATAACATCAAGACTGTGACCGTTGTATATTGATCCCATAACCGCAAGGATACGTGCATTCTCCGCAATACGGGGCTCTCGGCGAAGGGCCTCTGCAATATTGGTAAGAGGGCCGATGCAGATAAGAGTAACTTTCTCTTCGCTGCTCATGATAGTATCGATCATTGCCTGAATACCGTCGCGATAAAAGGGCGCGGGGTAATTGTCAATATTATAGCCGTCAGCCCAGCCGCCCATTGTGGTGGTATATTCCTCAACAGCAAGTCCGGAGCCGACAGGAACAGCATATCCGCTTTCCTCTATCTGCTTTGCGGTGATCTTTGCGCGGTAATAAGGGTCATCTCCACCCTCAAGCGCTGTAACAACAAGCTTTGTATCAAGCTCGGGACAGCGAAGAAGAAGGGCAAGTGCCCAGGAGTCATCTATATCTCCGCCGATATCTGTATCAAGAATCACAGGAAGTCTTTTCTTTTCCATAATCTTTATCCTTTCTTTATCCTTCATAAATCGCACAGATTACAGTTTATACTTTTGTTTCCACTCTTCAAAGCCGTGAGCAACTGTCAGGCGATGGCTGTCACTTGAAAAAAGAACCTTTCCGCCACGCTCCAGTATATAATCAAGTATCGGCTTTGAGGGATAGGGGCAGGACTTATACCCTCTCGGTATAACCCCCGTATTAATCTCAAAATACTTACCCGAGGGAATAAGCATGTCCACAGCATCCTTCCATGCTTTTATATATCTCGGGTCATTTTCATCTATAAAGGGATCTTTTTCGTTAAACTTTGTGCAAAGATCAAAATGACCTATAATATCGCATCCCGTTTTTTTGACAATATCTGAAACATTTGCAAAATAGCTCTCGCAAAAAGCAACAGGATCTTTGCCAAAATACTTATCCACTGCATCTCTGAGATCGGCAGCACTTTTATCAACAGGAAGATACTCCTTCCCCGCCTTCACATAATGGACACTTCCGATAACATAGTCATATCCATCAGTCGAAGTTTCCGAATAATAATCCTGCTCAACTCCGAGATATATTTCTATTCTGCCGCGATACTTTTCCCGAAGGCGCAGGATTTCATTTTTATAATCCGCAATCCTGTCAAGACTCAGGCAATAGCTGTCATCAAAAGCAGTATACGAGTGATCGGAAAACCCCATATGGGTCATACCCAACTTAAGTGCATACTCCACCATCTCCTCGGGAGAATGCTTTCCGTCACTCCAGGTGGTATGTATATGAAAATCTCTTTTTATCATTGTTTATTCCTTATAAAACTACTTTTACAGGTGAATCTATTACAATACTGTCAGGCTCGATCCTACAGTCTACGGCAAGTATCTTAACTCCCGCCTCAAAAGATTCCTTAAGAGCATTTGCAAATTCGGGATGCATCTCCCGATTGGGACAAAAGCAGGATACTCCCTTCATCTGTATTACAAAAAGAACGTAGCATGAGTATCCCTCGGAAATGCACTTTGAAAGACCGCGCAGATGCTTGATCCCCCTCTCGGTAGGCGCATCGGGAAATAGAGCTATGCCCTCCTTTTCAAGAGTGACGCCCTTCACCTCGAGAAAAATCCTTTTATCCCCGTCCTCAATATAAAAATCAAATCTTGATTCACCGTATGTATACTCACGGCGGATTTTTGCTTCATGGGAAAACAGTCCGCTTACAGGAAGCCATTCCTCTGCCGCGGCGTTCACCACCTGAGAATCCATATTTATAAGAATATCTCCCTTTTCTACTGCAATAAGATCATAGAGAGTTTTTCTGTCGGGATTATCTGACTTTTCAAGATACACCGTACATCCGGGAACCAGCAGCTCACGGCACCTTCCGGTGTTTTTTACGTGAACCGTTTCCTCCCTTCCACAAAGCTCAACCTTTGCGATAAAGCGATTGGGTCGGTTAAGGAAACGGGCTCTTTTTACGTTTTTATATTTCATTAAAGCTCAGTGGAGCAGATGGCAACGGTGAGATCTATCGCTGCCTTTACGTCCTTTTCTGCTACGGTCTCTACTGCTGTATGGATATATCTTGTGGGAATAGAGATACATCCTGCGCGGCAGCCCTCGCCTGCAAGCTGCATTGATGCAGTATCTGTACCGCCATAGGTAAGTATCTCAAGCTGATAAGGAATAGAATTCTCCTTTGCGCACTCCTTCATCTTTTCAACAAGAGTAACATCGCAGATAGCGGACTGATCCTTTATCTTGATGGCCGCGCCATCTCCCAGCTTTACTGCCATGGGCTTTGCGCCCTTTGCATCTCCCGTTGCGGTAACATCAATGGCAATACCGTAATCGGGACGGATAGCAAATGCCGCAGTGCGTGCGCCGCGGATTCCTACCTCCTCCTGAACGGTGAATACGAAAGTTACATCATTTTTAAACTGAGCGCTTTTCTCAGCAGCCGCCATAAGGATAGCACAGCCAATCTTATCATCAAGAGGGCGACCGCAAAGTTTGCCACCTGCAAGAGAAATAACAGAAGGACGAACGGCAAAAGTATCACCGATCTTTACAAGGCGCTCTGCATCCTTCTTTGATTTTACACCAAGGTCTACAACAAAGTTATCTGCCTTATAGTCTCCGGGCTTAACCTCCGCCTCGGGAACAATAACTCCAACGCGGCCGCTCTCAAATACTACCTCAGAGTATGCCGCAGCAGTAAAGCTTATGCCGCCAATGGGGGCAAAGCGTACATATCCGTCATCCTCAATAAATGTTACGATAAATCCTATCTCATCCATATGAGCCGCAAGCATTACCTTTTTTGCTCCGCCTGACTTATGGCAGATAAGGTTACCCAGGGCATCTTTCTCCACAGTATCAAAATATGGAGCCATTTTTTCTGCAATATAATCTCTTATCTTTTCCTCATGGCCGGAAACGGAAATTATTTTAACAAGATCTCTTATATATTTAACCATTTTAGTTTTCTCCTTTTGAAAGTGCCTTGACAGTGGCAAGAGCAAGTTTGTATGTGCTTACAAAATCCTCGGCGCGAATAACGTTTGAAGCAGTATGGATATATCTCGAAGGAATACTCATAACAGCGCATCTTACACCGGCACGGCTCTTATGAATATGTCCCGCATCGTTTCCGCCTGAAATATACTTCTTTATCTGGCGGGGAATTCCTTCCTCCTTGCCGACTTTGAGTACGAGCTCTGTCAGCTCCTTATCATATATAGTGCTTCTGTCCATAAGGGATATGGCAGGACCGTCTCCCTGCTTTGCAACAGATCTGTGGGGAGCAACACCGCATATATCAGCAACGGCTGTGGATTCAAAGATCAGAGCATGAGTGGGGTCGATAAGGTGCGCCGCACCTCTCGCACCGGAAATACCAAGCTCCTCACGGCAGGTAAATGCAAAATACATATCGAAAGGAATAGAATCCTTTACAGGATAAAGCTCCTTCATAAGATCACACATTACAGCACATCCTGCGCGGTCATCTATCGCCTTTGCCTTGATCATTCTCTGATCTTCTCCAAAACGAATAAAATCGCTCTCAAAGGTGGCATAGTCTCCGACAGATACATACTTCTCTGCTTCCTCACGGTCAGCAGCACCGATATCAGCATAAAGCTCGTCCATAGAAAGAGCCGCATCACGGTCATCTGCTTTCTGCAGATGGATGGGTTTTACTCCGAAAACACCACGGATAAGCTTTTCTCCGTCACGGCTGATGCTGATCCTTCTGCCTGCCATGATGCGGGTATCTCCGCCGCACATTGAAGCGATCTTCAATGTACCATCATCGGATATTGACTTTATCATAAAGCCTACCTCATCCATATGGGATGAAAACATAATCCTTTTTTCACTCTTGCCGTTGCCCCTGATCACAGCAATAACGCCAAGGGTACGGTTTGGAAGAAGCTCATCATAGCATCCTTTAATATTATCAAGGATCTTCTTTGCCACAGGATCCTCGCAACCCGAGGGACCAAAGGTGAGGCAAAGATCCTTCAAAAGCTCAAATCCGCTCGCCTTACACATATCTTTCCTCTCCCTTCTTAAATATTTCTTTGTTTGAAAGCACCTTTGTAAACAAACGTGCTGTGTTCTCAATATCGGATATCTCCACAGTTTCATTATAGGTATGCATAGATCCTATGGGAACACTGACTACCGCTACGGGAATACCGTCGCCCACCAGAGAAAGCATTGTCGCATTTGTTCCCGTATCCGTAGCATCCACGGTTATACCGTATGAAATCTCATTTTCGCGGCAAAGACCGATTACAGAGTCTGTAAAAGGACGGTCGGTAACAGCAGACAGGGAGATCACAGGGCCTGAGCCATGTTTTCCCGATTCCTCAGCCCTGACGCCGGGAGCTGTTGCAAAGGTAACGTCTGTTACAATAGCAAAGTCGGGACAAATGGCGTATGCAGAGCTTGAAGCTCCGTCTGCCATCGTTGCTTCCTCGCGGGCTGAAAGAGTAACGTAAAGATCAGCCTCCATCTCGCCGGCAGTAATACTTGCCGCCGCAAGATATGCCGCCGCACAGCAAGCCTTATTATCAAGGCTGCGCGAAGCGATACGGCGCTCGCCGAGAGAGGCAGGCTTTTCATAAAAGCCGACAGGAGTACCTATCTCCACCAGCTCTTCAAGCTTTTCCTTGCTATATCCCGTATCTATTCTTATCTCATCTATCTTAGGTGTCTTTTTGCTGTCTCCCGGTGACTGAAGATGAGGAGGCGTTGAAACGATAACGCCGTAAAGCGTTTCCTTTCCGTAGATCATCACCTCCGCCGCAGGAAGAATACGGCGGTCGAGTCCTCCGATGTTTGCAACAGAGAGAAATCCCCCCTCAAGAATATCTGTTACGATCATGCCTATCTCATCGAAATGAGCATCGATCATAAGTTTGGGAGCATTTTCCTTTCCGGATCTTTTTATAAAAATATGGGTTCCCGATGAATGGGGAATATACTCGTCAAAGGGCTCTGAGAAGATAGCAACAAGCTCTTCTCTTCCCCTCTCCTCATGCCCCGAAACGGACATTACCGAAACGAGCCTTTCTATGATTTCTGATACGTTATACATTTCCTTTCCTTTCTATGAAAACCTGAGGACAATTGTATATAAATTACCCTGCAGCCATTATTTATATATATTTTCTCTATAATTATATTACCTTTTTATCATTTTAGCAACCGCTTTTCCAAAAACACTTTACTTACAAAATAATCTTTGACAAAACGGCCTTGCAGTGGTACAATGTTATATGTATAGCTATCTATAAATATAACTCAGTGAGCTTAATATGAATAACAATAAATATCCCCTTTGGGAGAAGCGCTTTGAGCTTCCCCGCCTCAACCCGATTTTGGCTCTTATATTCATTCTCGCCATAACGGGACTTTGTGCCCTTACGGCACTTGGCCTGGGTGGACTTCCCTCAACGGGAGTTGCAGGAGCTGCCTTTGCATTCCTTCTGCTTACTGTCAGAAATCCGCTTCCCGCCCTTGCTCTCCCTCTTTCATTTTTGGCGGCATATCTGATCTCCGGAGATCTTCTGAGCAGTCTTTCTTCTCTGCTTTTCGTCCCTGCAGGCGTGCTTCTCGCTTACACCGTATTTACAAACCGAAGTCTTTCAGCTTCCGTTGTCGCATTGACTGCGATCATTATTGTTTCCATGGCAGCATATCTCACACTTGCTGTAACTCAGATTTACGGTGAGAGCATCAAAGAAAGCTATCTCGCCCTCGGAGCAGACATAAAAGAACAGATCTTTGAAATATTCCGTCTTTTCAGCTACGAGGATCCCCAGGGTAAAGAGGTATTTGCGCTTTCAGACGAGGTTATATCAAATCTTATGGAAACCTCTGTCATGCTTCTCCCCTCCTGCATCGTAATGGTCTGTCAGCTTATCGCTTACGGTTCTGCAAAGCTTGTAAAGCTTTTTTCTCATATTTTCGGCTTCGATCATCTGTTTTGTGATAATCCCTATCACGTGACCCTTTCTGCACCTGCAGGCGCAATTTTTATTATATCCTATGCGATAAGCTTTCTCTCTATTGAAGCTTCCGTCGTTGCATACTCCGCCCTCAATCTGACCTATATTATCATGCCCCTGGCGGCAATTGCAGGCTTCCACTACATTTTCGGTAAAGACGGATTTTTCCGATCGGTCGCATCTAAAAAAACAAGAATAATCTTTATCGTCACCTGCGCTGTCTGCATTTTCATGTCGCCCTTTTCCGTCGTTCCTCTTCTTGCCATGTTCGGAAGCTTCGGTTCTGTCGGAAAGGCTGTCGGCACTTATATTAAAAACAAAAAAAGCAAAACAGACAACAATAACGACTAATATTAAAACTGATATCACGAAAGGAGCGAGATCAGCTGATGAAAAAGAAACAGCACCTTCCCAAAGGAAGTGCCGAGCTTCTGTTTACCACTATAGCATCGGTCATCATCATTATCCTGAACGCCCTTCTTATAAGTAAAACAAACGT
This sequence comes from Candidatus Avispirillum sp., assembly GCA_045636685.1. Classification (GTDB taxonomy): domain Bacteria; phylum Bacillota; class Clostridia; order Oscillospirales; family CAG-272; genus Avispirillum. Next base: position 3,649 of record JAZTXZ010000026.1, on the reverse strand, counting down.
ATCCCCTCTTCTCTCCTCGCTTTTCTTTGCGGTTATTTTAATTGCCGCTGCAGCTTCATTTTTTGTTATTAAGAGAAATGCAGTTAATAAAAAGAAGAGGACTCCCCTTCCTGAAACAGTTTCTATCCTTGCAAATGCAATGGTCGATCTTCCTCACCCTGCATTCGTATGCATAGGAGAGCATGAAAATATCATATGGTCAAACAAGGCAGCAGCGGCGCTCTTCGGCTCCAGAAACTGCAAGTTTGAAGACATTTTCAATACTCTCAAGCCTGAGGACAATGAAGGTATCCGCATTTGTGCAAAGGATGTTCCCGATAAGAGATTTGCGCCCATCATCTATGCCTATGAAGGCAGTGACGGCAGAGAATACAAGGTCATAATCACTCAGGACACCACTGATTACGATAATGAATCCAAGCTTCTCAAGGGTAAGGAAGCTATGGTTGCTTATATCTCCGTCGATAACCTTGAAGAGCTTGTAAACTCTGAGCAGGAGGCATACCGTTCCGCATCCGGTGACGCAGAGAAGATCCTTCGCCAGTGGGCAGTGGAAAACGGAGGCGTACTGAAAGAGTATCAGCAGGACAAGTATATCTTTATCTGCGAGCTTGCAACCCTTCATAAGTTTATAAAAAACGAATTTGATATATTGAACCAGATCCGCAACATAAGAGTAGGAAAGCACAATATCCCCGTAACGATCTCAATGGGCGTTTCAACCGTGGGCGCCACTCTTTCAGAGCGTGAAAAGGCAGCTCAAGCGGCACTGGAAACTGCCCTTCAGCGCGGAGGAGACCAGGTATTCCTTAAAACAGATATCCCCGGCGTTGATGCAAACTACGGCGGAAGAACAAAAAGTACTCAGAAAAGATCAAATGTCAGAGCCCGCGCCGTTGCAAATGAGCTTGTATCCCATATTTCATCATCCTCCAATGTTATCATCATGGGTCATGCTTTTGCAGACTACGATGCCCTCGGCTCCTGCGTCGGACTTGCAAGACTTTCAAAATTCTGCGGCGTTCCGGTCAATATCGTCCGTGATCCCCGTAATTCAAGTATAAAAAAAGCCCTTGACTGGATGAGCGAAGAGGAAGAATACAGAAGTGTTTTCATTGACAGCGACAGCGCTATGGATCTCATTACATCCGATACGCTCCTAATAGTTGCCGATGTTAATAATAAAGGTAACTTTGAATCAAAGGTCCTGTTCGATCACTGCGAGAGAGTTGTAATAATCGACCACCACAGAAAAGCAGATGAATTCCAAAAGGAGCCCCTCCTCTCCTATATCGAGCCCAGTGCAAGTTCTGCAAGCGAGCTCGTTGCAGAGATGCTGGAGCTTGCGCTCCCCGCAGGCGAGCTCCTCCCCATAGAGGCAAACCTTATGATGTCCGGTATCCTTTTGGATACAAATCAGTTCACAAAGAACACCGGTACACGTACATTTTCCGCCTGCCTTTTCCTCAGAGGCGTCGGAGTTAATGTTGAGGAAGTTCAGGAGCTCTTCAAGTCTGATCTTGACGAGCTGAGAGCTGAAATGAAGTTTTATGATAGTGCTGAGATCCATCACGGCGTTGTTGCCATATCTGCAACAAACACCCCCTGCACCTTTGAAGATAAGGTGCCTGCTGCAAAAGCGGCAAACAGGCTTCTTACCGTTGAAGGTGTAAAGGCTTCCTTTGTCCTTATCCAGATCGGAAATGATATCCACATTTCGGCAAGATCAGTCGGAACCATCAATGTTCAGCTCATACTTCAGGAAATAAAGGGCGGCGGTCATTTTGACTCCGCAGGCGCACGTATCAATAACACAACAATGGAAAGCGCAGTCAAAATGCTTGACAGCATTCTGAAAGCTGCTTTGGAAAAAGATAATAAAAACACACCCACAGAAGAAGGAGATAAAGAAAATGAAGGTAATGCTTCTCAAAGACGTTAAAGGACAGGGCAAAAAGGACGAGATCGTAAACGTTTCCGACGGTTACGCAAGAAATTTCCTTTTCCCCAGAAAACTGGCTATAGAAGCCGATGCAAAGGCTATTGCTGATGCAAAAAACAAGGAAGATGCAAAGAAATTTAAGATCGAGCAGGAAAAGGCTGCTGCAAAGGATACAGCCGCAAAACTCCAGGGCGTTATAGTCAAGATCAAGGCAACTGCAGGCGCCGACGGAAGACTTTACGGAAGCATAACAACTCAGGATATAGCAAAAGCTCTCAAGGAGCAGGCAGCCATCGATATCGATAAGAGAAAGATCGTTTCCGACAGCGCTATCAAGGCATTCGGCTCCTATACCCTCGATGTTAAGCTCTATCCCGAGGTTGTCGGCAAGATCAATCTCATCGTTTGCGAATAAGGAATATCTGTGATGAATAATCAGCTTGACAGAAAACTGCCCTTCTCTCTTGAAGCAGAGCAATCTGTCCTCGGTGCAATTCTCATTGACCCTCAGGCCATCGATACCGTTACAGGTGTTGTATCCCCCGACGATTTTTATCTGGAGGAACATAAAAGTATATTCTCCTGTATGCAGGGCATGTATATAAGAAGCCGCAATATCGATGCGGTCACTCTTATTGAAGAACTTGTGCATCAGGGCGTATACGACGAGGCAGGCGGCAGAGACTATATTCGTCTTATTGCGGAAACCGTACCTACTGCGGCAAATATCAAGGACTATGCAAATATAGTTCGCGATAAAGCAATACTCCGCTCACTGATCGATGCTTGCGATGATGTATCAAGCGCGGCATATGCGGAAGAGGACGAAGCATCTAAGCTTATTGAGCTGGCAGAGGCTAAGATATACGGCATCGCAGAGCAGAGAGAAAATAAAAACTTCGTAGAAATCAAGGATGCCCTGCTCCAGGTCTACGGTCATCTTCAGCAGCTTGCAACAAACAAGGAAGAGACCCTGGGAATGCAGACAGGCTTTTCCGGTCTTGATAAAATGATCGTCGGAATGGGTAAATCAGACCTTGTTCTGGTTGGTGCCCGTCCCGGTATGGGTAAAACTGCCTTTGCGCTGAACCTTGCAGTTTCTGCGGCAAAGAGAACAGGCAAGGCTGTTTGTATCTTCTCTCTCGAGATGTCTGCAGAGCAGCTTGTTACCCGTTTGCTTTCGGGAGAAGCTCTTGTAGATAACATGAAGCTCCGTTCAGGCGAGCTCTCCGATGATGAATGGCAGAGACTTGCCCATGCATCAAGCGAACTTTCCGAAACACGTATCCTCATAGACGATACCTCCGGTATTACCGTTGCTGCAATGATGTCAAAGATCCGCCGAGTTAAGGATCTGGGACTTGTTGTTGTAGACTATCTGGGTCTTATGCAGTCAGAGGAAAAGAGAGATAACCGAGTTCAGGAGGTTACTGAAATCTCCAGAAACTTAAAGCTTATGGCAAAGGAATTCCAGGTACCCGTCGTATGCTGTGCTCAGCTTTCCCGAGGTCCCGAATCCAGAACGGATAAGCGTCCTATGCTCTCCGACCTTCGTGACTCCGGTGCTATCGAACAGGACGCGGATATCGTAATGTTCCTCTACAGAGACGAATATTACAAAGACAAAGATGTGCCTCAGAGCACGGCGGAGGTTATCGTAGCCAAAAACCGCCACGGCTCAACGGGCAAGGTTGAAATGGGATGGCT
>JAZTXZ010000025.1:0-27702 GCA_045636685.1 Candidatus Avispirillum sp. | reverse complement strand
CGGTATGCTCTTTAAGATAAAAGTCCCCTTCCCCGTCCACGCAGGAGACATTCTCCGCGGCGGAGAATAAGTGAGGTACATATATGTTAATAATTGAGCTTTTGAAAGCCCTTCTCCTCGGTATTATCGAGGGTATCACAGAATGGCTTCCCGTTTCTTCCACGGGTCACCTTCTTCTTTTCAACGAGTTTTTCCCCTTGCAGCAGGATGAAGCCTTCACCCATATGCTGGTCGAGGTCATTCAGCTTGCAGCTATCTTTGCTGTAGTGGTTTACTTTTTCAATCGCCTTAATCCCTTCTCAAGAAAGAAGTCTAAGGAAGAAAAAACTGCTACGTGGCTTCTCTGGACGAAGATACTTGTTGCAGTTATCCCCGGAGGCCTCGCAGTTGTTATTATGAAGCTTGCGGGAATCGATCTTATTGACGATCCCGTTATAGTAGCAATAGCTCTTATCGTTTACGGTATTGCATTCATCGTTATCGAAAGACTTAAAAAGAATAAGCTTCCCAAGATCGAAAAAGCTGAGGATATCGGCTACAGAAGAGCCTTCCTCATAGGTGTTTTCCAGGTGCTCTCAATTATCCCCGGAACAAGCAGAAGCGGATCCACCATCATCGGTGCAATGCTCACAGGCGTTTCAAGAACTGCAGCAGCAGATTTCACCTTCTTCCTTGCAATCCCGGCAATGGTGGGAGCCAGCGGAATTGAGGTGCTCTCATATGCTAAGGATATTATCGATGGCGAGGCTCAGATGTTCGGAGCTGAGCAGCTGATAATTCTCCTTTTCACAATGATTGTTTCTTTCGCTGTTTCTCTTGTGGCAGTCAAGTTCCTTATGAGCTTCGTTAAACGCCATAATTTCGAGGTATTCGGTTGGTACCGTATCGCCCTCGGCGCGCTTATCATTATCCTTGCTCTTGCAAAGATATGTGAGACTACATTGTTTGCATAATTATGCATAATATTCATAAACCCCAAAGGTTATACTCACCCTTTGGGGTCTTTTTTTGTGGTTTTTACTTAATATATCTATATATAGTTGATCATATTCACAATTATATGAATAACATACATTTTTCTATTGACTTTCAACATAAGTAGGTATATAATCACTTTTGTACTATTTTTTTGGAGGTAATAACAATGAAGAAAATTATCAGCATTATTCTTGCTCTTACTCTTCTTGCAGTTCCTGCCTGCCTTATGTCCTGCGGCGAAAAGGCAGAGGCTACAAAGGTTATCGATATCAACCTTACTGAAGAAGATTACGCTTTCGGCGTAGACAAGGCACAGCCCGAGCTTCTTGAAAAAGTAAACGCTTTCGTTAAGAAGATCAAGGCAGACGGAACACTCGAGGAGATCTGCGACAAGTACTTCTCCAACGGCGAACCCACTCCCGTAACAAGCGCTAAGCGTGATGATGCAAAGGCTGACAAGCAGCTCGTAGTTGCTACAAACGCAGCATTTGCTCCCTTCGAGTACACAGAGGGCGATAAGTACCTCGGTATCGATATGGAGATCGCTAAGCTTCTCGCTGACGAGCTCGACATGGAGCTTGTTATCGAGCACATGGACTTCGATGCAGTTTGTCTCTCCGTTGGTCAGCACAAGTGCGACATCGCAATGGCAGGTCTTACTGTTAACGAAGAGCGCGAAGAGCACGTAACATTCTCCGAGTCCTACTACGAGGCTTCCCAGAAGCTCATCGTTAAGGGTGACGACAAAACATTTGCCGAGTGCAAGACAGCTGCAGACGTAGAGAAGATCCTCAACGACTTTGATAAGTCTGTTAAGATCGGCGTTCAGGACGGCACAACAGGCCAGCTCTACGCAGCAGGCGATGCTGACTGGGGCTTCGACGGTTTCGCTGTTAATGTAGTAGGCTACAAGAACGGCTCTCTTGCGGTTCAGGACATGATCAACGGTAACATCGACTATGTTATCATTGATGCTGCTCCCGCAGAAGTAATTTCCGAGTCTATCAATAAGATGAACTAATTTATAAATACCTCACCCTGAGGGTGAGGTATTTATATGTTTTGAGAATTATAAAATGGGAAATTTCGGATTAAAATTATCAACCTTCTGGCACGAGTTTTACACAAACGGTGCATATAACAATGTGCTTGAGGGTCTTAAAAATACACTCATTATAGCTGTAATGGGTCTTATTATCGGTACTGTTATCGGTACTCTTATCGCAGCTGTACGCGTTATGCCCAAATACAAGGTTTTCCCTCGTATCCTTAATGCAATCTGCAGCGTTTACGTTTCATTCTTCCGCGGAACTCCTATGGTCGTTCAGCTTCTTGTTTTCTACTACGTTCTCTTCCCTCTTATCGGGCTCAGAATGACCTCGGTTATGGTTTCCATTCTCGTATTCGGTCTCAACAGCGGTGCTTACATATCCGAGATCATGCGAGGCGGTATCCTTTCCGTTGACCCCGGACAGATGGAAGGCGGACGCGCAATGGGTCTGAGCTTCGGAGTTACTATGATGAAGATCGTTATCCCTCAGGCTGTCAAAAACATCCTTCCTACAATGGGTAACGAGTTTATCACTCTTATTAAGGAAACATCCATAGTAAGCTTCGTTGGCGCAAGCGACCTTTATAAGGCATTTAACCTTATGGGTAGTAATACATACGAATTTATGATCCCCTACCTCGCAATGGCTGTTATCTACATATGCCTCGTTCTGCTTATTACCCTTCTTATAAAGATCATGGAAAGGAGACTGAGAAAAAGTGATAGAAGTATCTAATCTCCATAAAAGTTTCGGAGATCTCAGCGTTCTCCGTGGCATTGATCTCACCATTGAAAAAGGCGAGATAGTAGTTATCCTCGGCCCCTCCGGAAGCGGTAAGTCAACCCTGCTCCGCTGTCTTAACTGTATGGAGGACCCTACAAGCGGCAGCATCTTCTTTCACGGTGTTGACATCGCGGATATGAAGGTCGATATAAACGTTCACCGCCAAAAGATGGGAATGGTTTTCCAGCACTTCAATCTTTTCAACAATAAGAACGTTCTTCAGAACATGACCCTTGCCCCCATTCATATCGCAAAATCAAAGGCATTCAAGGCAAGAGTCCGCAAGTTCTTCAAAAAGGATTATAACGAAAGCGATATCCGCACTACCAAGGAAATAAAGGAAACTGCAGAAAAGACTGCTATGGATCTTCTCGCAAAGGTAGGGCTTCAGGACAGAGCGGAGGAATACCCCTCCAAGCTTTCCGGAGGACAGAAGCAGAGAGTTGCTATTGTCCGCGCCCTTGCAATGAATCCTGACGTTATGCTTTTTGACGAGCCTACAAGCGCCCTTGACCCTGAAATGGTAGGAGAGGTTCTTGAGGTTATGAAGGACCTTGCCCATGAGGGAATGACCATGGCTGTTGTTACTCATGAGATGGGCTTTGCCCGCGAAGTAGCCTCCAAGGTCGTATTTATGGACGAAGGAATTATCATTGAAGAAGGCACTCCCTCTGAAATATTCGACAACCCTAAGAGCGAAAGACTCAGAGATTTCCTCTCCAAAGTTCTTTAATAAAAAAGGCTGTTGCATACGCAACAGCCTTTTTAGCAATATCTTACAGTTAACTGAAATTTAGCAAAAAAGGGGCTTTTAGCCCCTTTTTCAATATTCCTTTTTTTCACGAACAAGCTTTCTTAAATAATTAAAGGTTTTCTCTTCACCTTCGTCACGAAGCATAATGAGAAGCTTTTCCAGAAGATCGCTTGTTTCGGGATGTATCAATCGGCAATCCTTGCCGCCAAGAAAATAATCATATGGATCAGAGTCTTTATAATCTTTCCCCTTATATATTTTGCTGGCCGCAACTCTGTCGCAAAACATTTCCGCAACGTAGCGAAGGGGCATCTTTACGGGCAGAGCTTTTCTGAGGGTTGCGCTATAATCTACCCAGTATTCAAAATGATGGCGATTTCTGCCCTTATGGTGAAGCCAGGCTACAGAATAGCCACGAGCCTCCCTTTCACCCACGTTTGGACTTCTGGTTCCCTGATAATATTTGGCGCCATTCCAAAATTCTATGGGAGCATATTTTGAAAGATCGTGAAACTGTCCCTGCCAGCCGATACCCGCTTTTCGGCAATGGGCTAGCACCTTACGGCGATGCTTTGTTATTGTTATAAAATGCTTTATAGGATGCATATCTACCTCATGAAAGGGCTTTGCAAATAAGCTCAAAAAGCCAGGTTATGAATGGAATGGAGGCTGCGGAAAGAAGTGTCGTTACCGCAAAAATTTCCGATGCGTAAACACTGTCTCCTCCGAAGCGATGAGAAAACATTGTAGTTATAACGGCGCTTGGACAAGCGGCTGCAACCAGAACTATGGTAAGCACCATAGGGTCTGCGCCAAGCTTGAAAAATCCAAGGAGGATCCCAAGACAAACAAGGGGCAAAACAAGAAGTCTGACAGCGGACAAAGCATAAAGGCTCCACTTTTTAAGACAGGAAATAAGCTTTGTTCCCGCCAAGGTGCTACCGGCGATAAGCATTGCAAGGGGAGTATTCATATCTCCGATGGCCTGTAAGGGCTCGTGTATAATATCTGGCAGATCTATCTTCAAAAAGAAGCAAACAAGGCCCAACACCACCGCGATTATTGCAGGCGTGCAGAGATTTTTCGCCGTCTGCCTGAGGGATACCTTGCCAGTCATTATAGCAACGCCGAGGGTCCATGTCAGCATATAGAAAACCGCGATATTCATAGTAAGGAATATGATTCCGTCGCCGCCGTATATGCTCTGAACCAGGGGGATACCTATATAGCCGCAGTTTGAAAAGATAAGGGACATTCGCTCAATGGACGAGCCCCTTCTCTTTTTTGGGATAATAAGAAAGACTATTGCTATCTGTATTGCATACAAAACCACAGTCAGTCCAAGAGTGACAAGGAGATTTTTTGCAATATGAGCGGAAAACTCTCTCTGATAGGAAACGAAGGAAAGAAGAGGACTTACCAAAAATAAAGAAATATTGGAAAGAACTTTATTTCCATCGTTAGTTATTATTTTTAATTTTCCCAGTATAAATCCGATCGCCATCATTATGAACATGACGGCGATCTTGTTTATTACAGCATTCATTAACCGATCTCGATCATATAGAGCTTGCCGATCTCACCCTCAAAGGTGATAGTGTCCACGCTCTTTGTAGTTCCTTCTTTTACGATATTGTCCTTTTCGTCCTTAATCTTATATGCAAAGCTGTCTCCCTTAAGGAATTCGGAAAGGTCCAGCTTATAATAGCTTTCCCCGCAGGTTGCCTTGTATGCAATAAGAAGGAGCTTATTCTCATCTTCCTTGAGATATCCTGTGAGTCTGCCCTCGCAGTCCTCTGTAAGGGGACAGTCGGAAACCATAACACCGTCAACAAAGTAGGAAAGGTAAGCCTTTCTGAGAGATGCGCATGTCTTTACAGCCTCAGAGAATTCGGGATACTCCGCGATAAGTGCGCCACCGTTATATTCTTCGGGACGGGAAGGATATACGTTCATCATAAGGTTATCCATGAAGATAAACTTAACATACTCAGGAGTTGAATCTACGTTCATATTGGGACGCAGAGTTCTGATAATATGGAGATAGGGTCTGTAGTCACGCTTTTCGGACCAGTAGATCCAGTTCCATGTAAAGTCTGTGTTGTCTATATCAGACTCATAGTAAAGAGTACACTCGGAAGAGAATGCAGTTCCGGGGTACATCGCTTCTGTTTCAAGTCTGTATTCGTGGATGATATCACGGATAGAATCATCACTGTTATCACCGAGAACATACTGATCCCAGCAAATATCGCGCATGCCGCACTCATCACGAAGGAATCGAAGTCCCTTACGGATCTCCTCCTTCCATGTCTCGTTTGTATGATCATGCATCTGGAAGCATCCCCATCTGTCACAGTAAGGAGCAGCAAACATGGGAATTGCCTCGGGAGTTTCAGCCCAGGAGCCGCTTCTCTCTGTGATACCGAGGAATCTTGCAGTTTCTTCCCAAGCTGAGATCCAGGAAACGAGAGGAGTGATTATAATTCCCTTCTCTCTTATTTTATCCGCATTTTTCTTCCAGTTTTCAAATCCACCCCATTCCTTATAGAAACGGTGAGGACCGAAAGGAAGATTCCAGTTGAACTGACCCCATACGTTAAGATCGTTCAGACCGTGCTCCAGCATATCGTCTGCTATAGTCTCAAAATCATCATACTTCCATGAGTAGTCGGTAGGATGCTTAGGATAGCCGTTTGCCATAAAGATAGTACGGAAGCCGAGCATTTCCTTAACACGCTTCGGAACGGGAACCACTCTCTTCTGATTCTGCTCCACATACTCACGGTAAGGTGTAACACCACGGAGCCAGTCGCCTGTATGAGGAGTGATAACATAGTCACCGGAATCATACTCACAGCCGGACTCTACCTTAACTGTATGTATGGAAGCGAGACGAAGCTTATTCATTTTATTATCAAGCTTAATCCAAAGCTGTTCATCATATCCCATATTATTTTTTGTATCAGGACCCCAGCCCCAATGCTTACGGAACATAGAAAAACCGCCCTTACGGCTACCCATATCGTACCAACGTCCAATGAATGCTCTCTGCTGGAGACCGCCGGCTCTCATAAATACACCCTTTGTGGTCTCAGTCCACGCAAAGAATGTCTCGCGGCTCTTTGCGGTATTCTTAAGACGAACGAAGGGCTTCATGGATCCGCCCATCATAGTGAGCTTTTCATTTTCCTCGCAGTCTGTGGGAACGATGCCGTTCATATCAGGGAAAAGCACCTGCTCGATATTTGCCTTTGAATTGTTCTTTACATAAAGGCGCATTGCTACAGATTTTCCGTCCTCAAGAGCTGAAAGGGTTACTCTTGCATATATACCGCCTGTATATTCGGGAACATCATCGCAAGGCATGGTATAGGGGACAGTCTCATATGTGATAGTGAGCACTCCGTTTTCGTACTCGAAAGCGGGAGCGCATTTACCGTAATTAGCCGTAGGATTTGCTCTCTGAATGTCATATTCGAGATGAACGGGCCATGCAAGATCGAAAAGGCCCTTTCCACCGGACATAATGGGAGAAACGCCGGGAACCTCAAGGGACAGGAGCGCTCCTGTCTCAGTATCAAACGTATAGTTTGTACCATTAAGCATATAAGTTTTTAAACTCATTTTTATCACCGTTCCTTAATAATTGTATATATTAATTGTATCAAATTTTCTTACCATTTACAATAGGGATAATAATATTATTCCCTGTTTTTAAGTGTATGGTATCCATAGGAAACGCATAAACTACTAAATAAAAAGGAATGGTATCGATATGAATTATACATCACATCTCTACAACACAAAAACGTCTACTGTCTTTATTCCTGTTTTCAGTTCTGAAAATGGTGATAAAAAGGAAGAAGACAATATCCGCAGAATGAACGGCTTTTATGACGAGCTGAAAAGATCGATTTTCAGCTACACTCAAAGCCCTGATTTTCCCGAAGGAGGAAGATATTTTGCAAAGGCAGAAGTGACAGAAAACAAAGAAAGCCTTGAAATAAAAATGATCTTACGACTTCGCTCAAAAGGCAAGACCGTATCAACACGAATACTGACTCACACATGGAAAGACGGCGTGGTCACGGCAAAGCGTATAGAATGACGCAAAAGTTGTCTGATTTTACGGTAATAAAGGCAAAAAAACTGACGCACTTTCGTACGTCAGTTTTTTTGTCTGCAAGTATTAAATTACTTGAGCTCAACAGTAGCGCCAGCCTCTGTAAGCTTAGCCTTGAGAGCCTCAGCGTCTTCCTTAGAAGCGCCTTCCTTGATCTTAGAAGGAACACCCTCAACCATTTCCTTAGCTTCCTTAAGGCCGAGACCTGTGATCTCACGAACAGCCTTGATAACGTCGAGCTTCTTAGCGCCGAAGCTTGTCATAACAACGTCAAACTCTGTCTTCTCCCCAGCAGCGGGAGCAGCAGCGCCTGCAACTGCAACTGCAGCAACGGGAGCAGCGGATACGCCGAACTCTTCCTCGATAGCCTTAACGAGGTCAGCGAGCTCAAGAATAGTAAGTGCCTTGATTTCATCAAGGATAGCAATTGTCTTTTCGGATGCCATTTTAAGTACCTCCAAATAAATAGATAGTTTTTAATTTTTTGAATTACAGCTTATGCTGCTTGTGCTGAATTACTCAGCTGCGGGAGCCTCTGCCTCTGCAGGAGCCTCCTCTGCGGACTCGCCACCGTTAGCCTTGTCGATAACGGCCTGAAGTCCAACTGCGAGACCTGTAAGGGGTCCCATAAGAGAACCGAGCATTCTTCCGAGAAGAACTTCCTTGGGAGGAATGCTTGCAAGCTCTTCAACGACCTTAACGTCAACTACTGCACCGTCAAGGAAACCGCCGCGAAGCTCGAAAGACTCGATCTTATCTGCATATTCCTTAAGAACCTTTGCAGGAGCGATCGGATCATCATAGCTGATTGCGAGAGCGTTCATGCCTTCAAGCTGGCTCTTGATATCGCCGAGACCTGCGATGTCTGCAGCACGGCCGATAAGAGAGTTCTTGATAACGGCATATTCAACGCCTGCCTTACGGAGATCTGCACGAAGCTTAGTATCGTCCGCAACTGTGATACCCTGATACTTAACAAGCACACCGGAAGCGGCACGGCTCATTTTATCAGAAAGATCTGCAACGACAGCTTTTTTCTGTTCAAGGATCTTTTCACTGGGCATTGTAAATACCTCCTTGTAATATTTGTCCGACAGCCTGGAAAACAAAAAATGCCTTTTCCCAAAGCTCGAGAAAAGACATGGATATATCATATATCGCGTCTCCTCGGCAGGAAAGCCTTAGCTTTTACCGTAACCTGCTGTCTTTGGTGAACATACGGATTATATCACGTCACTATCAATATGTCAAGTGTTTTTTGAAAAAAATTTTATTAATAAAATATTTTTTATTCGGAGTGTTTTTGTCATTTACTATTGATTTTTTCATACTTATATTATACAATAAGCTATATAATTTATCAAGGAGGTTTTTTATAATGAATAATAATTTCGATCCTAATCAGCAGGCTCCTTATCAGGCTCCCCTCTACGAGCAGAAGCCCGCTATCGATCCTAAGCCTATTCTCATCATGGCTATTATCGGCCTTGCTCTCGGCGCTACAGGTGCATGCACAATCGCAGGTATCATCCTCAGCATCATGGCAATGTCTAAGATTAAGGCTTTTGTTGAGGCAGGAAATGAGCTTGAAGGTAGCGCAAAGGTTGCAAAGATCCTTTCCACAGTTGGTCTTATTGTTAGCATCGCAGTGACAGTATTCTTTGTGATCTACTTTACAGTTATTGTCATTTTGGCGATTGTTGGTGCAGCAGCTACTACTCCCTCTTACGGATACGGATCAAGCTACTACCCCTACTATTAATGCAACAAAAAAAGAACTGTTCTTCCGGACAGTTCTTTTTTTATGCTTCATTTATTATAAATAATCATTTTGCTTGACTTATTAATTTTTTTTTAATATAATGAAATGATGAATATAATGAGGTGGATTATGAAAAAAGAGCTCAAAGTCCTTATTGAAAATAACTCCAGTGCCCTTGAAAAGTCAGCAAAGACTCTCGAGGACATTTACAATATAATATTTTCCAATGGCGAAAGAGTTCTTTGCGAGGCAAATGACGGCTTTCGCACAAGGCGATACACCTACAATCAAATAAAAAAAGAAATAGAGTTTGCCTCTGCACGTCTTTTTGCCGTTTGCGGCGATACTCATGCATATATCGGCATTGAGATGGAAAACTCGAAGGACTGGATAGTTGCCTTCTGGGCAACCCTCAAGAGTGGAAATCGCCCCTATCTCATAAACTGCCGACACCCCAAGCACCTGTGCAACTCCATAGTTAAAAGTCTTGGAATAACTTACATTATTTCCGATCGCAAGGGTGAGCTTGACGGAACCTATATTGAATTTCCCACCCTTACAGAAGGGGATGCTCCCGACTACTCTGCAGAATTTGAAAACGAGATTGCAATCTCCACCTCTGCAACGACGCTCAAGGAAGTTGTTTGCTTCTATACGGGAACTGAAATATCCGCCCAGATACTCTGCGCCCGTTCCATTATCAAAGAATGCCCCCGCATTACCGACCATTACAAGGGAAGCCTCAAGCTACTTGCATTTCTTCCCTTCTACCATATTTTCGGCCTTATGGCTGTGTACTTCTGGTTCACCTTCTATGGCCGTACCTTTGTTTTCCTGAGAGATTATTCTCCGGATACCATCTTGAAAACCGTAAAGCGCCACGAGGTTACCCATATCTTCGCAGTACCCATGCTTTGGCACACCATAGAAAAGCAGCTCGAACGTCAGGTCTCCCAGAAGGGTGAAAAGACAAAAAAGAAGCTCGAACGAGGAATGAAGATATGCACTTCCCTCCAGAATATCTTCCCTCGCCTCGGTGCCCATATGGCGAGAAGCATCATGAGCGAGGCAACAGATTCTATTTTCGGAAAAAGTGTTCGTTTCTGCATCTCAGGCGGAAGCTATCTGCGCCCCTCAGCCCAGTATCTTCTCAATTCTCTTGGTTACCCTACCTACAACGGCTACGGCATGAGTGAGATTGGTATTACCAGCGTTGAGCTGAGAAATCGCCCCAAGGACAGGAATGAAAATTCCATCGGACATCCCGTTGCTTCTGTTGAATACGATATCCGGGAAGACGGCACCCTCTTTGTTCGCGGTGACTCCGTTTGCAAAAGAATGATGATCAATTCCGTTCCGGTTATCAACGATGGCTGGTTTGCCACCGGGGATATCATGGAGGAAAAGAACGGATACTACTTTATTCGCGGAAGAAAGGGCGACTGCGTTATCGGAGAAAACGGCGAGAACATAAATCCCGATATGATAGAAGAACGTTTTGATCTTACAGATAGCGCTGCATTCTCCATTCTCGGCCTTGGCGAAGGAGACTGCGAAAAGCTCACACTTATCATTTCTGTCAGCCCCTATCTTTCCGCAAAACGCCTTGAAGCCCTGAAAGAAGAGGCATATAAGACAAACGATACTCTTCCCATGGCTACAAGAATAAAAGAATTTTATTTCACAACAGACCCGCTCTATCCGCCTACAGCAGTTAAGGTAGGCAGAGCTTATCTCAAGAGAGCTATAAACGAAGGAAATATTACTCTCACCCCCTTCTCAGCAATGACTGCAAAAAACGGCGACGAGCATCTTTCCGCACTTGAGGAAAAAATTCGTGATATTGTTTGCGAAAAGCTTGATGTGCCGAAAAAAAAGGTTCTGCCTGATACTCATATCGTATCAGATCTTGAAGCTTCAAGCCTTCAATATTTCTCCATTGTCTCGGCTCTGGCTGATGAATTCGGCATTTCCGAATACACAGACCGCGAAAAGCTTAGATACACCGTACGCTCAATCGCGGAATATATTTCTGAAAATGTACAGTAGGAATTTATGAAAAACTATAAGACAAACAAAGCAGTTATATGGTTTACAAAGCTGACAGGACTGCCACTTCTCCTCTATTTCAAAGCTAAGATATACTGCGAGGGTGACAATAAGGCTCTGAAAAAGGTTCCGAAGCCCTGCATCCTTATGTCAAACCATACAGCTCTTTTCGATTTTGCCCTTTATCTTGCCATATTCTACTTCCGCACTTTGCGCTTTCTTATGGCTGAAGTTCTTTTTGACCAAAGACCCGTACTGAATTTCTTTCTCTCATCTCTCGGCGGTATCCGTGTTGACAGAAATGCATACGATTTCAGCTTCGTAGGAGAAGCTCTTGATACTCTTGACAAGGGCGGCACTGTAGGCGTTTTCCCCGAGGGAAGACTCCCTCGAGGCGAAAAGGATCTGCCTTTCAAGCCCGGCATCGTTTATATAGCACTGAGAACAGATGCCCCCATAGTTCCCATATACACAGACGGAAACTACGGTCTCTTTAAGAGAACACACGTGATGATTGGCGAGAGTATTTATCTCAGAGACTATTGCAAAACAGAAAATCCTTCCGAGGAAGAGATAGAAAAGCTTACAAACATGCTCAAAAACAAGGTCTACAGCCTTAAGGATGAGCTTGAAAGGAAGACTTCAAAATAATGAAGACCTCAAAATACGGAAAAGTTTTTGATATACGCCACTTCCCCATGGATATGGGCAGATTTGTCTGCAACATCTTCAGACTTTGGTTCAGACCGAAAAAGCTTGATGCAAAAGGAAACAAATATAAAGGAAAGATAAAAAGCGGCGCCGTGATGATCTCAAACCACATTGCAATGCTTGACCCTGTTGCACTTATCTCCGCTTTTCTTTACAGAAGAATATTCTTCTTTGCTTCCGAGGTGGTTATGGGCCGCGGCCTTTCCTCTGCCCTTATGAGAGGCATGGGATGCATAAAGATAGACAGAAATATCGCAGATATGGAAGCTATCCGCACAGGATGCGAGATCGTTAAAAAAGGCCATATACTTGCGATCTTTGCCCAAGGACAGATCCAGCGAAGCGGTAACTTTGAAACCTTCAAGGCGGGCGGCGTTCTTCTTGCAATAAAAGCAGGCGTTCCCATTATCCCCGTTTACATTTCGCAAAAGCAGCATTGGTGGGAAAGAAAGATAATTGTTGTTGGCGACAGCTTTGACTGCAAGGCACGTTGCCAGAAGAAATTCCCCTCAATGCAGGACATAGACGCGCTGACCGCAGACCTTCTCTCTGAAATGAAAAATCTTAAAGCCGTCTGCGAAAAGGCTCAGGGAATAAATTCAGAAGACCTTGGCAAATAATCCTATAAACATATCGGAGGAATTAAAATGACTACTATTGAAAGAATGAAAACAGTTCTTGAAAGTGTTTTTGACGGCGAGATCGATCCCGCAACAGTCAAGGAAACTGATAATCTCAGAGATGACCTTGAAATGAATTCAATTGCTATGCTTTACATGGTAATGGGTCTTGAAGAAGAATTCGGAATCAAGTTTGAAAATTCCGATTTTCCCACTATGAATACTGTAGCTGATGTTATTTCCTGTATCGAGGCAAAGCTCTGATGAAATGGGAGCCCACTCTTCCCGAAAAGGGAGATATTATCAGAATAAAGCATAAATTCTATTATCACTACGGTATATACGTTGATGACGCAAAGGTAGTTCAGTTCGGTCTTGCAGAGGATGCTGTCGGTAAAGCGGAGGATATCCGTATTCTGACAAGCGATATTTCCCGCTTTGCAAACGGCGCCGAGGTTGAAAAGGCAGTGCTTTCTCCCCTTGAAAAAGCAAAAAGGAAGTCTCCCGACGAGACATGCGCATATGCAGAAAGCTGCATCGGAAACGGAGACTATAATATCCTTCATAATAACTGCGAACACTTTGCATATCAATGTGTTTTCGGCCAAAGCACAGCCCCCGGGATGGACTCCATTCGTGATAAGATCAGAAAAAAGCTTGGAAAATAAAAAGAACACCATTGGGGCACCCTCCGTAAGGAAGGTGCCCCAATGATATCCGTTCCTTTAGGGAACGGGTGATATACCTGCGGTATGATATCGCACTTTGTGCGATGATATATGCCTTCGGCATATTTAGGAACGGATATTATATCACATTTTCACGAAGTGGAAATATATCATACGGCAACGCTGTATATCATATCTCGTTAGAGGTATATCATTTTACACGCCGAAAAAATTTGTTTTTCGGTAAGTGAATTTACCTTTCTCAAAGTATGTAACCCACTATGGCACTTTCAAACTATGAAAGTGTTATTTTTGTATAGAAAAACGGAGACAACTTCTTTACGAAGTGTCTCCGTTGCTGTCCTTTTTGTTATTCATCCATATTATTAAGTCTAAGCTGACCGCATGAAGCATCTATATCACTACCGAGACGGCGACGGATAGTTGCATTCATTCCAAGATCGCAAAGAAGATTTTTAAATCTCTCGGCCCCCTTACGGTCGGGAGCGGAAAATCCGGTTTCGTCAACCTTATTAAGCATGATAAGATTGATATGGCTTGGGCCCTTCATTCCCTTTTTAAGAAGATCGGCAAGAGCCTTTGCATCGCTCTCGCTGTCATTCTCGCCGGAAATAAGAGTATACTCAAAGGAAACTCTTCTTCCCGTTTTATCAAAATACTCCTTGCAGGCTTTCATAAGGTCTGCTACGGGGTATTTTTTATTGACCGGCATAAGAGAGCTTCTGCGCTCATCGTTTGCCGCATGAAGAGAGATCGAAAGAGTTACAGGCAAGCCCTCCTCGCTGAGCTTTTTGATACCGGGAATAAGGCCGCATGTGGAAACAGAGATATGGCGAAGACCAATATTGAGGCCATCGGGGCTTGAAACCAGGCGAAGAAACTTTACGGTATTATCGTAATTATCCAGAGGCTCGCCGATGCCCATCATAACAATACCGCCGACACGCTCTCCCGTATCACGCTGAATTACAACGATCTGGCCCAGTATCTCGCCTGCGGTAAGATCTCTTGCTTTACCGCGAAGGGTGGATGCGCAGAACTTACATCCCATACGGCATCCTGCCTGACAGGAAACACAGACGGTATTTCCATGCTCATAGCGCATAAATACGCTCTCAACGCACTCACCGTCAGTCATTCGCATAAGATATTTTACAGTTCCATCCTTTTGGGAAACCTGTTTTTTTGCAATCTCAGGAAGGCGATAGTCGCATTCCTCGTCAATTTTTCCTTTGAAAGCTGCGGGGAGATTCTTCATTTCAGAAAGAGGTGCGCCCTTTTGCATCCAGCCATAGAGCTGTTCACCTCTGAATTTCTTTTCTCCGAGAGAAAGGGCAAGCTCGCGGCACTCGCTGAGTGTCATTGAAAGAATATCATGTTTTTCCATAGGTTACCCCTTTCTTCTCATTTTGCAAATATAAAATCCATCAGTTCCGTCGGTATGTGGGAACAAGGTAAGAGAGCCGTTACACTCTCCCTTTGCCCACGCAAAAGGCTCCAAAACAAATTCGCTGTTATTCTCAAGAAACTTTTCACATATGCCGAAATTCTCCTCAGGATTCAGCGTGCATGTTGAATACACAAGCACACCTCCGGCTTTTACGTATTTTGCAGCACCGCAAAGCACATCGTACTGGATAGAGGGCAGATTATCAACACTTGACAGGTCCTTATATTTGATATCAGGCTTTTTGCCGATAACGCCGAGACCCGAGCAAGGCGCGTCACAAAGGACACGGTCGGCTTTTCCGAAAAGGTCGGGATCAGGATCTCTCGCATCTCTCTTGGCTGTGCCTATTATATTGATGCCAAGCTTTTTTGCTCCTTTTTTGATAAGAGATAGCTTGTTTTCATGAATATCAAAGGAATAAAGCTTACCCTCGTTTTTCATATCAAGGGCGATGCCGAAGCTCTTTCCGCCGGGGCAAGCACAAGTATCAATAACGCACTCTCCCGCTTTTGCGCCGAGAGTGCTTACCGCAAGAGCAGAAGCTGAGTCCTGCACGTACCAGTACCCTTTTTCAATTCCCTCTGAAATACCGTCGAAGCTTTCTGCGCAGATGCTGTTTTCTGCAATCTCAGAGGGAACTGCACCCAACTTTTCAACAGCTTTCTCTTTAGATATTTTCAGATTATTTACCCTGAGGGTTATCTTTTCTTTTTCAAGGAATGCGGCAAATATCTTTTCCGTTTCATCGTAGCCGTACCACTTGATAAATCTCTCTGCAAGTTCTTCGGGCACCGAATAGGCAATGGAGATATATCCGGCATTTCCTTTTTCAGGAAGATCGATCTTCTTATCATCACGGATGAAAGCGCGAAGAATAGCGTTTACAAATCCGCCCGCCTTTTTACCTGCCATAGTAACAGACTCATCAACTGCGGCGTGATCGGGGATCTTGTCCATAAAGCAGAGCTGATAAATACCCATTCTAAGGGCCGCAAGAGCCTTTTCGTCTATTTTATCAATAGGAGTTTTTGAATATTTGGCAATTGTCTTATCAAGAGTTATTACTCTCTCGCAAACGCCGTATACAAGGGCAGTATAAAGGCCTCTGTCAGCCGCACTCAGATCGCTTCTGTTCAAAGTTGCATTGACCTCAAGATTTGTATACTTACCGCTTTTCATTTTGAAAAGAGACTGAAGCGCTGCCTCTCTTGCGGGATTTACTTTTCCCATCTCAGTATATCACCGGCTTCAACACGGCGACCTCTTACGAAATCAGCAGCTGTCATTCTTCCCTTACCCTCAGGAAGAACCTCTTTAATTCTTATTTTCTTACCACCGGCGCACACTACCTCAAATCCGTCCTTATCAACAACGGCAACCGTGCCGGGCTTCGCCTCAGATGATCCCTTTGCCAATGTGGCTGAAATTATTTTCAGAAGTCTTCCATCGGGAGTTTTTGTCTGCGCAAGGGGAAAGGGTGAAAGACCGCGGATACGGCAAAGAAGCGCCTCTGCACAAGTATTAAAATCAATTATGCAGTCATCCTTAGTTATCTTTTCTGCATATGTTGCAAGAGAGTCGTCCTGCTTTTCGCGAACGGCACTTCCCTCCTCAAGCTGCTTCATAGCCGCCACGAGGCATCTGCCGCCCATCTCTGCAAGGCGATCATGCATAGTCTCAAAGTTGTCTTCTTCTGTAATACGAGTAGTCTCCTTGAGGATCATATCACCTGTATCAAGGCCAACGTCCATATACATAACTGTAATACCCGTCTCGCTCTCACCGTCCATAATAGCGCGCTGAATAGGAGCAGCACCTCTATACCTGGGAAGAATGGAGCCATGGGCATTGATACAACCGAATCTGGGATAATCAAGGATATATTTGGGAAGGATCTTGCCGTAAGCGGCAACGATTATAATATCAGGATCAAGCTCACGAAGCTCGGGAAGGAATGCTTCATCCTTGAGAGTTTCGGGCTGATATACGGGGAGTCCCTTCTCCTCGGCATAGACCTTTACGGGGGGAGGAGTGAGCTTATAGCTTCTGCCCTTGGGCTTATCGGGCTGTGTTACTACTCCGATCACATCAAAGCCGTCTTCTACAATTGCAGAAAGACAGATCTTTGCAAAATCGGGAGTACCCATAAATAATACTTTCATTACTCTACCTCGATCTCAGAAGGATCAACCATTTCTGCGTGGTCGTTAAAGAGGATGCCGTCAAGATGGTCGATCTCGTGGCAGAATGCTCTTGCCTTGAGACCCTCGCCGTCTACTGTAAACTCGTTACCGTTGCGGTCGATCGCCTTTACCTTAACGTACATGGGACGCTGAGTTACGCCCCACTTGCCGGGAACGGAAAGGCAGCCCTCCAGCTCCTCCTGATGGCCCTTTCTCTCGATGATAACGGGGTTGATAAGCTCGATAAGATCACCTTCCTCAACCTCGACAAGAGCTATACGACGGCGAACGCCTACCTGAGGCGCAGCAAGACCGCATCCGTCTGCATCATGGAGTGTTTCTGCCATATCATCAAGAAGTGTGATTATTCTGGGAGTGATCTCAGTTACCTCACGGCACTTTCCGCGAAGAACACTGTCTCCCTCTTTTACTATATTAAGAATTGCCATTTCATTTACCTCACTGTTTCATATTAAAGCGAAGACGGATTAAGGTCTGCGCTGATAGTAATATTTTTGGCATTCTTTCCAAACTCGCAAAGAATGCAGGATATAAGCTGTCTTGACCGTCTATTGAGTCTGCATTTTACAACAAGACGCATACGGCAAGTATTTTGTATTTTATATACAGGGGCTTCAAAAGGACCGAAAACGACGGCCTCAACATCTTTGAAATCTCCCGAAAGAAGTTCCTTCGTTTTTTGCGATAGCTTCAGAGCGGTTGCCGAAAGCAGTGCTTCGTCACTGCAGGAAAGGGTTATAACCGCAATATCGCAAAATGGCGGAAAAACAAGTGCTTTTCTCAGCCTTATTTCCTTTTCATAAAAGTCTGTATAATTTTGAGTGGCGGCAAGCTGTATTATCTCCGATTCGGGATTGCAGGTCTGCACTATGGCCGTGCCTGCCGAGTCTCCCCTTCCCGCTCTGCCGACCACCTGGGTGAGCATTGAGAAGGTCTTTTCCGCCGCACGATAATCATCAAGATAAAGGCTCGAATCTGCGTTCATTACTCCGACCAGGGTGACATCGGGAAAATCATGTCCCTTAGTTACCATCTGAGTTCCGAGAAGGATATCAGCTTCCTTTTTTCTGAAGCTCTCAAGTATACGTGAATGGGAATTTTTCGTTGATGTTGTATCCATATCCATACGAAGGATACGGGCTCCGGGCACTATTCTTTCAAGCTCAGCCTCTGCCTGCTGAGTACCGCACCCCATAAAGCGAAAATGCTCCGCACCGCAGGAAGGACAGCTTTCCGGAACCTTTGTCCTGTATCCACAGTAATGACAGGCAAGCATTCCTCTTTCTGCTCTCATACGGAAATACTCTTTTGCATCCTCCGTATCGCCAAGGGGCTTTTTTGTATGATAAGTAAGAGATACGGAACAGTTTGGACAAAGAACAGCCTCTCCGCAAACTCTGCATGAAACTGCGGAATTATATCCGCGTCTGTTCAGAAATACTATAGACTGCTTTCCCTCTCCGTATACCTGTCTTAAGCTGTTGATAAGTGCCGAGCCAAGGGGAGAAACATTACCCTCCTCCGTTTTCTCGCAACGCATATCACTGATTACAACATCGGGAAGACGGGCATTTCCGTATCTTTCCTTCATTTCGACAAGGGTATAAACGCCGGTTACCGCCTTATGATATGATGCCAGAGACGGTGTTGCCGAGGAAAGCAGCATCAGAGAATTATTCTTACCTGAGCGAAATCTTGCAACATCATGAGCAAGGTATTTAGGATCGGTATCTGATTTATAAGTATGCTCCTGCTCCTCATCTATAACTATCATTCCAAGGTTTTTTACAGGTGCAAAAATCGCGCTTCGGGTTCCGATGACCACATCTGCCTCGCCGCGCTTTATTCTTTTCCATGCATCAAATCTCTCTCCCTGAGAAAGATTTGAATGAATGACCGCCACCCTCTCGCCGTACTGAGAGCAAAAATAGCCTACAGTCTGAGGCGTGAGAGCGATTTCCGGCACAAGCATTATTACGCCCTTGCCATCCGCAGTCACTTTATCTATCATTTCCTTAATGACTCGTGTTTTTCCGCTTCCCGTTACTCCGTAAAGAAGGGCGGCGGCAGGGCCATCTTTTTCATAAAGTTCGGAAAGGGTTTCAAATGCCCTTTTCTGCTCATCCGAAAGAGGAGATACCTCTTTCCCTGTCTCCCTGCACTTATCTATATAAGGATTTCTGTAGCTTTGTGTTTTTTCTATTCTCACAAGGCCCTTTTTTTCGAGAGCTGTGAGCTGAGGGGAAACATTTTTCCCTAGTCTGACATATATTTCCTCTGCCGTTATGCGACCTGTTTTATTAAGAAGCCTGACTATCTGTTCCTGTATTGGGCTTCTCATTTTTGCGGTGATCTCGTCTATATTGCCGATACCGTCACAAAGACAGGCATAAGTTATGCATTTAAAATTTGTTGCTTCCTTTACCCTTATCTCTTTTCTTACAAGACCGCTTTTTAAAAGATTTACGGCAAGGGTAGGGGCGCTGTCTCCGAATTTTGTTTTAAGGCTTCTGAGTGAAACAGAGCCTCTTGACGCGATATATGTATAAAATATAAGCGCTTTTTCCGACAGCTTTTTAACACCTGCAGTATCATCCGTTACAGAATAATACTCATCAAGTTTGGAAAGAGCAGATGCCGGAACCACGGCTTTGACCGCCTCTCCGTATGTACAAAGAGTATAGTCACAAAGAAAGCGGCAAATATCCGCAGCTTCCCTTGAAATAAGCTCCCCTGCCGCCGATACCTCGGAAACAGGCTTTGCCTCGGGATAGTCTGAGCTTTCCTTTATCTCTGTTATCACCGCCCCCACCTTTCTGTTACCTATTCCGAATGGAACGCTCACGAATGAGCCAACCACAGCAGAATCTGAAAGCTCTGGGGGGATATAGTAATCGTACTGTCTGTCAAGATGGTACGGTACATCCAGTATTCGTACCGAACAGAAATTTCCGTCTCGTCTTTCATCCATACCCGGATGCACCTCCTTCTTTTTTATCAAAAACTGACGTCGGCAATAGCCGACGGCACCCTTTGATCAGTTTTCTTCTGTCTGCTCGTCTGCAGCTGCAACCACGGTTTCCTCTTCCTCGATATCCTTATCTGTATAGCCAACGATAACGAAGTCCTTCTTATAGAGCTTATGGACAGCTACCTTAACTGCCTTCTCGTCGCGGTATTCGCGGCTGATCATGGAAGCTATGCTCTTATCTGTTTCCTTATTTGCAATTCTATGCTCTGCAATCTCTCTCTGACGAACATATTCGTCTGTGATCATTCTTGCGCACTTTGCAGTTGCAATAGCAAGAGTATATCTGTTAAATTCATTCTTTGTAAGATCTGTAATGGAAGGGCTGATCATATCTATTCTCCTTTATTAATTCTTAGTAAAATTATCAATTACTTCTTTCATTCTGAAGGCGCGGTTTTTCTCCCCTGTAATGATACGCTTGATCTGCTTTGCACAGTCATAAGCGGCACCATCCTCGTTAACTACCACATAGTCATAAAGGGGAGCAAACTTTATCTCCTCGCTGGCTCTTTCAAGACGCTTTCTGATAGATTCCTCGCTCTCGGTTCCGCGGCCGCGAAGACGGCTTTCAAGAACGGAAAGTGACGGAGGGATAAGCATTACTGTTACTGCCTCGGGGAACTTTTTCTTTACCTGTGTTCCGCCGTCTACCTCTATCTCAAGAATTATGTCGCGTCCCTCATCGGTTATTCTCTCAACCTCTTTTTTAGGTGTACCGTAGTAGTTACCGCAATATGTAGTATGCTCAAGGATGTCTCCATCCTGAACCATTTCCTCGAAATCGTCACGGCTGATAAAGAAATACTCTCTGCCGTCCATCTCGCCTTCTCTGGGCGCTCTTGTTGTTGCGGAAATTGAAACACCAAGATCGGGCATCATTTCCTTAAGCGCTCTTACAACCGTTCCCTTTCCGCCACCGGAAGGGCCGGAAATAACTATAAGATTTCCTTTACTGCTCATCTTCTTCCTCCACTTCTTCGCCTGCGATTCGAGCTGTTATGGTTTCAGTCTGGATAGAAGACAGTATAACATGGTCACTGTCCGTAATTATTACTGCTCTGGTCTTTCTGCCGCTTGAACAGTCTATCGCTCTTCCCGTATCCTTTGCATCCTGCACAAGGCGCTTTGCCGGTGCAGATTCGGGGCTGATTATTGCCACGATGCGGTCACGGGATATCATATTATTAAATCCTATGTTTATGAACTTCATAGATCTACCTTATTCAATATTCTGGATCTGCTCGCGGATCTTCTCAAGCTCTGCCTTCACATCTACAACAAGATGTGCTATTTCCGAATTATTTGCCTTTGAACCCGTTGTATTGATCTCACGGTTCATTTCCTGAAGAAGAAAATCAAGTTTTCTGCCCGCAGGCTCGGGAGACTCAACGATCTCATAAAAGGTTTTGAAATGGCTTTCAAGTCTAACCATCTCCTCATCGATTGCAGCCTTATCTGCAAAGATAGCAGCCTCGGTAAGGATTCTCTGCTCGGAAAGCTCTACATCGAAATCAGAGAGAAGCTTCTTTATTCTCTCAGTGAGTTTCTGGCTATAGCCCTGAATATCGTTTTTTGAAAGCTCGGAGATCTTCTTTACTATCTCGCGGATGCCCTCTATCTTTCCTGCAACGTCCGCAACCATTCTCGCGCCCTCGCAAGCTCTTCTCTCAAGGAATGAATCGATTGCAGGATCGAGAACGGAAAGAACATCCTTCCAGTCCTGCTCTGCATCCTCATCGGGACGGACAACGCAGAAAAGCTCTCTGTTCTGAGCCACTCTCATGACTGTTATATCATCAGGAAGAGAAAACTCATCTCTCAGCTTATAGAGCGCCTGAAGATAAGAGGCTGCTGCTGCTGAATCAAGGGCAGTTTCCAATCCCTTCTGCTCGATTATCTCAACCCCGATATATATCTCAACCTTACCTCTGGAGATACCCTTCTGAGTAAGGTATGCTTTTACCTTTTCCTCAAGATATGAATATACTCGGGATATCTTCACTGTGCAATCAAGATATCTGGAATTGACAGACTTTATCTCACAGGTTATATTTTTTGAGCCGTCGGCAGCAAGTCCCTTTGCTCTGCCGAAAGCCGTCATGCTGTTAGCCATAATGAAACCTCTAAAGCGGGACGCATAGCACCCCAATTTAATTCTATTCTATATAATTATAAACTAATCCCCTCTCTTTGTCAACTTCGCCGAGATGTTTTTTTCTTTTTTTCTTCCCAAAAAACAGCCGCTGCATTTAACAAAATTGGTGCAATTATCATACCTGCAACACCAAAAAGCTTAAATCCGAAAAACACAAAAAACAAAGCAACGATGGGATGGACCCCTGCCGCGCTTCCCACGATCCTCGGCTCAAGTATTTGCCTTAAAGCATAGATCACGGCAAAAAGTATCAGCATACCGATGCCTTTTGTGGTTTTCCCCGTAATAAAAAGAATGACAGACCATGGTACAAGGACCGTTCCAACGCCGAAAACGGGAAGAATATCAACAAGAGAGGTGAGAACTGCCGCAAGAAAGGGATAGTCTGTTCCGATAATAAGAAATCCCAAGCATAGAGCTCCGAAGGTTATGCCAAGGAGAGATATATACGCCTTGAGAAATCTTGCCAATGCTCGCATGCCCATTTCCGACCACTCCCTGAGGGCATCTGTTGCTTTTTTCGGAAGAGTGCGGCAAAGCTCTTTTTTTATTCCGGAAAGATCGCAGGAAAAATAAAAAAGAGAGAGTATCATAACAACTACGAAAAATACAAAAGAAGGGGCACCCGTTACAAATCCTCCGACGGCCGTAGCAAAAGATGCGGTTAACGCCGATAGCGCTTGTCCGATCATCCCTCTCATATCCTTTTCAACATTCCCGCCTGCAATACTCAGTTTGTCCACTATGCCCTTCATTTTATCAGACATCTGCTTTACAGGCCCTTCTTCATCTGACAGAAAATCACCGATACCTTTAAGAGCCTCCTTTGCCTCTTTTATAAGGGTAGACCCGAGAAACCACAAAGAGAGACTTATTATCCCCACAGTCAATATAATGAGAATGACCGACCATATTTTTTTCGATATCTTTGTCTTTTTCGAAAAAAATGAGCTGAGAGGACGTATCCCCGCGGAGATAACATAGGAAAGAGCAAAGGGCAAAATAACGGGAAACCCTATCTTTACAAAAACATATGCCCCTGCGCAAATCAGAACAAAAGCAAGTCCCCGAACCACAATATCCTTAAGCTTTGATTCCATAAAACGTCACCGCCCCTCTTTTCATTTATCTTTCTATTGATTATTGCCTTTTCACAGTCTTTTTACAAACAAAAAGCAAAAAAAGTGTTTACAGAGCTTTGTTATTTTGGTAAAATAACAGATATGAAATTTAATAATACGGAGATCATTATGAAAAAAATAATATCTGTTGTTCTTCTCATTTCCATGCTTCTCTGCCTTTTCTCCTGCGGCTCCAAGGATGGCATCAAGCTTTCCGCCGACGAGATAAAAGATGTAGTTGAAGTAGAAATGTCTGTAAAGGATTTCGGCACTATATCTCTTGAGCTTTATCACGATATAGCCCCCATCACCGTTGAAAACTTTGTCAGCCTCGCTTGTGACGGATTTTACGACGGCACAGTATTCCACCGTATCGTATCCGGATTTATGATCCAGGGCGGAGATGATAACGGCGACGGCATCGGAGGCAGCGATAAAACCATCAAGGGAGAATTCCTTGCAAACGGAGTTCAGAACTCTATCTCCCACGAGAGAGGCGTTATCTCCATGGCAAGAACAAGCCAGTCCTATGACTCAGCCTCCAGCCAGTTCTTCATCATGCACAACACAAACACAGGACTTGACGGTCAGTATGCCGCTTTCGGAAAGGTTACAAAGGGACTCGATGTTGTTGACGAGATCGCAGCTGTTGAGACTACCTACAACTCCTACGGCACAGAAAAGTCTGTTCCCGCAAAAGAGGTAATCCTTGAGTACGTTATCGTTACAAAGACTTATGACCGCGACGGCGAGGATAACACAGTGGAAACAAAATCCGAGAAAGAGCTTTATGCAGACCCCATAACAGTTGAAATGTCCATCGTTGACCACGGCGTTATTACTCTCGAGCTTTACCCCAATCTTGCACCCATTACAGTTGACAATTTCGTGAATCTTGTTAAGAACAGCTATTACGACGGTCTTACATTCCACCGCATCATTGAGGATTTTATGATCCAGGGCGGTGAAGGCGAGGACAGCGTTAAATCAATCAAGGGTGAGTTTTCCGCAAACGGCGTTTACAACCCCTTGAAGCACGAGCGCGGCGTCATCTCCATGGCAAGAACTCAGATTCCCGATTCTGCTTCCAGCCAGTTCTTCATCGTTCACGAGGATTCTCCCCACCTTAACGGTCAGTATGCAGCATTCGGTAAGGTTATCGAAGGTATTGAGGTAGTTGACTCTGTTGCCACAGTTGACACAGACTCCAATGACGCTCCTCTTACTGATGTTGTTATCGAATACGTTAAGCTTATTGATACTGCTACAGATATTACCGCGGCTGATACAACTGATGCCGCTGAGATCAAATAAGAAAGGATTTTACAAAAATGGAAAACAAGATAGTTAATGCTAAGATCACAATGGTTGGCGGCGGCGAGATCACTCTCGAGCTTTACCCCGATCTTGCTCCCAAGACTGTTGAAAACTTTGTACAGCTCGCAAACGAGGGCTTCTACGACGGACTTATCTTCCATCGCGTTATTGCAGGCTTTATGATCCAGGGCGGAGATCCCATGGGTATCGGTATCGGCGGTTCCGGCCACAATATTTACGGCGAGTTTAAGCTCAACGGATTTGACAACCCCATCTCCCACAAGAGAGGCGTTATCTCCATGGCAAGAAGCCAGAGCCCCAACTCCGCTTCCAGCCAGTTCTTCATCTGCCACGCAGATGCTACTTTCCTTGACGGTCAGTACGCTGCTTTCGGTAAGGTTACCGAGGGTATGAACGTTGTTGACGAGATCGCAGCTGTTCCCACAGACGGACGCGATATGCCCAGATTCGAAATGAAGATGGAAAAGGTTGAAATTCTTTAATCCTACAAAAAAACTAAAAACCGCCGAGCGAACTCGGCGGTTTTTTTCAGTTAAAAAACTTTTTAAACTCTTTATTTATGAGGGATGTGAGTCGGACTGTTTCCACCAGAGAATAAAGAAACAGCGACGCAAAAAGAATTACGTACAGATAAGTCTCTGCAATATTTCTTGAAAACAGTATAACGAAAATAATGGATATTACAAGCATAAATGCCTGAGTGAGCTGGGGGTAAACAAAAACCCGAAGCTTTTTCTCTCCGGTTTCATCTTCGGTCATTTTGCCGATAAAATGCATATGAGTTGAGGGAGATAGGAATGCCCCTGCCCCACCGGTGAATTTAACATATTTGCTTCTGTAAAATCCACGGACTTTATTATCCTTACGCTTAAAATGAAAACCTATGGGATTGAAAGCATCTGCGCCGTAATCGGGGATCTTCGTTTCGAAGTCTTCTCTTATATGCTCGTCTATTTTATTACAATAATGGTCAATGTCGTGTTTAAGAGGAATACTGAAAAACATTATTATCTCCTTTTTATGTCATATCATAATGATATACCTCCTTGCCTTCTATGTCAAGAGAGAGATATAGATGCAGTGATTCAAATTCGGTTTTATGTGGGGGATTGGAAAACAGGCTCCCTAAACGGATCCCCCCGCAAGCGAGTCCTTCCATCGGAGGGAGGCTTTGGCGTGAACCGCTTCTTTCTCCTATCAAATTTTTGTTTGCAACACACCGATAAACCCGAATTTGACGATTTAACAAGATAGAAAAATAAAAATGGCTACCGTTTCCGATAGCCAAAATAATTATTCGATTCCCAAAAGATAATTTGCGCTGACGGAAAGCACCTTACAAAGAATTGCAAGTTCAAAATCTGCAACAAATCTTGTTCCGATCTCTATTCTGCTGACACTATCGCGCTCGATATTTACACCCGCTGTCTGAAGTCTTGCAGCAAGATTCTCCTGAGAAAGTCCAAGATTCTTTCTCGCCGCTCTTACTCTGTCACCGCAAATATTCTTTTTTCCGTTATAATCGTATATTTTCATATCTGCTCCATTTTGTGTTAATATCAAGAATTTTCCTGACTTTAACACATAAATTCTTTATAATTGTGTTAAAGATAAGAATCTCAAATATTTACCAAAGCAGGATACGAAATATGGATAAAATAGATATAATAAAAGAGTTTGACAAGCTCGGCAGAATAGTTATTCCCAAAGAGCTTCGTCACAGATTTGGGTTGACTGACAAGGTTGAAATTGTTGCTACCAAAGATGGAATTCTCTTGAAAAATCCGGAATTTGAATTAGTAAAAAAATAAACGAAAAAAATGGCTACGCTTTCGCATAGCCATTTTTATTATTCTTTTTTTGAAGTTTCTTTGCTACTTTCTTTTCAAAGAAAGTAGGCAAATCCTTTCCTCTTAGCCGAGCTTGGGGAGAGATGCTGCTGCTACGGACTGACCTACGCGGCGGCTCTTCTCGTCGGGGATGTAGAGGTTGATATTGAGCTCGGGATACTCCTCTGCGAGAACCTTCTTTGCGTTCTCGAGAAGGATTGTACCGCCGTCGCCACTTGTTGCACGACCCATGATGATGAGGTGCTTGATATCATAGAACATTGCATAGTATGCAATGGAGTAACCGAAGTATACGCCGAGAGTCTCGTAGATCTTTGCTGCTCTCTCGTCGCCTTCCTTCATAAGGCCCTGAACTACCTTGAGCTTTTCTGCGGGAGAAAGCTCGGGATCAAGCTCGATACCTGCTGCGGGAGAAAGCTTGATTACGCCCTCCTGGCAGAAGTACATAGCGCCTGTGCCGTAGTCGCCTGCCCAGGGGTCAACGATAGCGTCCTTGCAGAAGTCGATCGGAACGAATGCGAGCTCGTTGAGCCAGCCTGTGATGTTGCCGTTTGCGTCAACGTAGCCTGCTGCCTCAGAAGTACCCATTGCGATACCGAGAACCTTATTATCGTTAAGGTCCATAGCACCTGCGAGAGCTGTTACGTCACCGTCGTTAGCAACCTCGATCGGAATATCAGCACCGATCTCCTTAGCAACGTCGATGTACATTGTCTTAACCTTCTTATTGAACTCATCCTCGGGAACCTTGAGGAAGAGAGAAGCTGCCATGATCTTGTTATCGATGTAAACACCTGCAGAGGAAACACCGATAGCATCAACTCTCGGCATATGAGATGCCGCGGTCTTCATTGCGTCAAGAATGCCCTGATAGTGATAATCGGGATCTGAGTTGATCTTAGGGAACCAAACTCCCTCCTCGGAGTATACGGTCTCACCGTCAACAACAGCGGAAACCTTTCTGTCAGATCCACCCGCATCAAAGCCGATACGGCATCCGTCAAGGTGTCTGCCAACGGGAGCGGCAGA